>DATBSH010000294.1:0-14614 GCA_036559885.1 Pyrinomonadaceae bacterium
AGCTCGGTAATTCATTAATGGTTACCGTCGGTGTGACGCGAACAATAGGGATCGTTCGTCTTGCAGCTTGCGATACATCGCGTTTTTTGTCGGAAGAGGATTTGTCTTGTGCATGTGCGAGCGTGAACGCGATCAGCGTGAGAAACGTGATCAGGCACATGAAATCAAAACGAGATTCGTGAGCAAGTCTCTTCATGTGACACCTCCACAGAAACATCCGGCAGCCAATAACGGTGTCAACGAGGGTATGACTCTATGACCAGATCGCTACCCTCAAAACGAACAGCAACGACAGTACCTACTCCAAAACGATCAAGTACAGGTCGTAAGGATCGCGCAACATTTCGCCGTCTCAACGGCTGATCTATAAGTGGCCTCACAAACTCATCCATCTTTTGTCGAATCATTTCTTTAACTTGAGTGTCAAATATGCTGCCGGCACCGCCACCCTCTACACTTGCGTCGAAGGTTATCTCAAATGGTCCATAAGTTACGTCGCCACGATCGGCGATTGGCCTTAAATCGATGTCGAGCCGGCCGTTATTAACTTCGAAGTCGGGCGCAGTACTGTCAGAACCGGCGGCACAAGCTGGATCAATGGACGACGTTGTGTTCGAGCAGTGTCCTTTAATCTCAACGCCTCCTCCACCCTCAAAAAAGAAAGTCACACGAAACGCATTCGTCGCGGGTCGCACGATGATGCGCGACACATTCATATCCTGCACGTAGTAGCGGAGAGGTCCGGCCGATGTTTCCAGCAGCGTAAAGAGCCTCTCTTCACCGCCGGCGGCTGCAGAGAACCGAACAAAGGAGTCATTAGGAACATGCCAACTGTCACGGCCGGAATCCGCGTGCCGCCGTGGTGTGTAATTGTTTAGGTGTATTTGGCTGCCACGGAAAGCAGCTTCGAGGAGCGACGCTAACAACGAGGCGTTGATTCTTGTAACTGTTCGCCGTCCCCGATATTCGAAGTTGATGTCTCGTACAGCAACTAGAGAGTTTTCGATCGTGACTCGGCGGGTGCTTGGAGACCACGCACCACCCCCACACCAGCCACGTGCAACCGACGGCGTTACCGTATAAATGCCCGCGCTCAATCCGGATATCGTGTAACTCCAGAGGAAATCATTTCCCGCTACTGGCCGCGGTTGAACAGCCTGTCTGCCAACCGTGATGCGGACATTGGCTGGACTCGCATTGCAATCGACAAGCTGCACAGTTCCCGTGATGGCAGCAGTCGGGCGGAAGCGATCTCGATCAGGAACAGGTGTACGCTGTGCACGCACATCAGCAGCCGTCAGCGTAGCCATGAACAGGAGCGTAACGAAAAGTTTTTTCATAGAACCTCCAATGCTGACGTAAATACGAATGACGCTACTGTGCTGGATTGAAACTCTAGAGGATGCGAGCAGACTGTTGGAATCGCATGATAATGTGAAGCAAAAGTGAGTGAGATTAGACGAGCTTCTCGCGAATCGCGCGAGCAACTGCCTCGGCAACGTTGTGAACTTGCAGCTTCTTGTAAACGGCGCGGATGTGGGTCCGGACAGTATCGAGACTAATTCCTAAGTGATTCGCGACCTGTTTGTACGATAAGCCGCGAACCAGAGCTTGCAACACTGCTTGTTCGCGTTCAGTGAGATCCAATCTATCGGGAGAAAGAGATGGTTGGCCAACTTCGCCTCCTTTTGGAGTATCCCGTAGAAGATTAAGCACCGTTCGGGCTACTCCTGACGTCAAAGGGGCACCGCCACATGCAATCATCCGCAGTTGAGAAAGTAGTTCGCTCGCGGTTGTCTTCTTAAGCAGATAACCATCGGCACCGCTCGTGATTGCTTCCAGGATAGTCGTCGGCTCCTCGAAAACAGTTAAGACCACCACCGGCATATGCGGTAATAGTTGCTTCAGACGCTTTATTGCCTCGGTACCGCTCATACCGGGCAAATTCAGATCCATGATAACCATAGACCATTCAAGTTCCTGTCCCCAATGCAGGTTCTTATTGACCTCATCCAACGCGGCCTCGGCCGAGCCGTAGCTTCCGGCAAATCTGAACCCAGGCGCGTAACCCAACAGCGCCTCGAGACTTTGTCTGTATCTAGGGTCGTCTTCGATTACGGCTACATTTAGATCCATGGGATTAGGGAGTAATGCGAGGCCGAGTATAAACATGGATCCCGGTGTCGGTGCTCACATGATTGTGTGGGATCAGGCATCGACTCAGGTCTTGATACGAGTACCTGCAGCCTTCGGATCGAATACGATGGAGATCGTTGTGCCAACTCTGTTTGTATCGAATGAAAGTTCAGCGCCGATATCAGCTGCACGCTGTTGCATATTTGACAGTCCCATACCTCCGTTCGTCCGTGCGATCTGCGTTTGCATGCCGCACCCATCGTCAGCGATCCATAATCTCCAACGACTACCTACGGGCATAACGCCAAGTACAACGTGTCGCGCGTTGGCATGACGCGATACGTTATGCAATGCCTCTGAAGAAATGAGGAGTAGATTTCGGCGCACTGCCAACGAAAGATTTACTGGCGGCCAACTGTTAGGAAATTCTGTGTCAAACGAAGGTGCTTCTGAAGGAAAAAGGCGATTGCCGCGTTCGGCCAAGTGATACGCAAGCGATTCAAGTGTCGTAGGTCCAGGACGAAGCGTCCAAACTATCTCAGTCAGGGCCGTACCGAGTTCACCTGCCGTTTCGGCAATCTCCCGATTAAGTTCGCGCTGCTTTGGTCTTTCGAGGTCCTCTTGTGTTGCCAGCTCCGAAAGTATACCGATGCTGCCAAGCGCGGAACCCATTTCATCGTGAAGATCCATAGCGATCTCGGCGCGCTGTCTCTCCAAACGCACTAAGACACTTACGCGAGCACGATGCAGAAAGTACAAACCGACTGCGATAAGCAGCACATACACTGCGATCGCCCACGGCCGTACAAACCATGGCGCCAGCACGGTGAACGTTAGCGTTGCCGGTTGTGCCGACCAATGTTCGCCATCGAGCGAGGCTCGTACTTCCGCTTGATAGGATCCAGCCTGCAAATCGACAAACCGAAGCAGAGGCGAAGCACCGAGCATGTCAACCCAGGCAGCATCGGGATGTAGCCGGTACTGATAACGCAGAAGACTTCGATCGCGATAGGAAAGCGCGGCGAAATGTAATTCCACACTCGCGCCGTTAGGAAGCTGCTGTTCGTCTGATGTTGTTCGTTGACCGTTGATCATCACGTCGACCAACTCAACACGCGGCTGTGAAACAGCTGCGCGTCGGGCCACGTTTGGCATTTGAACCACTCCTTGGGCCGTCGCGATCCAAAGTTGACCATCAGCATCTTCGGCGATATCACCACCACCGCTGTACTGCAGGCCATGCCAACGCGAGAGATTTTCCAGTATCGTCAATTCGCGTGCAGAATCCTCGTTGACCCTAATAGCTGTGCCTCCGCCGACAATCCACGTTCCGCCTGCTGGAGAAGGGTGTATGCTGAACACAAAGGGAGTTGACCTCAAGCGCGACGCAGGATGCTGTTCCCAAACACCATTGTGAAAACGTTGCAATCCTGCGCGACTCGTCGATGCCCAAATTTCACCGCCGGGAGATTCAACAAATCCGAACACATCCACATAAGCACCGAACGTTTGACAAGACCAAGCGTCTTTTTGATTCGACTCAGCAGCGCGAACGGGAGCGTGGCAGATACGGCCATCTGTAGTTGCAACCCAGATAGTCTGATTTCGATCTTCGAATGCTGCAAGGATTCCACTTGGTTTTCCATCATTATCCGACGGCACTGACAGCGCTTCATCAGGACGACCATCCTCATACATTCGAAACAAACCAGCGCGCGTTGCGAACCACAGTGAGTGGTCTGATCCTGATGTACACATAAATAAGTTGCCAGGGATCTGTCCTTTCCCGATGCGGAATTGACCGTCTTCATCCCTTCGATAAAGATGTTCGGGAGAGCTGGCCCACACGGTGCCGTGACTATCGATGCAAGGCCGCCGCGCACCCAGTCCCTTCTCAGGTATTGCCTTCCAACGATCTTGTTGGCGCTCCAATCGGCCAATTCCTCCGAAGTAGGTGATCCACAGACTGTCTTTCGTCCGGCCTAACCAGCGAGTATGGTTGCTGGCTAATCCATCGCGCTGCGTCCATATCACGGTCTCCGGTTCCGGATAGTGGATGAGGCTCGTGAACGTTCCCAGCCAAAGGCTCCCCTCGTGATCAACTAACAATGGTCCACCGCTTGGTAAGCCGTCTTCGGGACCTATTACGTCTGGCGGCGCTCCCTCGCGGAGAGAGGCCAAAAAACGGTCGTATGAGACCCAGACCACAGAACCGCGCAGTGCTAAGTCGATCGGTCGTCCGCTAATTTTGAGTCGTTGCGTGGCTTGACCGTTGATTACTTCGGTGACGACACCTTCATATGGCCAGGACAGGATGTAGATAGAGCCGCTCGGATGCGAGATAACATCCATGGCATTAACAACGTCTAGAATTTTCGTTCGGGTTCCATCGGCATGTTGGTGCCAAACGGCTTTGTCGGTGAGCAGAAACACGCCGCCGTCATCGGCCGGTCGTACGCGCGTCACTCGCTCACCTGCGAACAGTTCTGAGGCCCCAAATCTCTTCCAGTGATTTTCAATGTCGCGAAGCAGCAAAGTTTGGGCATTTGTCTTTATCCATAGTTGACCGTGGTTGTCGAGAGAGAAATCGAGAACACCGACGATTGGTTTCCCGTCAGGCCCAACGACTGGCTCAACGCCCGTTGCTACGACGCGGAAAAGCGACCCACCATATTCACCCGCAAACACCTCTCCATTGGCGCCAGCCGTAAGCAATCCGATGTCCCGAACGAGCACGTCCCTTGCCCAGGGTCGCAGTTCAGAACCGTCGTAACGAACAAGTCCATTCACGGTTCCAAGCCAAATAAACCCTGCAGCATCTTGCGCGAGGGCGAATACAGGGGGATTCAGCGGACCATCGCTACTGTCCAGCTTTCGGTTTACACGTTCCGTGGCGCTTGCTTGAATGCTCAGCAGAAGTAGGAGGGCACTGAGTGTACAAAGCGTATCTTTCATCGCGCTTCAATGAAAGGCGACGGAGGAATCTTACCGGTGAATAGTGGGTTGACTCGGATTAGATCGAGTCTGGGAACGGTGCATATTCTACTCTGATTTTCGGTTGATAGTTGGTTGTGATGTTGTAATGTTACTTTCGTGCATTACGCGCAACACTCAAACTCATGATAAAAACTCTTCAGCCGTGCAATTCGATCCCCGCAACATTCTCGTTATCGATTTTGGCCAGTTGGGCGATGTCGTCTTGAGTCTTCCGGCGCTTCGCGCGATACGCCAGCGTTTTCCAAATGCGCAAATAACAATAGCTACTGGAAAACCGGCGGGAGAGGTGGTCAGACTCTCCGGGTACAGTAATCAAGTGTTGGAAGTAGATCGCGTGGGTTTGCGCGATGGAGCAACCCTAATTTCCATCGCCCGAATAATCAAATTTGTAAGCCAGGTTCGAAACAGGAAGTTTGATTTCGTAATCGATCTTCACAGTCTCTCCGAAACAAACCTGTTAGGGTTTCTATCAGGAGCGCCCCATCGACTCTACGCACGCCGTCCAAACCGCTCAATTGATTTTCTTGCGAACTTCAAACCGCGGCCGCCCGCAGAGGCAAGAGAGAGTCATCTCGTCGATCGTTATCTAGACGTGCTGAAGCCCCTTGGGATCTCAATTCTGGATCGCAGGCCGCACCTGAAAACCGACGCGTCGGCTGATGCTTCAGTCGAAGCCCTTCTGAAACGTGAAAATGTAAACACTGGCAGTTTGCTGGTGGGTCTATTTCCCGGGGCAGGACACGAAGGACGACGATGGCCCCTCGAAAGGTTTGCCGAAGTCGCTGATTATCTAATCCGGAACGATCGTGTTCGAATAATTGTGTTTGCAGGCCCCGAAGAAAGATCGCTTCTGCCCAGGATGCGACAACTTTTCCCGCCCTCCGTGATATTTTTTGACCGCCTAACGATCCCTCAGCTGGTTTCCGCACAGGCGCGCCTGACGCTATTTATTGCAAATGACACTGGACCTTCTCATACAGCTGCAGCCGCCGGTACTGCCGTCGTGGTAATGTTAGATCGCCCTACTCCTAATAAGTACATACCAGTAGGTGATAATCACCGCATCATTTGTGCCTCTACAATTAAAGACATCACCGTTGAGCAGGTCTATGGCATCGCTCATGAGTTACTCGCAACCAATCGCACCGAAAGACTCATCTCCGCGTCTGAGCGCTGAGAACCTCCAACGCGTCTCAAATATTTCGTTCATACGGCAGATCCAAAAGGCATTGCCTTCAACTCTCTGGTTGGTGTTGCTCTTTTCGTTCGGTTGCGCTTCGGCGAAACCAGATCAGAGTTCTGCAATTGCTGCGGAACAAGCTACACCTCAGGCGATGGCGCAGTCTGTTGCGACATCCGTTGAACGTGATCCAAATCTTTCGGAACGGCTCGACTCCTTACTTAGTGGACCAGAGTTCACGACGGGCCGTTGGGGAATTGCCGTGATGAGGATCAAAGACGGCCGCCTGCTTTATCAACGAAACGGAGATAAGTTGTTTACTCCCGCCTCGAATATGAAGGTCTATACGACGGCCGTTGCGCTCGATCTCTTAGGTACAGAGTATCGTTGGCGCACCTCCGTCTATGCTGATGCTCCGCCGGATGCAACCGGAAACATAAACGGTGATCTAATCTTGTATGGACGCGGTGCACCAGACTTCGTTTCTTCTTCAATAACTGATAATCAGAATTCGGTCGAAGCGCTCGCTCAAACTCTCGTCGACCGAGGCATCAAACACATAACGGGAAACATTGTCGGCGACGAAAGCTACTTTCGCGGTGAACCAATCGGCGAAGGTTGGCAGTGGAATGATCTGCAATGGTATTTCGGAGCGGAAGCGAGCGCACTTTCAATCAACGGCAACAGTGTCGACATCAGTATCACTTCTGCCACCAAGTCAAGCGAGAAACCAGCAGCAGTTATACGCGACGGCGACAATTATTTTCAGATCGTCAACAACCTGGCGACGAGCGATCGGAAATCGCGTTATAGAATCGGAGTACATAAGAACCTTTCTGACAACAACGTAGCCGTATGGGGTGAAGTGCCAATTGGCGCTCAAGGTTACGGTGCAACTCTCTCAGTTCACAATCCCGCTCTTTGGGCGTCGCGACTTTTCATGAAAGCGATCACAGCAAAGGGCATTCGAGTCGATGGCAACGCGGTGTCACGTGATTGGCGTATGCCGGAGAGTCAAAGATTTAATCCGGACAATAAGACAGAACTTGCATTCGTGACGAGCAAATCGCTCGCAGAGATAGTGAAACAAACGAACAAGTACAGCATCAATTTGTACGCCGAACTGATACTACGAACGCTCGGTCGGGTGCGCGGAACCGCCGCATCCGGTTCAAATGAGTCGCAGCGGGAAAGAGGCGATGAGGAAGTGGGAGCCGATTTAGTTCGTTCGTGGCTGGGCCGGGTCGGCGCAGACGCACGCGGTGTCGCAATTCACGATGGCTCTGGATTGTCGCGGCTGAATTTGGTGACACCCATGATGACGGCTCAACTTCTACTAGCTATCCAGCGAACGGGTGCGGCGACTGCCTTTACGGATTCACTTCCGATAGCTGGTGTCGACGGGACTCTTCAGGGACGTCTTTCGGAGGTCGCAGCGAAGATCCGAGCAAAAACCGGAGACTTGACCTACGATCACACGTTGTCTGGCTATGCCTTAACGCCTGCAGGTAACTGGCTAGCCTTCTCTATCATGGCAAACGACCGCTCGGGCGCGGGCACCATTCGCCTAATTGACCAATTGGCGTCAATTCTTGTTGAACAGCCCAAAGAGCCCGTCAAATAGGCCTCTTTCTGTCAAAACTCCCGCCAAATCACTGGAAAACATAGATAGTTCTAGACAAACGTGGTTTAAAACCTTTACTATGACATCGGTCCACCGAGCGGCAGGACTGTCCAGCGGCCGCTAAAAACCCCCAGCCTTCACAGTCAACTTCCTGAAGTAGCCTGCCTCAACGAACTACGGAGAGAAAAATGTCTAGCATCGTTACGAAAATCACCTTTATCGGTATTTGTTTTTTGGCCTTCAATTCGGCCGTATTGGCCCAATCTGGTGCGACGGCACGAGCGGGAAGCGTGCCAGCCCAACCCGTAAATGAGAGTGATCGCAGCAGAGACGGTCTCATTGGACCCGTTCGTCGCGTTCGGACCGAAGTTGCGAAGCTGATATCGCAGGATGGGAAGCAGGTTGAGAGCAAGCACGTCGTACTCGAGATCGTCGCCTACGACGTCAGAGGAAACAAAATCGAGAATCAATATTTTCCAATTGCTGGAGCGACGCTCACGGGCAAGGAAGTTTACAAGTACGACGACCGCGGCAACATCAGTGAAATGACGTTGCTTAATGGTGACGGCACGCTGCTCAGCAGAGAAACGTACAAGTACGAATTCGATTTCGCCGGTAATTGGAACAAGATGACCACATCTGTTGCTGTTATCGACGGTGGACGAGTTACGTTTGAGCCTTCGGAAGTAACGTATCGTTCAATCATGTATTACCTGGATGAGAACATGGTGAAGATGGTTACGCCGGGAGCTACGCCGACATCTTCTCCAGCTCCGACGAATCCAGTTACGAACCCCGTTCCCTCAAATACGAATAGTGCTACTGCCAATACGAACAGCGTCGCAGCCAATCCCACTGCTACCATTCCGACGCGTCCCGAACCAAAACAACCAAAGAACCGAGGCGAACGCAAGAATGCGGCTACAGTTGCTCCGACATTGCCCCCACCAAACACGTCTTCGAGCAGGTTGAGCAGCACTGGTTCAGTGGAAGCCAAGACTCTTGCGGTGAACAGCAACACAAGTGTTCCCATGGTGAACCTTGGCGATGAACCGCCACCCAGTCCTGCACCAAAGCCCACGAAGCCAGTTTCAGGTGGCGTCTTGAATGGAACAGCCATCTCGCTGCCTCCGCCTAATTATCCTGAAAGCGCCAAGCGGATGAAGACAGAAGGTATTGTTTCCGTTGAGGTCATTCTGGATGAAACCGGTAAAGTCATCTCGGCCACCGCGACAAGCGGTCCTCCGATGCTTCGTGACGCGGCTGTGCAGGCAGCCAAACGAGCCCGATTCTCTCCCACGAAACTTTCCGGAACGCCTGTGAAGGTGTCTGGAACCATCAACTATAAATTTGCGCTACTTCCGTAACGCACGATGCGCGCGCGGCTCTGAAGCGCAGCCATCAACACTCTCTCGAAACTCATTTTCCTTCTCGTAGGAGGGGTTAGTTCACATGGCATTGACCGGACACCTCAGCGATCTTTCACTTTCGGAACTGATCGAGTTCTTCTGCAACCAACGGAAGAGCGGCCGACTTAAGGTTCTGTATCCGCAGGGTGCTGGATACTTCTATCTTCAATCTGGTTCTGTAGTTGACGCGCGCCTCGGCGTGTTACATGGGATCGACGCGGTCTACTACGCGCTCACGTTGCCTAACGCTCAGTTTGAATTTAACGTCGATGCTCAAGCGGGGGAACGCACGATCAATCAACCCTGGACGCAGGTTGTGCTTGAAGGCTTGCGACGACTCGATGAAGGAATCGCCCCGGTGACAGCTTTTCCACCGGAGTATGTACCGGAACCCGATGAACTTGCTTCGACTTCCGATGACCAATCGATCGTGACGGAGGTTCACAAGTCTTTTTCACCGGCATTCTTAGGTTTCGTTAAGGAATCGCCCAAAAGAAAACCGCTGTTCATTGGAGCAATTGGCATAGCGGTACTTGCGAGCGTCGCAGTGATTGGCGTGCCGGCGGGCTGGTATCGCTCGAATCCAAAACCTGCTGCGACCGGAACTGTTGCTACCACGCCTGCGCCGGCACAACCGCAGCCAGAGAAACAAGCGGTCGAGACTGCTGAAACTCCAGCCAGTGCACGTACCGAGGATGCAGCTACATTGGCGGCAAGAAAACAACGCGAACGAGACAAAAAAGTTCGCGATGCAGCAAGGGCTCAGAATGAGTCGGCCCGACTCTCAACTGCGGAACCATCAAAACCGGGTGCGAAGCGAGCGACAGTTACAGTCTCGTATGACGAATCGGGTCGCGTAACTCAGGCATCAGGTGACGATCCGACAGCAGTTCGCATCGCGCGACAGAAGCGGTTTCCTCCAGGCAAAGCTGGATCGGCAAGGATTACGATTCCGATCAACTAAAGAGCTAACAGAAAACTCAATCGGCGGGCAAAACGAAGGGAACGCAACGGAGGTTGCGTTCCCTTTTATTGTGATTCCATCTCAGTCGTCAGACCAACGACACCTAGCATCACGAGCAAAGCTCGTTTAAGTCCTTTTTCGCGACCGGTTGGGTCATACCACTCTGCCAGGGTATGCGACAAACCAGCCTGGCCCCCGGCGCCGAGAGTGACTGCAGGAATGCCTAATGCGATCGGCAGATTGGAATCCGTTGAAGCCTGCTCCAAGCGAGGTTCATAACCAACTGCTCTCGTCGCCGCTTGGGCTAACTCCACTAGATACGAATCAGCCGGCGTCTCACCGGTCGGTCGAGATCCTATCAAATCGAGTTGCAGCTGCAGCGGCATATCGCCCGGCCGCGCTCGACTGTTCTCTTCCTCAATAGCTTCACTGATGGCCCGCCGAAAATAAGCGTCTAAGCGACGAAGCTCGGATTCGTCGGCAGATCGCAAGTCTACTTCCATGCGAGCATCTGAAGGAATGACGTTGACGCTCTCTCCACCTTCGATGCGTCCAACGTTGAAGGTAGTGCGCGGTTCCTTTGGGGCTGGATAGTTCACCAATCGCGAAATGGCGCGGCCGAGAGCATGGATTGCGTTAGGCGATCCAAAGTCACCCCAGGAATGCCCGCCCGGCCCTTGCAAGCGAACGCGATATCGTCGTGAGCCGAGCGCCTGATTCGTAATGCGGTCCGCGCCTGGTCCATCGAAACTGATAAACGCATCGACCTGGTTTGCCCATCGCCCTTTAGTCAACAGGTAACGAACTCCCCGAAGGTTACCTTCGCCTTCCTCACCCACGGTCCCCACAAAAAGGATTGAGCCTCGCGTTTGCAGGCCCGTGCGTTTGATGGCTCCGGCCGTGGCGGTTAGTGCAACTAACCCACAACCATCGTCCGAGATCCCCGGGCCGAACAATCGATTATGTTGTCGGCTAATTGTGAAATCAGTTGCGTTAGAAAAAACTGTATCGAGGTGGGCGCTTACGACAAGAAGCGGCGACTCAGATTGACCTTTAAATAATGCGAGACAATTTCCCTCTTCATCGATTGAGGGCTCGGCTAATCCAAGCTCCACGAACCTTTCACGAAGATACTCCGCGCGTCGCTGTTCTCCGAAGGGACTTGCGGGAACTGAACAGATGCGGATTTGCTCCTCGGTAACATCCTCTGCCGTTTCATCGAAAATACGAAACGCAGCCGCGACCTGCTGGGCGGCTAGCAGGTCGCGAATAGTTTGAGCCGGAACCGACGCTACAACTGTAGACATTTAATATAAGTTCGATACTTGTGAACTTTGCAGCAGGACACTTACCCCGCATCCAACAACTGTAAGATCTCGCGCTCTTCCAACACGCCCCTTGAAGCTTTCGCTCGTTCGTAGATGCGGTTGACTAAGGTCTCAGTCGCCTCGTAACCACGTTTTTCAAGCCAATAGACTACGTTCGATTTGCCGCTCATCGGGCCAATCTCAATGACCTGTTCCAGTCCAAACTCTCCGGCGGGAACGCCTGAATACACGATATCAGCCAAGCGGCGATCGCCTTTCTTGTAACTCTTGATCACCGCGGCAGCGTGCACGCCGGTGGCGGTACGAAATGCGTCGCGACCAAAGACCGGATAGTTGTAAGGAACTGTCCAACCACAGGCACGTGCGGCGGTGTCGCAATAGTGTCGAAGTTTTGAGAGGTCGTTATCAATCCAACCCATCAATTTCAAATTCACCAGCAATTGATCCATTGGTGTATTGCCAACGCGTTCTCCCATTCCGAGCGCTGAGCCATGGACCTGATCCGCACCGCCCTGGATGGCGGCGATGGAGTTGATAACACCCAGCCCGCGATCCTGATGTCCGTGCCAATCGAGTCGAACACCCCCACCTTCTTCTTCAATTATCGACTTGACGAATCTCACGACCGCGCGAGCACCGTCCGGTGTGGAATGACCCACAGTGTCGCAAACGCAGAGTGCTTTTGCGCCGCACCGAATTGCGGTCGTGTAAAGGGCTCTAATCGTCTCGGGTTTTGCGCGTGTAGTGTCTTCAGTCACGTACATCACTGGAAGGCCTTCACCAACGGCAAACGAGACGGCCTCCTCCGTGAGTTGCAGCAACTTTTCAAGAGTCCAGTCTTCAGCGTAGAACCGCACCGATGATGACCCAACGAACGTGCAAGCTTCGATTGGGATGCCGGCGCGTTGCGAGATCTCGACGACGGGTATTATGTCGTTGCGGTGAGTACGGGCTGCGCAGTTGGGCCGGATTTTGAGTTTCTTATCGGCGATTTCGCGCGCCAATCTTTCGACGCCGGCGGCGTGTGTACCACCGGCACCTGGCAAACCGATATCCGCAGTGTCGATTTGGAGATCGTTCATCAAGTGCAGTAATTCGATCTTCTGTTCAACCGCCGGTTCGCAGACAGACGGCGATTGCAGTCCGTCGCGCAGCGTCTCATCATCGAAAGACACCTTTCGATTGGGCGGCGCAAACAGTGGATCTACGGTATTCCAGTCGTAGACTAGTTCTTCAATCGACAAGAACGAACCTCCAGAACATTCCTTGAGAACTGCTCAGCATTGATTCTGGGAACGGCACAAATCAAAGTCAAGCAGCGCGTCTGGGGCGTCGCTTTTGACGGGGTTGAATTGGTATGTTATAGCCTCTTTTGCACTTCGCATTCGACCTGCGAACATCGCCCGGAGTCCACGAACAGAATCTGTGCCAGCTAAGACAATCGCGTTAGGCTCTGATCGAGCTGCAAAGATTATGGCTGTGCGCGCGACCGTTGCGCGCATTGCAGAAATCGATCCTGATTGGTTGAACGCGCATGTCGTAGCGCGGCAGGTGGAAAGCGGAGTACCTGCAATGCCCCTCACCGATTGGCAACTAATGCAGGGCGCACGCGAACGCGCTTTTGCAGTACGCGAGTCACTAAAAAGCAGACGCCTGGAAGCGGATGTTTATGTGGGCCTGGAAGGCGGCTTTCACTCGATATCGGTTGATGGTGAATGGCACACTTTCCTTCGCGGCTGGGCCTACGCTACGGATGGCACGAAGAGCGCCTTTGGGGCAGCACCTTCGATCAGTGTTCCTCCGAACATCGTAAAGAATGTTGTCGAAGGCCGTCGCGAGCTTGGATTGGTTATAGATGCGGTTGCTGGTGCCCGTGACGTGCGTAGTCGTCAGGGAGCCTGGGGTGTGCTTTCCAGGGATCTGGTAACGAGATCGATGAGTTTTGAATTAGCTTTAATTGCGGCCTTCGCGCCTTTTTACAATTCGAAGCTTTATTCCGCAGATGAGGACGTGTCGAACACGAATGGATGAATTAGTAGCTCAAGTTAATCATGACGAGCCGCCGCCACAACAGGCGAATAACAGTCGCGGATGGATTGAAGTGATCGCCGGCTCAATGTTTTCCGGCAAATCTGAGGAGCTGATTCGCCGATTACGACGCGCAAAGATTGCCCGGCAAAAAGTGCAGGTCTTTAAGCCGATAATCGATTCACGATTTTCTGACCATCACATCGTGTCGCATTCGGAGATGCGACACGAATCGGCGAATGTGCACACTGCGGCGGAATTGAGAGAGCGTGTAGAGGCTGACACGGAAGTTGTTGGTATAGACGAAGGGCAGTTTTTCGATAACGGCCTCATTCACGTGGCGAATGAGCTAGCCCGCCGAGGAATACGCGTCATCATTGCGGGCTTGGACCAGGACTACACTGGCAAGCCATGGGAGCCAATGCCGCAGCTGCTGGCGATTGCGGAATACATAACGAAGACGCACGCGATCTGCATGAAGTGTGGCCAACCGGCGAATTACTCCCAGAGAACTTTCGAGTCTGAGGAGCGTGTGGCCGTCGGCGCGGCGGGTATGTACGAAGCGCGGTGTCGGAAGTGCTTCGTGCCACACGCAGACGCACCAACGGTTCATCAGGGCTGAAGAAAATACCTTTACTCCTCGAGTTCAGCATCCTTCACTCAAAACAATCCAAAAATGTTTCTTCGCCAGGGCAACTGGCACGTTCGATCTCCCGTCTCACCACGCAAGAAACTCCCCACAATCCCGTTCTTCTAGCTGCCAGACACGTGTCTGACCACAACTAGCGAATTTCAAAGACCCTCGCGCGTTGTCGTCTCCCCACACATCTCGACATTCTGCAGCTTCTCCGCTGCCCGAAGCGCTGTCGCCTAGCCGACACGCGAAAAAACAAGGCAGCGCCGCAGTTGCTTAAGGAGGACGACTATGAAGAAATCACATCTAATTTC
>DATBSH010000295.1:0-27135 GCA_036559885.1 Pyrinomonadaceae bacterium
CAACCGGCCCCGCAAGACACTTGGTTACCGGACCCCAAACGAAGTATTTTTCAAACAACGATCTGTTGCACTTCCAAGTTGAATCCGCGAATGATAATGATAACTGACCAATGATTCCTGCTCCTGCTCCTGCTCCTGCTGCTGCTCCTGCCTCCTGTCTTTTCGTAATCTGTGGATGCTGTTTTCTGTATAATCCCGTTCCGAGTTCCTATCTCAACATTTCGAGAGCCCCAACATGTGCACAGACAGACGAGACTTCTTGCGCGCGTCAGCCGGAGTTGCTGGCGCGATGCTTTTAGGCAGTTCATCCACTGCGCTCTCCGCGGAACCTGAACCGCAACAGCAAAGAGAGTTGCCTGAACCGATTCGTCGATTGCGTCGCATGCTAGACGGTGTGGTGCCAATCACGCTCGACGAGCGGCGCGCAAGGATCGAGAAAGCGCGTCGCCTTATGAGGGAACAGCGTATTGACGCGATCTATCTCGAGCCGGGTTCCAGTATGCTCTATTACACCGGGATGCGCTGGGGAACCAGCGAAAGAATGTTTGCTCTTGTGATTCCGGCACGTGGAGAACTCGCCTGGGTCTGTCCACAATTCGAAGAAGAGCGTGCACGCGAGTTAATTAAGATTGGCAATGACGTCCGCACGTGGGAAGAAGATGAAAGTCCATACCAGCGCGTTGCAGAGATCCTCCGCGATCGAGGCGTGCGCACCGGTACCGTCGGTATTGAAGAACGTGTCCGCTTCTTTCTTTACGATGGCATTCGCCACGCTGCGCCCGCCACAAAATACGTGAGCGCTACACCAATCACGGCCGGATGTCGGATGTTTAAGTCGGCGAATGAACTAGCTCTCATGCAGCGCGCGAACGACATCACAATCGCCGCCTACAAAGCCACTCGCGATAGCATCCGAGAGGGAATGACGCAGGATGAATTTGCCGGCAACTGCTCTGCCGCAATGCGCGCACTTGGAGCTTCCGGAGGCATTTTTGTTAGCTTCGGAAAGTACACGGCTTTTCCGCACGGTAGCAGCACTCCGCAGCTGCTTAAAGACGGCGATGTCGTATTGATGGATGGCGGTTGCAGTGTCGATGGTTACCAATCAGACATCACGCGAACCTTTGTTTTCGGTAAACCAACGCAAAGGCAGCGCGACATTTGGAATCTTGAACGGAAATCACAAGACGCCGGCTTCGCTGCAGCGCGCGTCGGGGCACCATGCGAAGCTGTTGATGCCGCTGCACGGAAGGTCATCACCGACGCCGGTTTTGGCCCTGGATACAAAGTGCCCGGATTGCCACACCGCACTGGCCACGGTATTGGATTGGATGGGCATGAGTGGACGAACTTTGTGCGAGGTAATAAGACTCCTATCCAACCCGGGATGTGTTTCAGTGACGAGCCGACGATAGTGATCTATGGAGAGTTTGGTATTCGATTGGAGGATTGTTTGTATATTACCGAAGACGGACCGAAGTTTTTCACGAAACAGAGCGCTTCAATCGAGGAACCCTTCTGAATGACATCGAGCTATGCCATGACCTGTAACTGGGAGCGCGGACGTTCTCGTCCGCAGTGAGCGAAGCGAACCACCTGTTCGCGCTTCGCGCTTAGTTGCGGACGAGGACGTCCGCGCTCCCAATGAAACACTTCATAACTTAATCACCAGGTCCTGTAACATTCACTACTGCATTCGTCGACGCCCCACTTGCTGTCCCCTGACCCGTGGTTATAGTGAACTCCACCGTGTTTGTTGGGCCACTGTCCTCAGTTAGATTGTGCAGCGTCGCAGAAGGAATTCCCGGCCTTTTGGAGTGAAGATCCATCGTGTAGGTGTCGTCCTGTTCCTCAGTGACCTCTCCGTCAACATGCACAGTAATCCCTTGCTCATAGACGTACATTGCCCCTTGGCACACGTGGTGTTCAGCGTATGGGCCGGTGCCTTCGTTGATGCACCAAACCCAGAAGCCCACTGGTCCCACCCAAGCGCCTTCGTCCGCAAATCCTACTCCGCTAAAAATAATCTGCTCGGCAGGTTCTGCGGCGCGGGTTCTATGGGTGCTGAATCCTAAAGCGAAAATCATGAGTGCCACGGCCGCCACACCAATTAGAAATCGCGACCGCGTCGTTCGTTTGGTTTTCATAAATTTCCTTTCGTTAAGGCGAGTCAAATGCCGCCTTGAAAAGGGAGCAGCTTCCGAAAAACCTGCGGCTCCCAGGCATAGTCAACATGACGAGAAGTGTCCGCGGCGGACCCATCTCTCTCATTACAACGATCGTAAAAAAGTCAGAAGCTGGTTCTTTTGCGTGTTAGTCAAAGCGTCATATGTCTGAATGACGGCAGCTGCCTCACCACCATGACGCGATATAGCGCCCTGAAACGTTATTGAGTCGCCGTCGTGCATTAGGCGCGAACGGGTGCGCAATCCCCAGAGTGGTGTAGTGCGGAGTTTGTTTCTCGACGACTGTCCACCATTCTGGACGACACCGTCGCCGGTTCCAATGTCGTGCAAAAGAAAGTCGCTATACGGATGAATGATCTTGTCGCCCAGGGCAGCCGGTATTTTGAACTTTCCGCCGTTAATTGGGGTACCAGTTCGCGCAGTCGTGATAGAACTGACGTGGCAGATGGCGCAGCCGATTTGTTGAAACAACTGTGCTCCTACCTGTGCGTCAGGCGTCGCTGCCAAATCAGCATCGCGCGGTGGTACCTTAGTGGCACGCATGAATCTCGCGAAAATTTCAACATCATCACCATCATCTTCGGGATCGGGGACCGTGTCGTATGCGGCTATTGATTCGCCATTCGATGAATTTTCGGTTGGTTGCAATGGACTAGTGATTCCCATTTCATTCAGATACGCATCGGCGGCGAATGAGATGAGACTGCCGTGCTGACATTTCCATCCGAAACGTCCAACCCGTCTTGCGTTCTGCGTTTCAAGAATTGGAACGCGGATCGCGTCGCCATGGATGTTTCCCCCACTTAAGAGTGGTTGATTCCTGGCAATGTCCAGCAAAGTGTTATCGTCGATGGCCTCAACGAATCCAAGTCCTATCGTGCTTGTTGAAAGTCGAAAAGTACGTACTTCATTGCCGGCCATTAGGCGCTCCTGGATCGACGCATCGATGGCACGATCATTGATCAGGGATCCTCCCGGATGATCCAGAAAAGACGCCCCATCGTAGTGTCCTGCGCGCAATTCGGTTACTTGACTATTGCCACCTGAAATCGGGTTTTGATGGCAGCTGCCGCACGACTGGGCGTTGTATAGTGGACCTAAACCTTCTTCGATTTCTTCGATCTCATCAAATGTTTTCCGGTCTTCATTGAAGGTGTCCTGATCAGTAAGTCCGTTGGGTTGGTTATCAAATCCCGCAGGCGCCTCCGTGGCTGCAGCGACGGAGGTTGCTTCTAGGGAAACACTGGAAATGATTTGGAGTGAGGCAGTGATAAACAGCAACAGAAGAAGAGTCTTCATTGCTCTCAATTGGGGTACTCCTTGTTGGGCCAGATGGGAAAAAGGGATTTCTCAAGGCTTCGCTTACTGGGGTTGCGAAGACTCCGTTCTCGAGTGAACATCTGAAGTCTGGGCCAGTTTTTCGAGACAACAGTGGCTTTTAGGGCAGCCCTTTTACGCCAGCTTTGCGAGGATGTCAATAAATTTGTTTCGAAGTTAATCGAAAACGGTCATTTAGCCAACTTAGTGAGTCGAAGGTGAACTCGCTTACGCGCGAAGGCGTTAGCTAATTCACATAGGAATGCCTCATACCAGTGGTCACGGTATTGGACCAGACAGGCATAAGTCGACCACCTTCGTGCGCGGAAATAAGACTCCTATCCAACCCGGCATGTGTTTTTCAGTAACGAGCCGACTATAGTGATCTATGGAGAGTTTGGTATTCGATTGGAGGATTGTTTGTATATTACCGAAGACGGGCCGAAGTTTTTCACGAAACAGAGCGCGTCAATCGAGGAGCCTTTTTAAATCAGGAGCAGGAGCAGCAGGCAGGAGCAGGAATCATTGGTCAGTTGTCATTTGACATTTACCATTTGACACTTTGAAGAGCGACTTGAATCTGGCACGTAACCAAATGCCCTTTGGAACCTAGATCCAAATGACAATGATAAATGTCCAATGATAACTGACCAATGATTCCTGCTCCTGCCTGCTGCTCCTGCTCCTGCTCCTGTCTTTTACGGTCGGATGAACCCTGCCAGCGAAAAGACGATCCACACTAGAAGAAACCCTAGCATCGCCACCAGCGCCCCCAAAAAACAGATTAACGACGTTTCAATGAACTCCAGTCTCTTATCCTTTGTCATAGGGAGACACCCTCCTTATTTCTTATCTTCAGGCCGTTCGCTGCCGAAGATGCGGGGATGACACAAAACCGTACTGCTAGCCCAAGTTGTTCATAATTTCGAAATCGGTAGTCAAATCCACACGAAATCTTGAATTGCCCGCGGTCGGTGCTTGCATTACAATCACCTCGCCATAGTTCCCGATGCCATCTGTTTTAGGATTTCCCTGTGGATCGAACCTCATCCTAGCGGTGAAGTTCTGACAAGTCCTCAGAAGGCGCTCAATAAACCCTCAAAGATGTTTCTCAAGGCCGGTTTTTGTGGAGCAAACGGAAAATCGAACGTATGAGTTTGGCCGCTTTCGCCTGAATAGCGCGGATCGAGTTCTACTGCGCGAAGGTGAGCCCGTAGCTCTTACGCCTAAGGTTTTCGATATCCTCCTCGTACTTGTCGAAAATGGCGGCCGGGTTGTCGAGAAAGACGACCTGATGAAACGCGTCTGGCCCAGCACGTTCGTTGAGGAAGGCAATCTCACCCAAAATATCTCCCTACTGAGAAAAGCGCTCGGTGAAACTCCCGGCGGAATTCAATTCATTGAAACGGTTCCGAGGCGAGGGTACCGGTTTGTAGGTGATGTTCGAGCTGAGAACGGCGAAACAACCAACGCAACCTCGGAGATCCGACCAGTCGCTTCCGCTTCAACCGCGGTGTCCGGCAATGGCGCCAACGGAGACCATGCCGCTGTTGCGACCACCGAAACAGAATCAAAAACCTCGAATCTCTCGTTTCTGAAGCGCCGGACCCCAGGGTTCGTGTTGGTGGCCGCGGTAGTGCTTATTGCCATCGCCGGTGTCATTTACCTAAGCGGAATGGGAAAAGCAGGCGATGCCAGCGCGAATACGATCCAATCGATTGCCGTTTTGCCATTCGTGGATGAAGCGTCGGACCCGGACGCGGAGTACTTGAACGACAAAATCTCAGAGAGTCTCATCAATAGTCTCTCTAAACTTCCGCAGTTGCGCGTCGTGCCACGCAGCGTTGTCGCCCGCTACAAGGGTCAGGAGATTGACCCCCGCAAGATCGGAAAGGATTTGAACGTACGCGCCGTTGTGACTGGCAGCCTGCGACGACACGGCGACATGATCAGCATTCAAGCCGATCTCATCGACCTTCAAAACGTCGCGCAGCTCTGGGGACAGCACTACGATCACAAATTGTCAGATGTGATGCTGGTCCAGGAAGACATCTCTCGGGACATCTTTGAAAACCTGCGATTGAAGCTGAACGTCGAGGAGAAGAAACAAATTGAGGCCTATCGGCTTTACTTGAAAGGTCGAAACTCCTGGAACAAACGAACCGAAGATGGGCTCTCGCAGGGGATTCAATTCTTTCAGCAGGCAATTGAAGTTGATCCGAACTATGCACCTGCTTACGCCGGTCTCGCCGATTGCTACAACATGTTGGTTGTATATGGCATGCGGCAGCCGAAAGATGGGTTTCCAAAAGCTAAGGAAGCGGCTATCAAGGCGTTAGATATCGACGACAAACTTGCTGAGGCGCACGCGTCGTTGGCATTCATCAAGTTCCGGTGGGATTGGGATCGTGCAGAGACCGAACGCGAGTTCCAGGAAGCAATTAAGTTAAAGCCTACTTACGCACCGGCGCATCAATGGTACAGCTCATTCCTTGTTGCAGTTGAACGATTTGATGAGGCAATTGCGGAAGCTAAACAGACGGATGAATTGGAGCCGCTTTCGTTCGTCGCCAGTTCTCACCTGGCGTGGATCTACTATTTGTCTGGACAGCCTGATCGCGCGATCGAGCAAGGCAAGAAGATTCTCGATCTTGATCCCACCTCATTCCCGGCGCGCCGCTATCTTGGCCTCGCCTATGAGCAGAAAGGCATGTACGCAGAAGCCATCGCGGAATTTGAGAAAGGTGTCAAGCTATCCGGAAGTCCTCTAATGCTCGCGCTTTTAGGCCATGCGTACGCGGTGTCGGGTAAACGCGCTGAAGCCCAACGAGTTTTGGATGATTTGCAGCAGTTGCAGAGTCAGCGCTATGTTTCTCCTTATACAGTGGCGGCGATCTATGCCGGTCTCGGCGATCAGGAACAAGCGTTCAAATGGTTGGACAAGGCAGTTGACGAACGCGACATCTGGTTGATGAACCTCAAAGTCGATCCGGTGTTTGCGAAATTGCGTCAGAAGCGAAGATTTACGGATCTGTTAGCGCAGATTCGCTTGCGACCGTAGGACAGGCATTCCTGCCTGTCTCCCTTTCGACAAACATGAATGCCTGTCTATCCCCCACAAGATAGCAATAGGACCCGCTAAGGGATTTGCAAAACTCCCATGTTCTATGGAAAAGCCGGAGTTTTACACGTATTTTATGCTGGTGGTCGAACGGTTTGGACCAACTCGACTGCACCAAAGCATTGACTTAGCGCTCTGACGTGTCGTAAAAGTGAGGCCCGTTAAGCGCGTCCTACGGGGTCCCACCGGGTATCCCGCTCACGTTTTACCTCGCAATTGGCTGCTGACTTTGATGTAAAGGAGAATTTGGTAATGTTTAGACTCACAAAGTTCCTGGTTGGGCTCGCTCTGATAGCTCTGCTGGTTTGCGGTTCGTTAGCGACGTCCGGTTTAGCGGATGGAGGAGCAAACCATCGAGTGAGAAATACCCATTTCGGTGTGTCCGGCGGAAACGTCAATGATGCGAGCAGGGCATTTTGCTGCAGTGGAACACTGGGAGCGCTCGTCACCTTCGGTACCGTCCAATACATCCTCAGCAACAACCACGTTCTCGGTCGCTCAGACCAAGCGGCGGCCGGTGAGGATATATCTCAGCCCGGACTGATCGATAATGGTTGTCGAATCGCTACTATCGTAGGCGACTTTACCGCGGCCGTTCCGCTTGGATCGAATGTTGACGCAGCGGTGGCGCAATTAAGAGCCGGCACGATGGATGCAAGCGGATTCATCGAAGACATCGGCGTTCCAAGCAATACCACACTCGCTCCGGCGGTGGGCATGAGCGTCGCTAAGAGTGGCCGCACTACTGGCTTAACTACTGGTACGGTCAGCTCAACGAACACCAGTGTTAGCGTGCAGTATCAAAAAGGTTGTGGTGGGGGCAAGAAGTTTGTCGTGTCCTACACGAACCAAGTAGTGATCAACAGCAGCACATTTAGCGCTGGTGGTGACTCTGGCTCGCTGATTGTTACCAACGATTCCACTCACAATCCGGTGGCCCTTCTGTTTGCGGGTAGTAGCACTACTACAATCGGGAACCCCATTGATGAGGTATTAACGAAATTGGGAGCGGCGCTGGCCGGTGGATCAGGAGGCTTTAGTGGGAAGGGTAAAATACACGGCGCCCCCTCAGGACGTGGAGAACAGGGAATGGAGCCATTTATTCCGGGGCTAGCGGGTGGAAACCGACAGCTTCCACAGCAAGCAGCCGCTCGTGCACTGTCCGTGCTGGAAATCCATCGTGCAAACCTCATGTTCCAACCGGGCGTGATCGGTGCTGGAGTGGGTACAACGGCTGAAGACGACCAGGAAGCGGCTATCGTGGTTTACATCGATAGAACATCGGGTGAGCGGCCATTATTGAGTCCATCACTCGATGGCATACCTGTGCGGTTGGTTTTGACTGATCCGTTCGTAGCCTTCTAGAGCGGCTCTGCGTTCCAACGCAACGAACACGAGCCGCAGATTTCGGCTGACGACGCAGATCGACTCTTCACGAGTCGCTCTGAGTTCATCAGCGGTAATCTGCGGCTCGTTTAGTTTGGCTTTACATCTTCGCCAAAACGTTTGGCCAGTGACGTTAGATACCCATCCAAAGTAGCTGTTTGACCGAATACATACCTCGACATAAAGCGAAAGATTACATTCGACACTTCGCCATCCTCTGTGATCCGTACGCGCGTGCCTCCATTCTCGGGAGTAAACACGTAAGTCCATTTGCCTGAGTAGCCGAGATCCGTATCAAGTATTCGCGTTACCATTCGTTTTCCGGGAACGTCTTCGGCCAGTTCATAATTCACCGAGCCGTTTGGCCCATTCTCGCGGAAGTGAATTTTCCCGTCAGGTTGATTTTGCACTTCGATATTCTTGACGTCTGAACGCCACGAGGTCGCAGCGCTAAAATCCCGCACAACGTCGTACACCTGTTTCGGAGATTGGTGAAGAAAGATCGATCGTGAAGCACTATGCTCTTTCGGAAGTCTTGAGCCAACAAGCGCGACCACAGCTGCCAACAACACGACAGCAGCAACAACCACAACGATAATCACAATGAGCGTCTTCATGGGTTACTCCGTTACATCCTTAGTTG
Source organism: Pyrinomonadaceae bacterium (assembly GCA_036559885.1). Classification (GTDB taxonomy): domain Bacteria; phylum Acidobacteriota; class Blastocatellia; order Pyrinomonadales; family Pyrinomonadaceae; genus PSRF01. The sequence continues at coordinate 8,654 of DATBSH010000295.1, forward strand.
AACATAGGGACAGCTCTGCACAACGCAGAGAACGCAGAGAAGACACAGAGAACGCGGAGATTAATGCAATCATTTAGACAGTTGCTTTGCTGCGTCTGCCAACAACTGAAGACCTCGCAGTGCTGCTTTTCGTTCAGCTGGCTTTAGCTTTCGCAACAACTCGCCAACACGTTTTCTGTCGAGCACTGAAGTTGCTGAGATCGCTTCGGCGCCACGCTCTGTCAAACGAATCTCACGTCGCCTCCCATCGGTCTCCGAAGCTCGGCTTGTTAGATATCCCAGCGCTGAGAGGCGGGCGATGTAAGCGGAGAGTGTGGAAGCTGAGATCCCAAGATGTGCAGCCAACTCTCTCGGACTCAATCCTCGTTCGCGATCGAGATGGACCAAAATAGCTGCGTCCTGCGACGATATTCGCCACTTGGTCGATATTGCCCGAACGTGGTTTGTATGACAGGCAATGTAGATCTGCGGATAGAGTCGCTGCAGTTCGTAAATGTCGTCATCAGTCATTGCGACGGGATTATAGAAAGACAGAATAGTTCGTCAAATCGAACTAATGTCCGATACGCTTCAGCTTGTCGTCGTCGTGCGCAATATTCAAGCTTAAAAGAATCGGTCAACCAAATGTCCGATATGCTTCAGCTTGTCGTCGTCGTGCCCCAGATTCAACTTCTTTCGGTGATGTGCACCACGGTCAACCGAGTCTTCCGTAATCGTCAACTCACATTTCTGAAAGAAGTTGAATCTATCGCGCCTCACGACAAGCTGAAGCATATCGGACATTTGGTTGACCGATTCTTTTAAGCTTGAATATTGCGCACGACGACGACAAGCTGAAGCATATCGGACATTTGGTTGGCCGATTCTTTTAAGCTTGAATATTGTGCACGATGACGACAAGCTAAAGCGTATCGGACATGAAAACCTAGAACCTAAAACCAATGCCCGCATTGAACTGGAAGTTGTGATGCGTCTCAGGCGGACGCCGCAAGATCGGCGCGCTCACCGGAAATCCCGGAATTGCATATTCACCGTACCAAATTATCGTGTCGCCCAAATCCATTCGCGTCATAACGTGACGCGAGACATAAAACTCAATCACACCACCAAAATCGAATGACGGATAGAGTTTTGTTCCCACCTTGAAGTCACCCTGAATGGTTGGAAAACCAGCGAAGTTGAACGGATGCGTTCCAACAAGCTGCATTACTTTAGTGAAACCCATAAAGCCAGGTCGGGCTTTCCCAAAAACTCCCCACCGGTCAAACCGCTTACCAACTTTCGGTCCAAATTGACCTTGAAACATATGACCACCTGGTCCACTGAACGTTCCATGATCGCGCGTGAACCAGTTCATCTCAGCATCCACGCCAAGATAACTCGTTAAGTTGAAGGTGAACCGGCCGCCAAATCCGGGCTCCGTGGTGATCGGCCTATCACGTGATAAGGGACAGAAATCAAAACAAATCGGTGTTGGCGGCTTCACCGACAGCGAGGTGAACTGCAAGCCCACTTCATATCTGGGAGTTTTAGAGCGCCCATTAGTTGATTCAGCACTGACGTTGCCATCATTAACATCGCCGATTCGAAAGCTGACTCCAGCCGTGAATTGAAAGTTATGCTTGAACCTGGTCGGAGTCTTTACAAGAGTCGGAAAACTTAAGAAATCAAACTCCGAGCCGTAACGAATGATTGTGTCGCCTCCATCAAAGCGAACTATTGTTCGTTTGCCCGGATAGAATTCAAGGACGCCGCCAACATCGGTGGTGAAGTGAGTTTTTCGGTGAATACTAAAAGGAAGGGTTAATCCACCGAAGTCGCCATCTGGGTCGAATGTAAAAGCATCACCCACACTGAGAAAGCCAGGCCGCACCTTCGCGAATACACCGAACCTCTGAAACCGTTTTCCGGCTTTCACGCCAAACTGGCCCTGGATCGCCTGACCATCACCCAGAAAGAATCCATTCTTTTGTGGAAAGAAGTTGAACTCCGCTTCAGCTGCGATCGCCCGCGTGATGTTGTAAGTAATGCGTCCGCCGAACCCCGGTTGGGTGATGTCGCCCGTAAAATCAGGGTGGAAGATAGTGAGCGAAGTTGCCTGCCCGCCGATCTCTAGTTTCGTTTCTGGTGATTGTGCATTTGCTGTGAAAATTGTTAACGCGAGGAGCACGGCAGTGGACGGGATGACAATGCATCGCTTTATTTGATATATCACTCGGAAATTTCCCCTATCGCACAGATCGCGAACTCTGGCGGCGCTTCAATCGTTACTTTTTAGCAGTCAAAAAAGACTGAAACGGCGTCTTTTTCGCAACGTTATTTTGACGAGGTTGTCGATATCGGCAGATGCCGTTCGACTAATTGGTGAAGAGCTAGCTGCCTTGCGTAAAATGGCGGCTTGCTTAGCCTAAACTAACACGCGAATCTTAACTAATGAAAGAGAAAGGAAATATGGAAACAAAACCCACGCACGAACAGGCACAGTTACATTTGCAGGTTTACGATCTTCGACGTGAACCCCGCTTGCGACAAGCACGTGATTGGTTCCAACAAAACTACCGCGCCGAAACGATGGAAGAGGCTATGCGCGTTGCCGCTCCAGGTACGGAGGGCGGGACTTTTTTCGGAATGGTAATCGGGTATTGGGAACAGGCGTGCGCACTGTTGAATTACGGTTTACTTCACGAAGATTTGTTCTTCGAAACCACCGGTGAGTTTTTCTACGTTTGGGAAGTCCTGAAGCCGGTCGCAGAGCAGTTTCGCGTCGCATTCAAAGACCCGAACATGCTGGCCAATGTGGAACGTGCTGCCAAGCGCTACGAGGAATGGAACGAGCGTCGTGCCCCTGGTCACATCGCAGGAATGCGGGAATGGATGCAGCAAGAAAGAGCGAAAGCTAAGTCGACGGGCGCTTAACTTTCATCAACAAACCAAGCCGCAGATTTCGCAGATAAACGCAGATCAGAAACTAGCGTCTCTGATCTGCGTCACCCTTCCGAAATCTGCGGCTACTTGTTCTGTGTCCGTCGTAGTACCGACGCAAAAGATCACTATTGGCCAATCGCAATAACGACCGTATGGCTCTCGCTGTTGTTCTTCGCCAACTCATCTTTCGGTTGTTGGACTTTTAGTTCGCGACCCGAGTTACTGCCAGCTGTCCAGATCTGCGCGAGCGAATACTCACCACCATATTCCTTGAAAACGAGTTTGCTCTTCTCTGGCGTTTTGACGGATTCGACTGAGTTCGTAATAACGATAGCGGTGGAATTGCCATCTCGACTCTGAACCAACCAGACCTTGGCGTAGTCCTTTCGGTACGGCTCAACGATATAATCGCCGGCCGGCAGCGTCTTCTGTCCGACGGTGAAACTAAAGGGAATCTTTGTAAATCGGCTGCCCGAAGATTGAGCGATCGCGGAAACAGCTGCCACAATCAGAAGCACGTTCACGATTGCGAAAGTTTTCAGAGTTTGCTTTTTCATATTGATGTGCCTTCCTTCTTGTCGTTTAGGGCAGCCCCATTTCTGCCTTCTCCTGATAACGCGCAAAGCAGTTAAGAAAAGGGCCAAACTGTTCTTCTGACGAAAAAGAGAAGACACCACGTGGTAAGACAGTCAGTACCGAAACGCGGTAGCGTCGGGTCTTATTTGACAAATTAGGACCCTAAATAGGCAACAACGACCCGACGCTACCGCGTTTCGGTACTGACCGTTTTGCCACGACTAAACCCGGTGGCGTCTTTCTGTAGCTTAAGTTAGAATCCACCACCCACACATAAAATCGCCTTTGTCACTTCTTAATCTGGAGCTTACGATGGCAACTCGAATTTTTGTGGCTATATTGCTCGCCTCAATTGTTACGCCTCATTGTGTCTATTCTCAGGTGCTCACAACGAAAAACCTTCCAACCGATTCAGCGCTATCCGCGCGCGAGCAGGAAATCAATCGTGCCGCCGAAAGTCTGCGCGCCAAATTGATTGCGCAGCGCCGCGATTTTCACATGCACCCTGAACTATCCAATCGAGAGGAACGAACTGGTCGCGTCGTTGCTGAGCGGTTGAAAGAGCTTGGGCTCACGGACATTAAAACTGGAGTTGCGGGTCACGGCGTGACTGCCGTACTGGTTGGTGCGAAGCCCGGGCCTGTCGTCGCGGTGCGCGCTGACATGGATGCTCTACCAATTCAAGAGACGATCGATGTGCCATACAAATCACTGAATCCGGGAGTCAAACACGCCTGTGGACACGATGTACACACCACCATCGAATTAGGTGTCGCTGAAGTGTTGTCGCGCATGAAAAACGAAATTGCGGGGACGGTGAAGTTCATATTTCAACCCGCAGAAGAAGGTCCTCCCGCAGGCGAAGAAGGCGGCGCTCGACTGATGGTGAAACAAGGCGCGATGGAGAATCCGAAACCGTCAGCGATTTTTGGTCTGCACACCTTTCCGAGCATTGAGGTTGGACAGATTGCGTTTGTTTCGGGACCGGCCATGGCGTCATCGGATAGGATTTACATCACGATCCGGGGCAAGAGCTCGCATGGGGCAGAGCCGCAGAACGGGATTGATGCGATCGTTGTCGCCGCCGAATGTATAAACGCGCTGCAACATATACGCAGCCGTCGCATTGACCCACAGGACCCTCTCGTGATCAGCATCGGAATGATCCACGGCGGCACGCGCAACAACATCATCGCTGACGAGGTGAAGATGGAAGGCACCATGCGGGCGTTGACTGAAGACGTTCGTCGTCAAGCCCAGGAGTTGATGCGCGAAACGCTAAAGAATGTCACGGCTGCCTACGGTGCGACTTTCGATCTGAAGTTCGAGGAGAATGCCGCAGTAACATTCAATGAACCGTCGCTCGTCAACGAAACCCTGCCCACACTTCGCCGTGTTGTTGGCGATAAGAACGTAGCTGCAATCAGGCCCTTGATGCCTGCGGAAGACTTTTCGTATTACCAGAAGATCTCTCCCGGCTTCTTCTATTTCCTCGGGGTCGGTAATCGTGCGAAGGGAATTACCGCCGGTTGGCATACGCCAGAGTTTGATGTCGACGAAGAGAGTCTGGTCGTGGGTGTGAAGGTGATGACCAATGTTTTGCTCGACTACCTGGACCATCACTCGGCGGGTACGAACTGAGCCATAACGAAAACCGATCCACAGATTACGCAGATTACACAGATTAGGATTTCGGATTTCGGAATGCGGATTTCGGATTTCGCGGTAATGGAGAAGCCCGTGAGATTAGCCGTTGTCTGCGGAAGGATGAGGCGGTCCACAAAAATGGAAATCCGAAATTCGCAAATCCGAAATCCGAAATCGTAATCTGTGTAATCTGTGGATGGTTGCACTCCGCTGATACATTTTGCGGGTACGTGATAACTCAACTAAAGAACGGGAGCGAAGCGACCGACTGAAGCAACGATATTGCCAAACGTCAGGTCAATCGGTCGCTTCGCTCCCGTTCTTTAGTTGCGTAAACGTTAACGTCCGATCTTTGGTTGTTTAGCCCTCCCAACCGCCAGGCGGTCTTGAGTTTTCACTACAGTATCCTTGATGATGGAGCCTCATAAGGTGTTTAATCTCCAAGTATTCAGTACCGTTCGCAGTAGCAAATGGCCAAGCGTTCCTCACCGCATTGAGTCTTGACCATTTGCTTCCGCGAACGCTACTGAATGGCGCCGTCCGCACCCGAAATCTAAGGAGAAACATGATGCGCAAAGCTCTTTCGATCATCGGCCTGTCTCTGTTCATCGCCCTTCCTGCTTCCGCTCAGACAGTCGACGAGATCATTAGTCATTACCTCAAAACCATTGGCGGGTTGGACAAGATTCACGCCGTCAAGACATTGCGAAGAACTGGAAAATTTATTGGCGGTGGCGGATTTGAAGCCGTGGTGGTGCAAGAGAACAAGCGCGGAAACTCGGTGCGAGAAGAATTCTCGGTCCTCGGTATGACGGCCATAAATGCATATGACGGCACCACCGCCTGGAAGATCGAGCCGTGGAACGGCAAGAAGGATCCTGAGTCGCTCGGCGAAGAGGAGATGAAGTCAATTCTCGAAGATGCCGATTTCGATGGGCCGCTCGTCGACTATCAAAAGAAAGGTTACAAGATTGAATTTGCGGGCAGGGATCAATTCGAAGGTACCGAAACAGTAAAACTGAGGATTACCAATCCCAACGGAGATATTTACGTTTGGCACATGGACACTGACTACTACGTGCCTATCAAGGTCGACGTCAAGCGATTCGTGCGTGGCGCCGAAAGAGAATACGAGACTGTTCTGGGAGACTACAAAGAAGTCGCGGGTTGGTTTATGCCGTTTTCGATCGAGACCAATGTTAAAGGCAGGCAGGACAAATCGAAGGTCGTCTTCGAGCAGATCCAAGCCAACGTCGACATCGATGACGCGCGGTTCAAAAAGCCAACTGCTCCAGCTACTGCAAAGAGGAACTGAGTGAGCAGCTGAAAGACTCAACTTCTCATTCTCCCCAAGCTTTAGCTTGGGGATCAGCATTCAGTTTTGATCTGCCGAACCGTTTTAACGGTTTTCAAATGGTCATGCGACAGTAATTCGGGAGTCGTCAGGTAAACCGTTAAAACGGTTGAGGGATACTAAACATCACGATGACCCCAGGCTGAAGCCTGGGGAGAATGAGAAGATCTTTCACTGTTGCGCAAGGCACATCGGTCACGTCACTTACTCACTAGGATTCAAAACTATGAAACGAACATTTTGCCTCTACTTGTTGGTCGGCCCATTTCTCTTACTTGCAGCATCAGCACAAGGTCAGGCACAGAGTATTAAAGTCGATTCCGACACGATCTCCGGACTCGGGGCGCGCAACATCGGCTCAGCGGCGATGAGCGGTCGCATCGCGGCTATCGATGCTGTGCAGGAAGGCCAACGACTGACTGTTTACATCGGGTCCGCCAGCGGAGGAGTGTGGAAATCCGTCAATGGTGGAACTACCTTCAAGCCGGTTTTCGACAAGCAAGCGGTGCAATCAATTGGCGCGGTCACGATTGATCCGAAGAACCCGAAAGTGATTTGGGTCGGAACCGGAGAATCCTGGACGCGAAACAGCGTTTCCATTGGCGATGGAGTTTACAAATCAACTGACGGCGGTGAGACATGGACCAACATGGGTCTAAAGGATTCGGAGCGAATCGCAAAGATTCTTGTAAATCCTAACCAAACGAACACTGTTTACGTTTGTGCGCCAGGCAAATTGTGGAGTGACAGCGACGAACGTGGACTGTACAAAACAACCGATGGCGGCAAGACGTGGACGAAGATCCTCAAAGGCGCAAACGCCTCAACGGGTTGTTCAATGACGTCGATGGACCGGCAGAATCCCGAAACGATATATGCCGGAATGTGGGATTTTCGTCGGAAAGGTTGGACGTTTCGGTCCGGCGGGGATGGGCCAAGCGTATTTAGCGGTAGCGGACTGTTCAAGAGCACGGATGGCGGGGCGTCCTGGACCGAACTAACCGACAAGAGCGCGACTGGACTCCCATCGAAGCCGTGGGGTCGTATAGCTGTTGCCGTTGCGCCTTCGAAGCCAGCGACCGTCTACGCTTTTATCGAAGCTGAGATACCGAAAGACGGACTATACCGATCAGATGATGGCGGCAAGACCTGGAAGCAACTCGATCGAAGCCAGAACATGATCTGGCGGCCATTCTACTTTGCCAATCTGATCGTCGATCCCAAAGATGAAAACAAGGTCTACAAACCTGACGGCTCTCTGATCGCCAGTAATGATGGCGGGCGGAGTTTTAGCAACATCTCAGGCGGCGCGCACGGCGACTTTCATGACGTCTGGATAAATCCCAACAACACTGACCATGTGATAACGGGAGATGATGGCGGAGTTTGGTATTCCTACGATGGAGGCAATCGTTGGTGGAAGGGTGACAATCTTCCCGTATCGCAGTTCTATCACGTCAGCATCGACATGGACACTCCCTACCATGTTTATGGCGGACTTCAGGACAACAGTTCATGGGTAGGTGATTCTTCTTACCCGGGCGGCATCACCAACAGTCGTTGGGAGAATGTGTATGGAGGCGACGGCTTTTGGGCTTTCGCAGACGCAGCCGATCCCGATTACATCTACGCCGAGTACCAGGGTGGCGAGATCTCTCGCATCAATCGAAAGACTCTCGAGTCGCGCAACATTAAGCCTCTGCCTCAATACAAAGAAGGAAAGCTTCGTTACAACTGGAACACTCCGATTCATCTGAGCTCGACTCAACGGGGAACAATCTACCTCGGCTCACAGTTTCTGTTTCGCTCACGTGATCGAGGTCAAACCTGGGAGCGCATCTCGCCCGATTTGACAACAAATGATCCTGAGAAACAAAAGCAGGAACAGTCAGGCGGCATAACTGTCGATAACTCGTCGGCAGAGATGCACACGACCATTTTCTCCATCTGTGAATCGCCGAAAGATCCAAATCTGATCTGGGTTGGAACGGACGACGGCAACCTGCAATTGACACGCGATGGCGGAAAGACGTGGAAGAATCTTGTAAGCAACATCAAAGGCTTGCCAAAGAATGCCTGGGTGTCTTCTATCGACGCCGGACATTTCGATGCGGGGACTGCGTATGCATCATTTGACGTCCACACGTTTGGGGACATGCGTCCATACGTTTATAAAACCGTCGACTACGGCAACACGTGGTCGCAGATCATCGGAGCTGCGAATGATGTGCGCGGCTATGCGCATGTCGTGAAGGAAGACATCGTCAACAAGGATTTACTGTTTGTTGGTACCGAACTCGGCTTGTGGGTTTCGCTTGATGGGGGAAAACAGTGGGCCCAGTACAAAGGTAGCGATTTTCCGAACGTCGCTGTGCGGGATCTCGCGATTCATCCGCGCGATAAGGATTTGATCATTGCGACACACGGCCGAGGCATCTGGATCATCGACGACATTACACCCCTACGCTCTTTGACGCCGCAGGTTCTTTCGAGCGAGGCGGCATTTATCGAAGCCAGACCTACAGCCCAACGCGTTCCCGCCGGCGGTGGTTGGGCAAACGGTGATGCTACTTTTGTGGGAGGCAACCCAACGGATGAAGCGGTCATTACTTACTACCAACAGAAGCGTCACATCTTTGGTGATCTGAAGATCGAAGTTCTGGATCAGAGCGGAAAACTTGTGGCAACGATTCCCAGCAGTAAACGGCGAGGATTGAATCGCGCGACCTGGTCGATGCGATTGAAAGCGCCGCGAGTGCCAACAGCCGCAAGCGCAGCTTTTTCAGCGGCAACTGGCCCTCGTGTTTTGCCCGCCACGTATACCGTAAAGATGACTAAGGACAAGAATGTCTATACGACGCAATTAGTCGTCACTGGTGATCCGCGAGTCAAGCATACGGCGGAAGATCGCAAGGCACAGTTTGATCTCGCGATGAAACTTTACAATCTGCTCGGCGACATGACTTTTGCCGTCGATCGAATCAACAGTGTGAGGCTTGGATTAGAGCAACGAGTGCAAAAACTGCCGGCGAATGATCCGCTGCTCTCACGGTTGCGCACGGCTCAAGCGCAAGTCGATGAACTGCGCAAGAAGATCGTCGCAACGAAAGAAGGCGGTGCGATCACCGGTGAAGAGCGTCTGCGCGAGAATCTAGCCGACTTGTATGGCAACGTGAACAATTACGAAGGCCGTCCGTCTCAGACACAAGTAGAACGCGTCGACGCCATTGCTCGTGAATTAGCAGATGTAGTGAAGAGCTTTGACGAGTGGATAGCGAAAGAAATGCCTGGATTGAACTCGGCGTTAGAGAAGGGAAGCCTAGGTCGGATCGAGGTGCTGAATCGGGAAGAGTGGGAGAAGGAGCGGTAAAAAGGTACGCAAACCGTTCTGATTGGCTACTACTCACTAAAATACAGCACCAATGGCAGGGCCGTAACCGATTTTCGTTTTTTGCTGACCAAAGGCAAACGGAACTGCGCGGGTTTTCCTCCGGCCGCTTGAGTGTGAATATTTCTGATACTCATCGCAAGAGCAATCAACTGCAGAATCGAGAATGACTACATCATCTTCCTCGCCTTGACTACCCGTCCATTAGGAAAAGTCACGATAATCGCCGTTACTTTGCCCGCGCTGTCTCGTTCGAAGCTCACGCTGCCGCCGACTGGTTGGGCGCTGAATTTATCAGCGGTCGTCTCGGGAACCAGCTCAACCCGCTCGCCGCTTGGCGGGACAGCAAACAACTTTTCGCCTTCCTGCCTTACAACTAAAACGCCCATCGCGCCGCCATCATAGCTTCCGACAAACGCTGCATACTTTCCATCTGTCACTCCCGGTGCCGGTGCTTGTGAGGTCTTTGGCTCGGGAGCGGGAAATGCCGAACCTGCCGCCGGAAGCGAAGCCAAGGACGACGCCTTGCTTTGCTCCCCCGGATGAATAGGGAAGGGAGGCCGCTTTGGAACGAAAACAGGATTCTTAGAAACCTGCGCGAGCGCAACTTCAACTGCTTTTTCAAGCTGGGGATCGCGTCCCGCAATTACGTCAGCAGGCGTGATCTCAACATCGAAGTCGGGTGCGACGCCGACGTTCTCTATTCCCCAACTTGTTCCGCTGGGATCGTACGCGGCGCGATTCGGAAGACGAATTTGGCCTCCGTCAATAAGCGGCGGAGTAAAGTAGTAAGGACCTATCCCTCCACCGAAAGTGCGTTTACCAACGATTGGACCAACCTTCGCAAGCTTAAACATAAAGGCGCCCGTCTCTGCTGCCGAACCATTCAGTTCGTTGATGATCATTACCTTCACTGGAGGTGCTGGGTTCACCGGCGTCGCGATATCGTCACCACCACGGAACATGTAATAGTAGAGCGGCTTGCGCTGCATCCACTCGATCAGATAATCGGGCGTGATGCCGCCACCATTGAAACGCTGATCGATGATCACGCCCGGCTTGTCAGCGTATCCGGTCAAGCCGCGGATCGCGTTCAAGATGCCGTCTCCGCCGTAACCTTCGATGAAGATATAGCCAAGCCGGCCACCGGAAAGCTTTTCTACAAGTTTGCGGTTTTCTTCGGCCCAGTTCGCGCGTCGCAGACGGTTTTCACCGCCCGCCGGAAAGACTGTGTAAGTACGTGCGTTAGAACCATCGAGATTGTCAGAGACAGTGATCTTTGTCGGTCGTCCGACCGTGTTTTCGAAATAGCTGAGCACATTTTTCTCTGCTTCAACTGGCTGGCCGTTGACCTGGATCAAATAATCGCCTTCGCGCACATCAACTGTCGGTTGATCGAGTGGCGCGCTGAATGAACCGGCCGGCGAAGAATAAGGCATCGAGCGATAGATCTTCCTGAAGCGGTATTTTCCGTTAACTATCTCGTAATCCGCTCCGAGCAAACCGATACGATTGCCGGTTCCAGCCGGTGGTGCGGCATCGCCGCCACCAACGTTAAGATGGCTCACCGATACGGAGCCGAGCATCTGTTGCATCAGGCGATTAAGGTCACTGCGACGAACAATCGTTGGTAGATAAGCCGCGTATTCATTTTCAAGCGCTATGAGATTTTGACCATGATGATTCGGGTCATAGAACCAATCGCGCATGATTCGCATTGATTCGTGAAACATCTGCCGCCATTCTTCAGCCGGAACCACTCGGACTTCCATCTTGCTGAAATCCTGCCGGCCTTCGTCTGGTTTTGCGGGAGCCTCCGTTGAGGTGAGAAAAAAGTCTCTGCCTTTACGGTAAAGAACCTTCTTGCCATCAGTAGTAATGTCGACCGCGCTGATCTGGTCCACGATCTTTTCCATTTGACCACCCTTCGCGAGATCAAACGAATAGACTGCCTGCGACTGTGTTTGCCCGCTAAAATCTCCAGGCGCAGCCGACCACTCGCCAATGGCGACAACCAATTTTCCGGGACGTCCAGCGGTGAGCTGCCAATAATCGCGCTGCGGCAACGGCAGATTTATGAAGCGCGATTGGATACCTTCGAAATCGATTTTCACCTGCGGAGCGATCTCGTTGACCTTCGCTTCCGGATTCGGTTGACCATTCGGTAAGACTGGGGCAGGCTGATCCTTCGACAAAGCCAAAGCGTGAACTCGTCGTACCACGAGCGGACTCGCAAATACACCGTTAAGAACGCCCCAGCTAAACTCACTCGTACCGGCATTGAGACTCGAAACGAAATAAAGGTATTTCCCGTTGGCATCGAACACGGGCATCTGCGTATGTGTGACGCCATCCGTCACTTGAAATGTCTTCTTCTGCGCAATGTCGTAAATGAAGATTGTGCCGGCGCGGTTCTTCAAGCGTTTCGAATAGGTGAGAAAATGCGAATCAGCTGAAAAGTTTGGCGTCCATGCGTCCTGCGCAGAATAAGGAGAACTATCGATCTTGAGTGCGGTTTCTGCCGCAACATCAACGAGCCAAAGCCCCAGTCGTCTGTCGGGGAAAGTAAGCTTTCGAGAATCCGGCGACCACACCAAGCCCCAATAGAATGATGGCTTTGGTTCGAGTCGAATCCTTTTGACCACATCGTTTTCCAGAGAGCGAATATGAAGCGCGTACTCACCTGACTCGTCTGAAACATACGCGACCGATTTGTTGTCAGGCGAAATCACTGGATAACGTTCGGCAATGCCCGGTGTATTTGTCAGGTTTTTATACGAACCGTTCGCCGGATCGAAGATCAGCACTTCACCTCGCGCACCGAAAGCAATCCGGTCGCCGGTCGCTGAGGGAAGGATCTGCTCCAGAGAGCGCATCGCGCTTGCAGTGCGTGGAGCGAGTTCAGATGTATCGGGCGTCACCGAAACATTGATCACACGATCGCTATTCGTATTCAGGTCAAACAGGTGCATTCGCCCCGCTTGCACATAGACCGCAGCATCATTGGTTGCCGAGGCGGTGCGAACACCCTGGCCGAGGTATTTTGTCAGTTGCAGCGTCCTTTTCGATTTAGTGTCGTAAGAGTAGAGATTGAAGATTGCGGTGCGATCGGAGACGAAGTAGATCTTGTCCTGCACCCAGATCGGATTTCGATCGTTGTAGGTGCCATTAGAAAGTTTTTCGAGACTTCCTGTTTTTAGATCGGCGATCCACATAGCCCCCACATATCCGCCGCGGTAGTAACGCCAATCGCCCGCGCCGGTCCTTGGGTTGTAGACAATGCGGCTGCCGTCGGGCGACAACGAACCGGAATAGCTTTGATGCAGCGGGAGTGCGCTTGCGAGTGCGAGACGCTCGGCGGACGTTTTATAAAGACGAGTTAAGGTTTCTTCGTCCCTCGTGGTTTCGAAAATAACTTCCTTCCCATCCGGCGACCACGCGGTCACGAAATCGTCCTCTGGCATCATCGTTACTCGAGTCGGCTCTCCGGAGCCATCAGCGCGCACGATGAACACGTCCCAATCATTTCCATTAGATCGCGAAAATGCGATCCGCTGACCGTCCGGCGAAAAGACAGGGCTAGTCTCTTCATTCGGCGTACTGGTGAGTCGTTTGGCCGTTCCGCCTGTTCGCTCGACTAGCCAGATTTTTCCGGCATAGGTGAAGGCAATATGTGATTGATTAATGGCGACGCGGCCGATAAGCAGCGGCCGATCAGCAGACTGTTGTGCGATTGCGGCAACGGATGCAAAGAGACATGCGGAAACAAGAGTGAAGGTACGGAACATAAATTTACCTCGAATGCCGACAGTTCAATGAGCCTGCTATCGCAGGCTGACCACCTCGCAAAACGATCGCAGTAAGACAAAATCCTGGCCATTTGCTACACAGAAGTTGCAGAGAGAAGAAATTCAGATCAAGACACCACTTGATAATTCTTTCTTTGATTTGACTGTAGGGCGAAGAATGGATTACAGCCGCTTGTTGCCTTAAGAACGAGTGCCGGTAAGCTAAACGAACTTCATCCGGTTTTCGTTCCAACCGTATGAGAATTTGGGTTTCTAAGAAATCTCTGTGGTTTTTTTCGTCTGTGCGGTTGTACCCAACCGTTTCACGCTAGAGACGCAAACGCGCGCACCTTCGCGAGAAGCAAGGATCAACCGCGCAGGTATTTTCGAGATGAGCTGGTTAACGACAATCAAGCAAGCTTGAATTCAATGCTTACCCGCAGTGAGCAATGCAGCTTCGATAAACCGAAATACATCTTTTCTCCTCGCCGTTCGTCTGTGCCGCACTTATGCAATCGAAGAGCTTCTGACGGCAGATTTCGACACAAGCCGGGTCGACCGGATGTTGACCCGCCTCGGCTAGAGAATAATTGATCGCAGTTGAGTTGAAGCTCAGCAGGATTAACGCCGAAAACGTGAGTAGACGAAAGGTTCTTTTCATCTTAGTACCTCCGGGGGCCGATTACCTTAGATTTGGTGGTTCAGCACGCTTGGGTCGCATGGCACGTGGGAGACCACCCTTTCATGATTCCAGCATCTTGATGATTTCGCGGTTGGGCAACAGTTTACACTGACACAATCGATCTGACACGCACTCCGGTAGGAGTGCGGTTTATAGCCCTCGATGACAATATTACGCGTCGATCACGCCGCAGAGATCTTGCTCCCGCCTGCCTGAGCCATCCACTTGATGACTTCTAAGTAAGCTCGCTCGAGCATCGCCTCTAAATCCAGCGGTCCTACCCCTTTAAATCCGCAACTCCTTCTCCGATTACTACTAGCCCGAACTTTGTGGAAGCCGGGCTGTGCGTCTTCAACGACGCTAATCTCGTACTTGCCGCCGGCATCATCGATCATGTCGACGTAAAAAAACTGGTTGCGGTAGCTGTTCGAGACACATAAGCCATGACGCTTGGCCCAGACGCTTAAGATCTCATTGATGCTCTCGCCACTCACTTCGAATACTCCCTGGACCACAGATACACGCAAACGCTGCCCTTGAGCGGCTCGCCCCCGCAACTAAGAATAAAGGCCGCTCACCGGCGGTCCGCTCCAACCGCTCGTTCGGCGCGGTGTTTCGCTTACACCACACATCTCAGACAACATTCTGGATAAAACTTCTAATAATTGAAACGACCTCCGCGCGCTTCAAAATGGAAGAAGCATGACCTGCGTCGCGAAAGGTATGTACCTGAGAGTTTGGATATGTGCCGCGGAGACACGCTCGGTCTCGCGACGTTATTGCCGGGTCATCGTCAGACTCGATGATTAGAACTCTTACCGGCCATGCCGTCAGGTCATCAGGCGTAAATCTGGGCTGGCATGCGAGGTCAAGTAACGACTTGTTTTGGTGTATGAAGACTTCTTTTAGCAACTCGGAGGCGATCGCTTCGTCAAGGTAAGCTCGCCAGAACTCGGCTTCAGGATGTTTAGCGGCGCGGAGCGTCGAGACCAACATTTTTTTAAGCCGTATTCTGAGAAGAGACGCGAACAGCTTTTGCGGAAACATCGGAAATAATTTGCCGGCAATCCATAGAGGTTTCGCCAACTTCGGCGTGAGTACAAAGGTGTGGGAAAGAATCAGACTGCGAGTTTGATGAGGGTACTGGCGAACAAAATATTGGCTACGAGTCCGCCGTATGACCCACCCATTACGTGAGCCTGATTCAAGGCCTCCGTTTCCAGGATATGAGCTAACCCGGCACACAAGGCCGTCATTGTGAGTGACAGCGCATAAGATGGCGCGATGATGCGATAATCATTCTCAAAAGCCGAGATGAGTGGGAAAGTTGACTCTCCCACGGATAACGCTCCGGGCAATAACAGCAGCGTCTGTTCTCCTCGTCCGCAAGATATGTACTCCCACCCCGTGTCGCCAACAATGAGTTGCTTATATGGATGAGTGAGGCGAAATTCTTTCAAGCGAGCGACTTGTTCCGTGGGGACCTTCTCATAAATCTGATCGAACGTCGCGCTTTTTTGCGTTGAAGTTGGGGCATGCCTCTTCCTCGGTCCGCTGCATCAAATAATTTCCGTTCGTTCCTACGCAAACGGTATTTGAATGTTTCCAACAATCGAGCGCCGAACGCTGCGCTTGAGCGGCTCGCCCACGCAACGTAACAAAGAAGCCCGCTCATGGCGAGTCCGCTGCAAGCGCTTGTTCGGCGGAACGGAGAATCAAGCGCTTGAAGGAATCTTACCAGCCCGGCCTAGGCTCAAGAGTAACCGATGATTCGATCTCCAAATTGCTAACCAAGATTCCGAATCGTGGGCTATAGTTCTTGAAAGTTGCGCCCTGATCAAATTTGCCAACAAGCGTCACTTGAGCTTTACTACGTAGACGTTGGCTTTCATCTACTCTTCCAAGCCGATCGAGAAACGCTCTTACCTCTGGTCTATCTTTGCATGACTCATCTAGGTCCACAATGGCGAAGGCCTCGCTATCTGAGCAATTTGCATCCCCGATAACCAGAATTCCGTAACCTCCATAAATCGTCGCCGGCAGCCGAATTATTCTTTGATTGTATTGATCAGCATGAGCAGCAATTTCACACAAAGAGACCGTGTGTGGCGACAAATTAGACCAAACCGCGGAAGCTAGTAGCCCAAACAAGAAGGTAGGAATAGCGACTGTGCTTGCTAAGGTGAATTGCCTCATACTCGTGGTTTTGACACTCAGGATGCAAGATTGTTCCACCGAACGTCTGAGTTGACGCGGCGGCGCGAATCAAACCACCGTTCGCCGCACCAAGTTAGTTGCGAAACACGCTCCCGCCGCTCGCGTCCAACGATTTGTTCGGCGCGTTTTACATCGAAGGAAGTCGCCGAGCGCTTCCGGTTTTTATCGAGACAACAATTTCGACGTAGTGACCAGAGGCACCATCCTCATGAACCCACCAGAAAAACCACGACGGGTCCGGATTGTCCTTGCTTCCATAGAGAATGAATCTGGCCTCGAGCAGATAGTACGCTGAGATATCAATTTGTTCCTTGGCAATATAAGTGTCGGTAAGTTTTAAAGCATCTTGTAATGTGAGCTTTGGTTTCCAAGGCTTTCGAAGCGGTAAGGCGACAATTTGTTTTTGGGTAATCGATTGACTGGGACTTGACTCGGGCTTGGGCTGCTTGTTGTCTTGGGCGCAACAGATGGTGGTAGACGTAAGGCCGAGGAAGAGAACCAAGAAAGTTTTCATGTGACCTCCAAGTAAGCGCCGAACGTTGCGCTTGAGCGGCTCGCCCACGCAACTACGAATAAGGGCTACTCACCGGCGAGTCCGCTCCAAGCGCTTGTTCGGCGGCCGTCGCGCATCGAGCTGCGAGCTACTTGTTTTTCGGTTTGCCTCAGCAAGCACCTCGCAACCTGGTCGATGTCCCTCATCGACGCACCACTGACGATCACAAGGGACCGACCTTTCGCAAACGTTATGGTATACCGCGTGTGATCTCTAAAGGTGCTTAGGAATGATGGCACGCCCAGATTGTAGGGGGTAACGGTCCAACCCGACGCAACATGCCCCTTTCCGTAAGCCTCGATCCACAACGATGCAGCATTAACAGTGGATATCTGATAGACAGCTAGAGCGGCAACCTCCCTCATCTCACCGCGCACCTCGCGCTTAAACGTACCCACCGTCACGCTTTCCTCTTCATCGATCAGGCGAGGGCACGAGCAGATGCCACCGATAAACCTCCACGACGGTTCGGCAGTCAGAAGCTCGGCCACAGCGCCATTCAGAATCCGATCTGATCGGTTTGGCACTTCCTGCGGACTCGGTCTGGAAACCACCGCGGGCAGTTCGAGTTGGGCCGACAGCGGTTGCGACCGCAGCTGCCTCAGATCGCGGTGCGCGACGGTCAATCCTAAGCCGAATGCGAAGACAATTAGGGAGTCGGTCAAGCCAAGGGCAGTGAGTTTGAGCGTGTGTTTTAACATCCTTCCAGTACCGCCGAACGTTGCGCTTCAGCGGCTCGCCCACGCAACTACGAATAAAAGGCTACTCACCGGCGAGTCCGCTCCAAGCGCTTGTTCGACGGCGTCTGCATCTGGCAAGTCAACCTCGTTCCGTAAGAATCACACTTCGGCCATCCGGATCAACCAGTTTGGCCCACTTACCGTGATCGTCGTCGAATGGGCCCGCTACAGCTTCGACGCCGCGGCTTGCTAAAGCGGCCAATGCCGCGTCCAGATCTTTGACCTTGAGCCCGACGACGCCATCAGAGCCTGGGATCCGGTGATCGTCACCATCGGGAAGATCGAAGCAAAGCCGAACCCCACAGGCGTCCACCATTAAATAGTTTTCGTCCTCTCGCACAATCGGAAAGCCGAGTAGCGTAACCCAAAATCGCTTCGCTTTGGGAAGGTCTGCTGTTGTGAAGGCAATGAAGGCAGATTCTTCAAACATGGCCTTTGTCTCTGACTGTCCTCGCACTAGGTAAGCCGTCGAACGTTGCGCTTGAGCGGCTCGCCCACGCAACTTACCAAAGAAGCCCGCTCCCAGCGAGTCCGCTCCAAGCGCTTGTTATGCGGCGGGGATGAAATACTTTGCCCCTGTCGAGATAGAATTTGATCGAATAATATCGAGTA
>DATBSH010000296.1:0-4111 GCA_036559885.1 Pyrinomonadaceae bacterium
CTCGGGTGCCTTAATCTCAAGCGGAGTTTCCGAAGTTTTCTTGGTGGAGTAAGGCGAGCTTGGTTTCATTCCCGCCTGCGCGGATCTTAGCGGCGGCATCCCGCCGAGTGAGGCGATTTGAGTCTGTGACGAAGCGAGCACTTCGCGAGCGCTGGCATACTCGGCCTCCCACTTAACTTGATCTTCGGCATCTCTCGCCAGGGACAGGCGAATTCCCAGCACGTCTTCAAGTAGAGACAGAGAATCGTACAGCTTGCGTCCGTTGGAGATATCTTTAGCCTGCGCAATCATCCGTTCAAGAAGTGATCGCAAGCGATTCAGGTCGCTGGCCGCTTCAGCGGGAAGAGTGGCGTCGCTGGTGTTCACCCCAAAATTCCGATAACGAGCGAGATGGGCCCGAGCGCCGTTTACTGCCTGACCCGCGAGTGCGAAATAGCTCCCGAGCGACTCGTCCTTCTGCGCCGAGCGGGCCTGATAATTCTCTTCCAGCAGCGCTTCCGCTCGTCCGTAGTTTCCTTCTTCCAGGTAGATGCTCATAAGCATTATGGAAGTGATATTGCGGACTGCATTATCCTGCGTTGTAGCTCTGACAGATTCAAGTTCACTTGCGGCAGTATCCAGCCGGTGCGCGGCAATCAAGGCCCGCGCACGCTCAATGCGAGATTGAATCTGCTCTAACGATTTTGCAGAATCAGGCGCTTGTTGGGCGTTGAGCGCAGTGGAGAAAGAGAATAAGAAACCGACTAAGAGTAAAGCTCTAATCAACCGGGGAACACCTCTCGAAGGGGATTATTTGCGATCTGGCGAGCCTGAATAAGTCAAAAGCGAGCCTGAGGCTCGCTTGGACATTCAGATTCTTGCCAGAACATTATGAATCGCCCTTTAGCCGATTGACAAGTGCATCAGCTAGTATTTTGATTACAGCAGCATTCTATTTTGATGGCCCAGTCCGCTAACCCGTTTTGGTTTAAGGGTTAACTGAACCACCGAGACTCTTAATTATTCGTTCCCGAAAAACGCGTGCGCCTTCCTTAATCGCAGCCTCGTCGAGGGTTAACAAACGCCGGTCGCGCATGACAATTTTGCCGTTGATGATGACCGTCTCCACGTCGGAAGCTTTAGTCGCATACACCAGATCCGAATAGATGTTATAGAAGGGTATTTGATTCAGCGAATCGCGATTCACTATGACCACGTCAGCCCGTTTCCCCGGCTCTATCGAACCGATCTCCTTCTCCATGTGCAGCGCCTCGGCCCCGCGAATAGTTGCCAACTCAAAAGCTTGTTCAGCGGACATCACTTTGGGATCGCCGCTGAAGACTTTGTGAAGCTTGGCCGCCGTGTCCATCTCCTCCCACATGCTCAAATCATTGTTCGAGGCGGCGCCGTCTGTGCCCAGGCCGACTCTAACGCCTGCCGACATCATCTTCGGAACCGGCGCTACGCCCGACGCCAACTTCATGTTTGACTGCGGATTGTGAACCACTCCAACTCCCGCTCGCTTTAAGATCTCGATCTCATCGGCACTGGGCCAGACCATGTGTGCGGCAATAACGCGATCGTTCAGGAATCCAATTCGCTGGAGATAGACAACGGGACTCGCGCCCTTCGCTTTGAGGCTATCATCCACCTCTCTTTTGGTTTCGGAGATGTGGGTAACGATAGGGGCGCCGGTGCGATCCGAAAACGCACGCACCGCCTTCAGATGTTCTTCGGACACTGTGTACGGGGCGTGCGGCGCAATCGCCGGCACAATCAAATCATTGCCCTTCCACTTTTGCACAAACCTTTCGACATAGGCCATTGCTTCAGCGTTGGTCTTGTTGTCAGCCACCGGAAAGTCAATTAACGTTTCGCCCAAAACGCCGCGGACGCCAGCCTTCGCGGTTTCATCAGCAATTGCGTCTTCGAAGTAGTACATGTCGCAGTAGGTCGTCGTACCACCTCGAATCATTTCTGCTAGTCCCAGGCGTGTGCCCACCCGCACGAATTCTTCGGAAACGTTCTTGGCCTCGGCCGGGAAGATGTACTTTGTCAGCCAGTCCTGCAAGTCCAGGTCATCAGCGAGCCCTCTAAACAACGTCATGGGAATGTGGGTATGACCATTGATGAGTCCCGGAATAATGGTTTTCCCACTGGCGTTGACTCGCTGTCGCGCGGTATACCTGCTCGTGAGGTCCTTGCTCGAGCCGACGGCCAGGATGCGTCCACCGGATACGGCGATGCCAGCGTCCTGGATGACGCTGTGGTTTTTGTCCATGGTTACCAGCGTGCCGTTAAGCACGAGGAGATCCACTGGCGTCATGCGCCGGCTCCTGTTCCGTTGCGCAGCCGTTGGCAACACAGCGACGAGAATCGTAGTGACCAGTGCGAAGACCGTGAATATTTTTTTGTACATAAGCTCAACGTAAACCGCTTTTCGTTCGTGGATATAATCGCTCTTCTAGACCGTTTAGAATCCGGACTTGTCCGGCGGCCCGGTGCACAAGTGCACTCTCTAAACGGATGAAGGTTGTTTTCATCCGTTTGGAATCCGGACTTGTCCGATCCCCTCCACGGGTGCACAAGTGCACTTTCTAAACGGAACGGACGAACGTACAACAAATGCAGCTCAAAAAGTCAGGAAGTTTCCTACCTGGATTCCTTGGCGGCCTCTTTTGCTGCGTTCTTAAGAAAACGCGCATCGAAAGCTCGCGGCAAGAGTTCCCTGATTGAAACTATTTGACTTTCACCACGAAGATTTCCCAGCACAATCGTCGCGTTTTTCGCAAACTCCCAGATGATTTGCCGGCAAGTGCCGCAGGGCGGAGTCAAGGATTCCGTGTCGGCAACGATTGCCAGCTCGACAAAATGACGCTCGCCTTCGGACAGAGCCTTCCAGATGGCCACGCGCTCGGCGCAAACGGTTAGTCCGTAGCTGGCGCTTTCAATATTAGAGCCCGTGTAAACCTTCCCGTCTTCTGTCTTCACGGCAGCGCCGACCAGGAAGCTGGAAAATGGCGCGATCGACTGTAGCCGCGCGCTCTTTGCCGTTTCTACCAGTTGCTTCAAACTCTCTTCGCTCAAGATTGGCCTCCAACTGAGGTTAGAGCACCCGCCAACCTCTCACGAATTTTTCCACTAATCAGATCTATGCTCACCAGATTATGACCACCTTCCGGAATTATGACGTCCGCATAGCGCTTTGAGGGCTCGACGAATTGCATGTGCATTGGTCGCACTGTGCCCAGGTATTGCTCGATGACCGACTCTAAGGTGCGTCCGCGCTCTGCTATGTCGCGGCGCATGCGGCGAATGAAACGAATATCATCGGGCGTGTCGACAAAAACTTTGATATCCAACTGCTCGAGCAGTCGTGGATCGGCAAAAATCAATATGCCTTCAACAATAACGATTGGCTTGGATTCGACCGCTCTCGTTTCATTGAGACGAGTGTGGGTCTTGAAGTCGTAAATTGGCAGTTCTATCGGTTCGCCGGCTTTGAGGCGACGAATGTGGTTGACCAGCAGGTCGTTATCGAGTGCGTCAGGATGATCGAAATTCGCTACCTGGCGATAGTCGAGCGGGAGATCTTTGAGGTTACGGTAGTAGGAATCCTGCTGAATAAAGACGACTTCACTCGCCCTGACAGTTTCCAGGATGCGGTTTGCTACGGTAGTTTTGCCTGATCCAGTGCCACCGGAAATGCCAATAATTAGACTCACAAAGATTCTTCTTACGCTTTAGAGAATGTCCGTCTGCTTCAACGCGATACTTTATTCAAATTAATGCCCGTCTGGAAATGGTGTGTTCCGGTCTTGCCACCAACCGGTGCACGAGGCTTTGCCCAAAAAGTACTCAACCGGTCACGATAGCAGCGTTCAGTTAGTCCTTCACGTAGATTGTTTTGTCTCCCCCCTCTCCACAAGCGGAGAGGGGTTGGGGGGGAGAGGTGCGTAGTCGCTAAACCCCACCCCGAACCCCTCCCGCTCGCGGGGAGGGGAGCCTTTTTGTGCAAAGCCGGTGCACAAGTGCACTCTCTCAACGATACATTCGCTATCGAATACACATCGCGTGTGCCAAATCGCCACCGTTCGCTCTATGCCGGCGCTTTCGCAATGACTGCACGAAG
>DATBSH010000297.1:0-6712 GCA_036559885.1 Pyrinomonadaceae bacterium
AGGACGAACTGCTTTGACGACGACGCTGAGCAATGTTAACGAAGCAACCGGTCAGGCGGAGGTTGTGACTTTGATAACTACTCAACTCCGCAATAGTGAATTGCTGTACATGATCGCTGTCACGCCGCAGAACGAGTCAGCGAGTTATCAGTCTGCTTTTCGCAATGTTCTTCGGTCGATCCAAATAAGTGACTAAAGGACAGAATCATGTTGGTACCCACAAAGGCCCGCTCGCAAGAGCGGGCCTTTTTGTTGGCAGCTTTCTTGATCGTTTGGCCCGCTCATTGTATTTATCGTTTAGCCCGCTCATCGTCTAATTGATCGTTTAGCCCGCGCACTTGTGCGCCAATTGATCGTTTAGCCCGCGCACTTGTGCGCCAACGTTGGCAACAAGTGCCCCCTAAACATCGATCACTCATCGTTTTTATTTATCGTTTAGCCCGCTCATCGTCTAATTGAGGACTGCTCACTGCTCACTGCTGCTTCGCTTCCTGCCAGAGCTCCTCCATCTCATCGAGCGTTATGGCGTCAAACGTCAAGCCGCGCTCATGCAACTTGTTTTCGATATATCCGAAGCGGCGTCGAAACTTTCTGTTAGTCAATTTCAAAGCCGCCTCAGGTTCGACCTTGAGGTGACGCGCGATGTTTGTTACGGCAAATAGTAAATCACCAAGCTCTTCGCGGATGCCTGTGTGATCAGCTTCGTTGTTAGAGACTGAGTGGCGCTGGATGGCGGTGCGCAGTTCGCCAATCTCCTCTTCGAGTTTGGCGAAGATGTCTTCTAGTTCCTTCCAGTCAAAACCGACGCGCGCTGCCTTGGTTGAGAGCTGATGCGCTTCCATTAGTGCCGGCGCTTTCGACGACACACCATCAAGCAGCGAATCTTGGCGCTCCCCCTTCCCAGCGGCTCGTCGCTCATCTTGTTTCATCGCCTCCCAGTTGCGTAAAACGGCTGCCGTGTCGTTTGCGCTGACGTCGCCGAAGACGTGCGGATGGCGACGGACCATCTTTTCGTAGATCGCGCCGGTCACATCGTCGATAGAGAAGTCTCCCTGTTCCTTCGCGACCTGGGCATAGAAGACTATTTGGAAAAGCAGATCGCCAAGTTCGTCGCGCAATTCGTTAGGATTGCCGTCGCGGGCCTCCTCGACAGCCTCAAATGCTTCGTAGGCTTCTTCCAGAAGCATGGGCGCTAGCGTCGCGTAAGTCTGTTCGCGATCCCATGGGCAGCCGTTGGGTGAGCGCAATCTCTGCATCAGTTTAATAAGATCGTCAAAGTTGGCAGGCATGGGTTCCGAGTTCCGAGTTTCAAGTTTCAAGTTCCGAGTTTCGAGTTCCGAGTTCCGAGTTCGAGCTTAGGGAGTGTCGAGTATTGAGTTTAGAACCGATCCACCTACATGCCAAACCTCAAACATTAAGACGAAGAACTCGGAACTCGAAACTCGGAACTCGAAACTCGGAACTTGAAACTTGAAACTCGGAACTCGAAACCCGGAACGTTTTGATCCGTGTCTTGCGAGCATACGAGACGGATGCTACCATCGGCATACATTACAAACTTTAAGAAAGTGCTGACTATGTGGGGTGGTTCCTACTATCTGTCGTTAGGAATTTAGGAGGACTTCCCAGGTAAAGCAGGGTTGTAGAAATAATGAGCGAGGAACAAACCAGTTATAAAGTAACGGATAGGCGACTCTTTAACCCTGATGGCACGCCGCGCGAGGTGCCTGAGGATGAGAGGCCGCAGGCGAAATCGGAGCCGCAACAGGCTAGTTCCGCCCAGCCAAGCAGCGCCGCCGTTGATCCGGCGACCGCATCTGAAACAGCCACCACTGAGCCTTCAGCAGAAGCAAGTCCTCAACAAGACCGATCGGCGGAGGGAAGTGAAGACGTCTCGCCGGCCGGCGCTGAATCCGGTGCGGAGAGTGAGTTTCCTGGCGCGGACGATCCTGCAAGCTTTGCCAGTTTCATGATGTCTATTGCTTCAAATGCCGCTTCGTCGCTGGGAATGATGGAGCACCCGGTAACGCACAAACGCGAGGTCGATCTGGAACTGGGCAAGCACTGGATCGACGTGCTGGGAATGCTCCAGCAAAAGACGCGCGGCAACCTCCTGCCTCAGGAGCAACAAATCCTCGAAGGGCTGTTGGCCGACCTGCGCATGCAGTACGTTTCCCTTACCAACGCAACCACCTCCGGAGCTCGTGCATACACAAACCGCGACATCACCGGCGGCTGACGATGTAATGGTAAATAGTGAATGGTAAATGGTAAATGGTAACTGTTGGTCCATTTACCATTTACCATTCACCATTTACCAGCCGGGCCATTTACCATTTACTATTCATCCGATGAAGCTTACGTTCTTAGGTACCGGAACTTCCACTGGCGTCCCTTCCATCGGCTGCGAGTGTGAAACCTGCGTCTCAGACGATCCTCGCGACAAACGGCTACGAGTTTCTATTCTCATTGAACATGCCGGGCAGTCAGTACTAATCGATACCTCCTCCGATTTTCGCCAGCAGGCATTGCGTTACGGTCTAAAGCGACTTGACGCAGTGCTGGTCACGCATTGCCACGCCGATCACATTTTTGGTCTTGATGACATTCGCCCGCTGAATTTTCGCTTTGGCGCGCTGGGACTTTATGCCAATGAGCGCGCCTGGGTCGATATTCGACGCATCTTCAAATATATCTTCGAAGCTTCACACTTTGGCGGCGGCCTGCCGCAGGTGATTCCACATACGGTTGTGCCCAATGCGCAATTCTGTTTGAAGAAGGATTTGCTGATTACGCCACTGGAAGTAATTCATGGGCGGCTGCCGGTGATGGCATACCGCTTAAATGATTTTGCCTATGCGACAGACCTTAGCGAGATTCCGCCAGAGACAATGGACCAGATGAACGGCTTGGATGTGCTGGTGCTAGACTGCCTGCGATTCAAAGAACACCCCACACATCTCTGGTTGGACAAAGCGCTTGAATACATCCAGAAGATCAAACCCAGGCGAGCTTATTTGACTCATATCGCGCACGACGTCAAGCACGAGCGCGATTCGAAGGCACTGCCCGACGGAGTCGAGTGGGCGTACGATGGGCTGGAGGTAAGTGATGGGTGACGAATTATCGGTGATGCGTCGGGGGAATGAACTACGACCAGATTTCCCAAAAACCTCATTTTTCATATCTTCAGTTGCCATTGTTAAGAAAGACTTCCCTACATTGTACGGTTCTGAGTGCGCACTAAAGCCTTGCACTTCCCAAAGAATGGCAGATGAAAAATGTGAAATGAGATATGACAAATGGAATGAAAAATCGAACTGCGGACTGAAAGTCGAAATGCGGAATACGACCTCTCTTTGAACCTGAAACCGAATGCGACTCTTCCACGGAACTGATAATGCCGACATCCACCGGCCAACGGTGCTAACTCTCGGTGTGTTTGATGGGTTGCACCTTGGCCACCAATTGATCATGCGGACCGTGGTGGAAAGGGCCCACGAGACTGGTGCGATTCCGACCGTAATAACTTTCGATCCCCACCCGCGTGCCGTTTTGCATCCGGAATCGGCGCCACCTCTGCTGCAGACTCTTGATCAAAAAGTTGAAGGGTTTGGCGTCCTCGGCATCGAGCAGACGATCGTCATTCGTTTCGATGAGGCGTTTTCACAAACCCGGGCCGAGGATTTTCTTCGCGACATCGTCAAAGATCGACTTCACGCAAAGGAAGTTTACCTTGGTCGCGGTTTCGCGTTTGGTCACAACCGCGAAGGAAATATCGAGTTGTTACGGCGAGTCAGCCAGGATCTTGGGTTTTTTGCCGATGAAGTTCCAGAGGTTCAGTTTCGAAACCAACGCGTTAGTTCCAGCAAAGTCAGGGGACTCTTGGCTGAGGGCCAGGTAAACCTCGCACGACGGCTGTTGGCCCGGCCTTATGGCGTGGAGGGACGCGTGGAACGAGGAGCTGAGCGGGGAGCCACCCTGGGCTTTCCCACAGCCAACTTGCATCCCCGAAACCGCGTCATACCCCGGAACGGGGTCTACGTGACCGGCACCCTAATCGACGGACAATGGCGCCGTAGCGTTACTAATGTGGGAGTGCGGCCGACTTTTGGCGCCGATTCGGAACCTTCGGTCGAGACTTTCGTAATGGATTGGGCGGGCGACCTTTATGGCGATGTCGTGCGTGTTCGTTTCCTCCACCGCTTGCGCGATGAGCGGAAGTTTGCTTCGATTGAAGAGTTGAAGGCGCAGATTGAGAATGATGTAAAGCGGGCGCAGAGCTATTTTGACCGAGGCGGAGCGAAGCACATGCTTTCCCTTATCTAAGTCAGTTTGCTATCGTGATAGCGGGTTCGGTCTAAAGCAAACTGTTAGTTTGCGTCGGTGGCTAGCGTAAGGTGAGTGGGCAATCGCACCGTCGCAAACTAACAGTTTGCTTTACAGTAATTAGCTAATATGACTAAGGATCAAGCATTAGTTCCCGTAACAACGAGCATTGCCGACAATGGCAATGGTGTCGGCTTGGGCAAGCCTGCAGACAATAACGGTGACGCTCTTTCTGCTGCTATCAAGAGCGGTCCCGCTCCCGAGCCGCTCAGCGATGAACTGGTGGCCAAAATTCTCAAAGGCCGTGGGCTACGCGGCTGGCTGCGACTCGCACGAGTGGCTCGCGTGCTCGGATTGTTTACTCTTTATCTCTTCCTGGACACTTATGACATCCGTGCAGATTTCAGTCGCCGGATGGCAGATAGGCTCCGTGACGTAGCACAGGCGGAGGGATTGATTGCTCGACTGAAGACGAGCTGTCGCGAATTCCTTCGAGTGGCTCTCGACAAATTTATCCGCGTTGTCCGACTGGTTGTCTTTCGCGGTGGCGAAGGTTCGGACAAGAAAGCGGCGCGCCTTGAAAAACAGGCTGTCTGGTTGAGTAAGAGTCTGGTCAGTCTGGGACCGACTTTCATCAAGATCGGCCAGGCGCTCGGAACCAGAGCTGACCTTCTTCCGCTTGCTTATGTGAAAGAGTTGTCGACGCTGCAAGACCAGGTACCAGCATTTCCGACGGCCGACGCGTTTGCAAGAATCGAAGCTGAACTTGGAAGGAGTTTGCGAGAGTGCTATGCAGAGATTGACAGCGAGCCAGTTGCTTCGGCTTCGCTGGGTCAGGTTTATCGCGCACGGTTGTCGTCGGGTCAAGAGGTCGCTGTTAAAGTTCAGCGGCCCGGCCTCGAAGAGATTATCAGGTTCGACATTGCGATTCTCTATCGCCTGGTAAAGTTGACTAACCGCTTCTTCCCCAAAGCGAACGAAAACGCTGACTGGGAAGGCATGCTGCATGAGTTTCACAACACTGTCTTTGAAGAAATGGATTACGTTAAGGAGGGCCGAAACGCGGACCGCTTCCGTTACAACTTCCGCACCTGGCAGGTGATTCGCGTTCCCCGCATCTATTGGTCACATACGAGCCGCCGGGTCCTGACCCTTGAATTCATTCGTGGTACTAAGGTGATAGATGTCGAAGGACTACGTGCGCGTCGCATCTCGGCAGTTAAGGTCAACCGTCTATTAGTTCGTACTTATTTAAAGCAGCTGTTGGAAGATGGCTTTTTCCACGCCGACCCGCATCCGGGAAATTTGCTGGTCATGGATTCAGGCCATCTCGCATTTTTCGACTTTGGGATGGTCGGTCGCATTACTCCCAAGCTGCAATCGCAAATGATTGATGCGTTCTTTCATGTGGTGGCACGTGACGTACAAGGCCTGGGACAGGATATTATCGACCTCAACTTCCTCAAGCCGGGCGTGGATCCGGAAACCATAAGACCGCTCGTCGAAAGACTGTTCAAGGTCTACCTCAATTTGAAGCTCGGTGAAATCAAGTTTAAAGAGTTGACCTATGACCTTGCTGAAGTAGTTTATGAGTATCCATTTCGTCTACCGGCAAACTTCACCTACGTCATGCGCGCATTGATGACGCTCGAAGGCATCGGCATCGTTACCGATCCGGAGTTCAGCTTCTTCGAGACCGCCAAGCCGTATGCAAAAGAGTTTATGCTGCGGCGCGAGGGCCGCATCTTTCGCAAGCTGATCTTGGCCAAGCTAACCGGCCGAGAGAATGGCAAGATTGAATGGTCGCGGGTTTGGAAGCTTACGAAAATGGCCGCGCAGATGTATCTAAACGGGTAAGCAGATTGCTATCCACAGATTACGCCGATTACACAGATTAAATTAATCGGCGCAATCTGCGGATTCTTAAACGGATTCCAGCCTATCGTCCTGACGTTTTCTCACCATTCGCGGCCGGCAGATTCATCTGGTTTCGGAAGAGATTGAGCAGCAGCAAGGTGCCAATACCACCACCACCATCGCCGCCGCCTGCGCCGCCCGAAGCCATGATGTCGGGTGTAATGCGTACCCCTTTCTCGCCAATTACCTTCAGCACTTCAACCAGAGCTACACCATGTGAGCCGAGCGCATTGACCTGTTCGCGATAAGCCACGCCTTGCGCTTCGCCCATCAGACGAACTTTCTCCGCCTCAGCCTTACCAGTTTGCGAAATGTAATGCGCTTCGCCCTCACCTTCCGACTTGCGCTGTTCCGCGCGTTTGCCGGCAATCTCGACGCCCACAGTTGCGGCCATCAAATCTTTCTGGTTGTCCGCTTGTGATTTCGTTCTTTCCAGTTGAATCCGCTTCTCTTCAGCTTCTCGTTG
>DATBSH010000298.1:0-3250 GCA_036559885.1 Pyrinomonadaceae bacterium
TTGCCCAGCATTTTCGCGAGGAGTTCCTGTATGAGTTGGAACGACCCGATTGGCTTCCCGAACTGCAGACGCTCCTGAGCGTACTTGAGGGCGTTCTCGTAGGCGCCCATTTGCGTGCCCGTGATCTCCCACGAGGCATAGTGGCGGGTGCCGCGTAGCACGTTTGCGGTATCACGAAACGTCCCTTGCCCTCCTTGGAGACGATTCTCGTCGGGCAACCGGCAGTCCTTCAGCGTGATCTCGCCGTTCTGGACGACCTTCAGCGCAATCTTGTTCTGCATCTTCTCTACGCTGAACCCGGGCGTCGTCTTGTTCTCGACGATGAAGCCCTTGACCTGGTTATCGGCGACGTCGCGCGCCCAGACGATCGAGATGTCGCACCACGGCGCGTTGCCGATCCAGCGCTTCTGGCCGTTGAGAACCCAGGTGTCGCCTTCGCGCTTCGCCGTCGTCGTCATACCACCGGCCGTTCCCGAGCCCACCAGTGGCTCGGTCAAAGCGAAGCAGCCGATCTTTTCCATCCGAGCCATAGGAGGCAGCCACTTCTGCTTCTGCTCTTCAGTGCCGTTGAGGTAAATGGAATTCATCGCCAGGCCGCTATGGACGCCAAAGAGGGTCGCCCACGACGCATCGGTTCGGGCTATCTCCATTGCAACTAGTCCGCCTAGCAGCGGACTCCCACCCGGGCAGCCGTAGCCATTCATGCCGAGACCAGCGATGTTCAACTCCTTGAAAGACGGAAGCAGCTCGAACGGAAACGAGTCCTCAACCCAGTACTTGTTGATGATGGGCTGGACTTTCGTCTCCATGTACTCGCGCACCTTCTTCACGATTGCCAGTTCTTCAGCTGGCAAGTCTGCTGCGAATTGATAGAAATCACTGTTCGGCACCGGTAGTGGTTTCGGTTGCTTAATTTCTTTTCTTTCAGTAGCCATATCAGTTCTCCTTCAATCACTGACTCATAATCTTGATTGACGACTGCCAATTTCCAATTGCCGATTTACCCGAAACCAAATTGGCGATCGGCAATTGGCAAAAAGTCTCGGTCACGGAATCAGACGTGGACCATCGTTGCGTTTGCTGCCTTCCTCGTGTGCGAAGTCAGCATAGGCGACTCCAGTCAGGTTCCCTTGCGCCATAACCAATTCTTTCTTTTCGGAGCCGTCGAGTTTTGCGGAATAAACCGAACCGCCGAGATCGGCGAAGAACATACGCCCGCGCTTCAGATCCAGCGACAGTCCAATGCCTTCCATCAGATCGTTGACGAGAATCTCTTGATCCTTTCCTGGTTTGTCGATTGGCGCTCGACTTACGGTGTTGCCTCTTGGAGCGTTGCCACGATCGGTCCAGTAGATCATTCGCTTCGCGAGATCGAGATCTAAATCTATCGGCTCAGGAAGTTTGTCGAAGAACACTTCGATGTCAGTGCGGTTTTTCGCTGTTTCACCTTTTGGTATATCGATATTGGCTCGGAAGATGCGACCCTCGTTGGCATTGTCGCTGCCCTTCTGAGTCCAATAGATCTTTCCGCCGTCGTGATCGATTGCAATTCCAACACACCATTTAGTCTCGTCGCGGCCAGGACGTGGATCACCTTCACTCGTGTCAACGAGCGTTTCGATCTGCGAACCGTCGAAGTTGACGCGCATGACACGCATGCCTTCCCGATCCGACCAGTAGACCTTGCCGCCTTGCTTATCGAGCTTTAGTTGTTTCGGTGTGAACGTAGCGCCCTCGGGAACAATGGTCTCCCGATTCGTACCATCGAGATTTAAGCGTTCGATTGAACCATCGTTCTTTTTCGGATTGCCCATGTTCGTCCAATAGATGTGGCCAGCCTTTTCATCAACATCGATTCCGTCCGGAATTCTCTTGAGTCCCTCTAGTACCACGCGACGATCTGAACCATCAGGATTGAGAGACTCAATACGGCCGCCACTGACATCGAGGAAGAAAACACGTTCGGATGTTTTGCCGTTCCCGTTAGCGCTTTTAGTTGTCGGGGCTTGATTCGATTCTGCGGAAACGCTTCCGTTGTTTGCTCGTATCTTGAGCAGTCCCAGAAGCTCCTCGTTTTCGGCTTGCGCAAGTTGCTCGACGGAACGAGTACCTGCGATTTTCAAAACACCATCAATGAGCGTTTGCTTGAGCTGATCGTTCATTTCGGGAGTCTTGAGTGTCTTGATCATCTCAAACAGCCCCGGCATTAGGTGCTCCGCGAAATGTTTAATTCCGCCCGCGCCGCCGCCTAGGTGCCACTGCAAGCTCGGACCCATCACGCCCCAACGAAGGCCTGGCCCGAAACTGACTGCATCATCCGCGTCACTAACACTCAGCACGCCGTCCTGAATGAGATACATAATCTCTTTATAGAGCGCCGCCTGGAGCCGATTGCCAACATGGCCTGGAAGTTCCTTGTTCAGCTTGATCGGTTTCTTTCCAATCGAGGCGTAAAACGAGATCGCGCTTTGAATCGCGTCGGGCGAAGTTTTGGTTCCACCCACGACTTCAACCAGAGGAATGAGGTGTGGTGGATTGAAAGGATGACCTATCAGGATCCGCTCGGCGTGCTTTGCGTTCGTCTGCATCACACTTGGCGTGATGCCAGATGAACTCGATGCAATGATCGAATCCGTAGGGGTAGCCTCATCCATGTCCGCGAACAATTTGATTTTGAAATCGACGCGCTCTGGTCCGTTCTCCTGGACGAAGTCGGCTTGCGAAAGCGCTTCCTTCATATTGGTCGTGAAGCTGAGTCGATCGCGGGATGCTCCGGGAGACAGTCCAATCTTAGTTAGCGCCGGCCAAGCCTCGTCTACATATTTGCGCAGATTCGCTTCCGCATTTGGCGCTGGGTCAGTCGCAATCACATCGAACCCGCGAGCCAAGTATTGCGCAGCCCAACTCGCGCCGATAACTCCAGTGCCAACAATAGCGATCCGGCGAACCGGTTTGTTGAATGACATATAACTATTTCTCCTTTGAAGTACTTGCTTTCCAATATCTAATTCGCTTCTAACCACTCCGGTTTTGACGAGCCCCGCGGTTCAAGCACGGTCCGGAAGGCGCCCGGTGTCCGGGACAAAATCACCTGGTCGGTCATGCCTTGATATGTGCCCAATGGAGTTTCGGCGGTGAAGAGGTCAGGAGCGACGTTCGCGTGCTCGTCCGTCGAGCCCGCGGTTTCCTGTGCGTAAGCCTTATCGAATATGCCCAGCGAGAGCAGCCACAGAACGGTTCTCGTCAGAGA
>DATBSH010000299.1:0-30258 GCA_036559885.1 Pyrinomonadaceae bacterium
GGCGGGCCTACAGTTGAAGTTATCTCTCAATGCACATCTGGACTATCGGTCATTCGACGCGAACGGCGAAGGAGTTTGAAGACCTCATCGTCGCTAATCAGATCACCACGCTGGTCGACGTTCGTAGCTTTCCTTCATCACGGCGCTTTCCGCAGTTCAATCAGAAACAACTTAACGAGCAATTAGGAAGACTCGGTATTGCCTACCATCATATTCGGGAGCTTGGTGGTAGACGCTCGCCATCGCCAGTTTCAAAAAACACCGCATGGAAGAATGCTTCTTTTCGCGCATATGCTGATCATATGGAAACGCCTGAGTTCAAGGCCGGAATTACCGAACTGCTCAAGCTTGCCGCCGCTTCCGCAACAACAATAATGTGCGCGGAGTCGCTGTGGTGGAAGTGTCACCGCAGTTTGATTGCTGATTATCTAAAAGCACACGGACATGAAGTTATCCACATACTCTCGGCTGACAAAAACGAGCTTCACCCTTACACGAGTGCTGCTCGAATTGTAGAAGGCGAATTGTCTTACGAGGGATTACTGCCTTGAGAGGTCAGTTAAAGTATTTCATTAGCTTCAGTGGAGGTTGTTAGCCTGCGCCTTTGCTGTGCCAAACCTTCGCCCTCGCACCCTTCTTACGGCGCTCTACTCCGGTACGCCTGGGGATCTTCTTGGGGTCGCCCGTCGCGGCTTTCTTAACGTTACCGCCCTCATCCTCCGCGATCTCTGCAAGCGTCCGACGTGTAAAAATCGAGGCGGGCGCTAATTCCGTCACGTCTTCTTCGGTCGTGTAGTAATCGCGATGCTTAATCAATAGCCACTGACGATCTCGCGTTCGAACGAGTACCCAGGAGCCTTTCAATTTCTGTCCGTCGAGGGTGAACTTCAGTTCGCCTTTGCGAAGAGCGCCGCTGACATCCTCCGTCTCCGGGTCGTAGGTACCGTAATCCCACACCATCACCGTGCCACCACCATATTCTCCCTCCGGTATGACGCCTTCGAACTTTGCGTAATCCACCGGATGATCCTCCACTTGCATTGCAAGCCGCTTAACACTTGGATCAAGCGAGGGGCCTTTCGGTACAGCCCAGGACTTTAAGACGCCATCTGCTTCAAGACGAAAGTCGTAATGCAGTTGTGTCGCTCGATGTTTCTGGATGACGAAAATGCGACCAGTCTTGGTGCGTTTCTTTGTAGGGCCCGGCTCGGGTGTCTTGCTGAATTTCCGCTTCTTCTTGTACTCAGTGAGTGAAGCCATTGGCCGGACAACGCTAAAGTGATTCTTTAACTTATTGTGGTGGGGCAACGCTACTTAGGGCTGCCATCTCGGCAGCCATCTCAGCAGCAAGATCTGGATCTAGGGGGAAGAGTTCGCTTTGAATGGGATCAAGCCCTAGTGCTTCACGCACTCGAGCGAAGCTGCGGCGGTGTATGGGCAGGGCACCCAACAGCTTCAGTGCACGGCAGTGTTCCGGCGTTGGATATCCTTTATGTGACGCCAGACCGTAACCTACGTAAACGCTATCCAATTCCAACATGTGAGCATCTCTCGTCGTTTTGGCGATGATTGATGCCGCAGCGATACTCGCCGACAAAGCGTCACCGCGGATGATTCCACGTTGCGGGATACCGCAGTGTGGGATCTTCCTCGCATCGACGAGTATGAAATCGGGAGAAGCCATTAATCCTTCCACGGCTCGTTGCATCGCTAACAACCCGGCATGATAGATATTGATCTTGTCGATCTCTTCGACGTCAGCAAACCCCACTGACCAGCAAATCGCATCTTGTTTGATCTGAGCCGCGAGTTCACTACGCTTTTCAGGATCAAGAATCTTCTTTGAATCATTGAGACCGCGCAGCTTGTAGTTTTGTGGCAACACAACCGCACCTGCGACAACCGGTCCTGCGAGCGGCGCCATACCCGCCTCGTCAACGCCGGCGACAAGAGTGAAGCCATCTGCCCACAATTCAATTTCGAAACGGAGCAGATTATGAAGACGTTGACCCTCTGAACGGTTGCAGCGATACCTTTCGCGAATCCGCTTAGCAAGTTGATGAGCGCCCTGACGGGAATCAACTTCCAGAGCTTCAAGTAAACCTTTAGGTACAGCTCGTCGGCGCTGAATAAATAGGTCATTAAGTTCGGGTATGGATTTACGCAGCAGCTCTTCCAGTGAAGCCATTGTTATGTGGGGATACCTTCTTGCTTTGGTTTCGACCGAGTCAGCTTACGTCAACTCAAAAGCAAGTCTCTTGTTCATTATCCCTCCTTGTCAAGCACGCTATTGTTTTACTTGTTCTGTCTGCAAATGCGAATGTTATTCTAGGCGAAAGCTTGGCACGAGCGAGAATCAAACTGCTCGCAAAACAGAACTGTCATAGGAATGTCAGACTTTGGCCTCAATTAAAGATTCCGACTTTCGATTTCGAATGCTAGGTGTGTTTCCTCTTGTTTTTTTCTTTGCGCAGGCCGCTCATTACTGGCGCATTCAGCAACTCGGCCACATGCTTTGGATGTGCAACATTGGAGATTTACTTCTGGCGCTTGGATTGTTCTTTCGTCAACCGGTTCTTATCCGAGTCGCTGGTATTTGGATGATCCCAGGTTTTGTTATCTGGTTTCGATTTGTTGTGTTGGAGTGGGGTCTCTTTCTGTCTTCTGCACTCGCGCACATCGGTGGAATTCTGGTGGGAATGATCGCGCTGAAAAAGGTAGGAGTGAATCGCGAGTCGTGGCTTTATGCGTTTGCCTGGTATCTGCTGGTCCAAGTCATTTCCGGGTTGTTTACAGCAGCCGACCTGAACGTGAATCTCACGCACAAGATACAACCCGGTTTTGAAAGCGCGTTCAGTTCTTACTGGCAGTTCTGGCTGACTGTCGCCGCCGCAACCGCATTGGTCCTATGGCTGCTCACATTGCTTTTTAACCGGTTTTGGCCGACGCCTGTCGCCGATTCGAACAACGCAGAACGGCGCCATTGAGAAGCTAAAGAATCGCTAAGCTGCTCGGTCCTCAATAAGCAACGAAACCAAATCACATAGCTCGGAATTTTGGGATGGTTTGATCAGATATCCTTGCGCGCCACTGCGTAACGCCAGCTCCCGATCAATTTCATATGCTGCGGCGGAGTAGAACAGGATTGGAGTACGCGTGTCGAACTCGCGGATCTTTCGGCATAAGTCCAAACCGGATCCGTCAGGCAGCCAGGAATCCAAGAGGTACAAATCGTACCTATTCTCAGAAGCGAGTTCGACTGCAGCTTGTATGGATCCTGACGTGGTTACATCGTAGTCGCGCTGGCGCAGGACCAGTTCAACCAACTCTCGCGTATCTTCGTGGTCTTCAATGTACAGTATATGTGGTTTGTTCAGTGGCATAGCTGTTACAGCTCGCTATGAGGGGAACACTGACAGTACGTCCCTGAGGAACGATATCAGTAGTGACTCTCGAATTTTATCTGGGTTACTGGAAAACCGGCCGAGACCTAACGTTTGTTCTCAAGGTCAGTCGGGAAGGACGCGCAGGTCTCGGCCTCCCTGCTTGTTGTATGCGTGGGACTCTATAACCTGGTCCAACCGCCGTCTGTACGCTTTCGGACGCAAAAACTGTGACGCAGTGAGAGGGGTAGGTTATTGCGCTCCGGCTTGAAAAAACCCCGAGAGCGTACGCCATTCGTTGCCGGAATACCTGTAATCTTTTATACTCGTTGCCGTTGAATACCCCTTTCCTCCTGTGGGTATAGTTTGGCGCGGCGAATGGCAAAAACTCGCCGCGCTTTTTTTTAATGCAAACATAATCCGCTCGCAACAGATCGAGGCGGGAGCCGGACGGCATCTGGGAATCGCAGCTTGCCATATCAGACAAGCGATTCTGTGCGTAATCGTACGGAACTGTTGTGATTAACCCCTATAATTGGCTCAATCAATGCTTGCTAAAAATGCGGACTGGATGTCATTCAATATGACGTCCGGTCCGCGACGATTTTGAGTGGAGTTAACCGCGCTATTCAGTCACCGTTCGCCAGAGCAAATGGCCGAGACTCAACGACGAAGAACGCTCGCCATTTGCTACCGTGAACGGTTACTGAATAGCGTCCGGCGCGAATTCCTAATGGACTGATAATTTCCGCAAGACCGGTGGATTCGGCGTCCGACCGCTAGCATCGATGATAGCTGTACCGGAGGGGTTGAAGATGTAGCTGTCGCGCGCCCGTACTGCGAGGTTGGGTTGCGTCGTTCGTACTCGTATCTCGCGCCGCTGGCCGGGCTGCGGAGGCCGTTTCGGGTAGTAGCCTATGCTGTATTGCCGCCGGAGTTCCTCTGCAACGTTGGCAAAGGCGGAGGCCATGTTCTGCAAACTGTCGGCATCGTACAAGCGACCGCCAGTGCTCGCGGCTAACAGTCTCAAGTATTGACCAGCCATTTCGTAGTCCTCGCGCCTGCCTCCCCGAGGACCTGGCCATCCACCTCTGCTGCCGCCGCCACGGCGTCCGCCCCCGAATATTCCACCTAGAATCTGCCCGAATATATCGTCAACATGGACCATGGGTGGAAAGCCCGAGTCTATGTCTCGGGACGTGTCATACCTGACTGGATAGATGAGTGCGTCTAGTTCCTGCGCTTGCACGACTGTGCTGTCATAGTCGGCCCTCTGGCTGGTTGTATCTACGCCGTCTGTAAACAACACAATCGCTTTGCGACCTGGGATTCGACTTAGGTAACGATTGATTACCAGATCCATCGCGTCGTAAATACTGGTGCCATCACCCGTGTGGGCTCGTAGGATCGCTCGCTGCAGTTGGTTCCTATCGCTAGTCAACTCCGAAAGAACCTTGATTTCTCGGCTGAACGAAACAACCATGACCTTGTCGTCCGGTCGAAGTTGATTAACAAAAGTAATCGCAGCATTCTGAATATCTTCGAGGCGAAACTTTGTGGACGGGCTGGTATCCAGCATCAGAAACACGGAGAAGGGCTTTTCGACAGACGCAAAGAAAGCGACTTGCTGTTCAACACCATCTTCCCAGATCCGGAAATCCTCTTTGCTCAGATTCGGAACGTATCTGCCATCCCGATCCATGACGCTCACTGGTATCGAGACGAGCGTTGTGTTCACTTTAACGATATCGCCTTCAGCTACTTCCTCCGGCCCAGAGTGCTCGGGAGTTTGAGACGTAGATGGGTTCTGACCCGCAGGACGATTGGCGCCGCTTAACACGGGCGGCCCGGTAGGCCGCGTGGGTGCCTGCGTGGCTGATTGACTAGGTGCTTGGCCGGATTGGCTGGTAGCGGCGCCCACCCGACGTGGCCGACTCTGCGCAAAAGTAGGGGAAAGAGACCAGAGCACGATTAGGAGCATTAGCAGCGACGCGGAGAGTTTTCTCATAACGAACTCCAGGAAACGAAAACGAAGAGAGAGTTACGGACATACGCTGGGGGAGAGCTCGAAGATTACGAGGAGAAGCGCAACCGGTTTGATGCGCGCGAGCCTAAATCGGTTTTAAGAGGAGAGAAAACCTTGTTAGCGCCTAAAAGATAGCGCCGTAGTCCTTCAATCGGCAAGGGCTAAAGGCGTGTCTTCGTCTGGATCCTGAATTTTCTGAGGTTCTTAGATGATTCGCTTCGATCACGTAGGACGGGTCGCATACACAGACTAAACAACCGGCCGCCTAAACGCTTCAAGCTGCGCAGAGACTTGCGGGAGCTAGAACAACACCAAGGCTAAACCGCTATCCTTTTTCCATCTTACTTGACTGAGGTAGAAATCGAATTCCAAATGAGGGGAAACGTTCCCCAAGTCTGTCCTCGGTGTTGGGGCCGAAAGGCAAACAAAACGACTCGTCCTTTGCCGACACCAATCTCTGCCAACGCAATCTGTCCGCGCAGCTTGCTTTCACCCAACAACCATCCAGAGCGAAGGACATTGTCTTTGCTGTAGCGAGCCACGACGCGCACGGCGGGATCAGTGGCTTCAAATGCCGAGCTATTAATGAAATAAGCGTTGAGAGTCGGCGGAACTCCGCGAGCAATCGGATTTGTGCTATCGATGTCAATCGCCAGGATTGAGCCGGGGCAATAAAAATCGGAAGAGCGTAACCCCTCGAGCACGTTTCGGATGGGTAGCTCGAATTGTTTGATGGTCATGTCGCAGGCAGCGTCGAAGCAGATGAGGGTGCCTCCACTTGCAACAAAGTCTCTTAACCCGGTGACGCTGGCATCGGTGGGACCAGCCGGCGTTTCTTCCGACCCGGTACTCTGCGGGTTCTCCTGCACGAGGCGGCGTTGCGATGGCAGGATCACCACATCGTACTTCGATTGCAGAGATCCTTGTTTCACATCTGCATCGCGTACTGATGAATACGGAACGTTGAACGTGTCAAATACGAAACGCGTCCAGCCTTCGTCCATATTCGGAGCCGAACTCTTGTAGATACCAACCCGCACGCTCCGCATTATTGGACTTTTAATCGGAGACTCATCGCCTTTCGCGAGAGGCAACGCGAGATCGCGCCTGACGTCGTTGATATCCTTAACCAAGGTCAATTTGCGCTCCGCCGCTGTCTCTCGAATCGCAGTCACTGCCGGAGCATCTATTCCCATCTGGAGCGGCAGAGTCCAGCCGGTGACGTCATAGGGTCGTTCGGCCTCACCTTGCGCTGTTAGCCGGTTCGGATAAATCTGCGGCTCAAATAAAGCGACTACATTCGACCTCTGCGGCTGCGAGAGAAAGATGATATAGCTGCTGGTCGGTACTTCCTGCATTGACGTTGTATTAGCGATAAGCGTTCGATAGCTGCCTAGCTTTTCAGTCGCTGAGTTCGTTCGTTGAAGAATCTGTGGTCCATACGTTAAGTGTAACTCCTTGTCCAGGCGATACACCTCGACACCTTGATCGATGAGACTCGAAATCACCTTCGCAACTGCTTCATCTTTCCCCTGACCCGCTGGGATAACATAGGCGATGGGTGAGTTTGTTTGTGGCTGTTGGTCGATACTCTTTCGGTTTAGCTCGAAGAAGTTTTTCAAATACTCCGCGCGAAATTTTGCGGCTAATGAAAGAATCGATCGCGACGCGATCAACTCCATTTGCATAATGTCGATCGGACGCCATGTTCCACCGGGCCAGGGATCGGGAAAATTAGTGGTCGCTTCCATGGCGCTTCTCATACCGCGAGTGCTCGATCTTGTAAGTTGCTCTGGAGCGACAGTGGACGGAGTCATCAGTCGCGCGCTGGCAGCCTCAGAAAGAATTCCAATGGAGTTATGAAAGTACGGAGCCGTGCGGAATCCGCCGTGCCACCACGTATCGTAGAGCGCATTGGTGAGGACACCTTTAAATCCAGCCGCTTGAAGATCAGCTGCGATCTTGTGCCCGATCAACCCGACCTGCCGAAGCAGCAGAGGTGCGATGTTCGGATTCGGCGGATCAAAAAAGGGTGGGATGAAAAAGCGCGAACCGTTGGAACCCTGTTGATGAACATCGTAAACAATCTGTGGAAACCACTCGCGCCATAGCAGCCGTGTGATTAGTTGCGTCTCTTTCAAATTGAGCATGAACCAATCGCGATTGTCGTCGTGTCCGGCGTAATGATGATACAGCTCTGGTATTTCACGACCTTCTTGCGGAGTTCCAAGTGACTTTCGATACCACTTCGCCACAATGTCGATACCGTCAGGATTAGGCGAAGGAATTAACAGGAGAATTGTGTTTTGCAGTATCTGTTTGGTTTCAAAGTCCTGCGCAGTGGCCAGGTCGTAAGCCAGTTGCATTGACATCTGTGAGGCGACAATCTCCGTCGAATGGATTGAGCAAGAAATGACAACAACAGTTTTACCCTGGGCGATTAAGCGGTCTCGTTGTAGGTCGCCGGAAACGAGGCGAGGATCTGCCAGTTGACGCTGTATCTCTTTGTATTTCGGAAGCGCCAGTATATTCTCTCGCGCGCTGATGTAGGCTACGATCAAAGGTCGTTTCAACGTCGTGAATCCGAGCGTCTGCACTGAAACGCGGTCAGAGCTCTTATCTAGTTTTGCAAAATAGTCAACGATCTGGCCCCAATCCGCGATTGTTCGATCAGCACCGGGAGAAAATCCCAGCACTGATTTCGGTGACGGGATAACAGCGCTGGCGCGAGGCGCCGCATTCTGCGCGAAAGACGTCGACGAAAGCGCCGACAGAGACAACAGTAGCCACAGACCAACTACAATTGATCGAGCACGCATCGAGATTTCCCTTACTAAAGGTGGATGGAAGAGAGCACGACAATAAACAGTAGTACGGCCGAGGAGTCTAGCACACCGAAGCGCCGCAACTTGATTCGGAGATTGCATTATTGGTGGTCTTTGTTTGTTGCGGGCGCGTTACTCCTGTTGTTGGGACCGCCGGTATTGATCTTCGCCTGGCTTGTGAACAAACACGATCTCGTTTATCCCTGGGCCTCGTTTGGGGCGAATGCCTGGCTGCGATTGAGTGGCGTCAAGGTGAAAGTGTCAGGGGTGGAATTGCTGGATCCTCGCGCAACTTACGTCTTCGTAGCAAATCATCGTTCTTATCTCGATACGGCGACCTTGTTTGTTTACATTGGGCGGCGCATCGGATTACTTGCGAAGAAGGAACTACTGAAGGTCCCAATCCTCGGCGTAGGAATGGGCTTCGTGAATGTGATGGCGATTGATCGAAGCAACCGGGAACGCGCGATTCAAACGGTTGACGCTGCCGTTCAACGTATCCAATCGGGTGTGTCGTTTGGAGTTTTTGTAGAGGGCACTCGAGCGAAACCCGGTGAGCTACTGCCGTTCAAGAAAGGCGCGTTTTACATGGCAAAGCAAGCAGGTGTGCCGGTGGTTCCTGTGGCGATAAAGAATTCAGACGAATTGATGGGAAAACGAACGGGAGAAGCGAAAGGCGGCACGATCCATATGGTGATCATGCCGCCTATCTCGACCGTAGACATTGAAACTGACAAAGACGTTGTCGATCTAATCAATGTCGTCCGTAGTTCGATTGCAAAAGAGCTGGGACCGACAGCCACCTAGTTTTGGCGTCTAAGGCACGAACTCGTAAACGAGCAGACCCGTGACCTTCACCGTCACTCCACCTTGTACTGTTGGAGCGAACGTCGCGAGCCGAGCTGCTTCTTCAGCGGCCTGACGCAGCGGCAGTGGTCCATCGGTAGCCATCGCAGAGATCACTTTTCCGTTTTCGTCGACGACGACTCGAACCGTAACCTTTCCGGAAACGCGTAACCGTCGAGCTTCCTCCGGATACTTCGCCTTGGGCATCTCCACCGCTTTGGCGTTCAAGAGACCAACTTCAACTGGTTTGGCGACGCCTGTGGATGGACCGCCTGAGGGAACGTCGCTCTCGCCCACTTCTGTAACCTTCAAAGTCGCGCGCGCCGGAGCGAAGTCGAAATAACGGACCTTCAACCTGATGTGGAGTGCGTCACCGCTGTCATAGATTAGTTCCTCATCGGCGTATGCGTAGGTCGGAAACCAGTAGCGACCGTCGATATGCTCCCGATAAGTTTCTACCGTCGGAAATTTATTGTTCTTAGTTTCCGGAACACCCTTGCCTTTTGTCTTAACAATCTGCAGATCCTGATCGTCAACCCAGATCCGGCCCACGAACAGCCGCTCCTTAGTTTTCTTTGGATCGGGTAGGGCCTTTGGGGCGACGTCGAAGACAAAAAGGTCTAGTTCGTCAATTTTTTCCTTACCGACGTACCTGATGTTGTATTTGCTGATCTTGGATGGCTCAAGCGCGAACGGCTGGATACCTCCGAGGTCGTCGATGTCTTCCGCAGTCACATTCTCTGACATGGATGACATGGGGAAGAAGTTGATCTTCTCGTACCGATTGCCCTGGTCATCAAAGGTGAAGGTCGACACTCGATGGTATTCCCCTGTAACTTGGCCGCCCATACCAATCCGCTGAATCAGAGCGTCGCGTTTAAATGAGTAGTTATTAAGCGCACGCCGAAACTCGGTCTCTTTTGTGGTGAACGTCGCAATGATTCGGTCCGCCTCAGAAGGAGAAAGTGAGCCGTTGGCCTGCCCAAAGGCTTTCGGGGCCATCGTTGCACAGAATAGAAGGACAAAGGATGGGTAAATAAGAAGCTTCTTCAAAGGTTTACTTCACTTTCAAGCTAAATCGAATGGATTGGCGCCGTTGAAAGACAGCACTCCTTCAGATGCTCACTCAGAACATTCCTGTTGCCAAATAGCCAAGTCAAATGCCGCCAGTAAATCTTTCCAGTTGCAAAGTTCCCTGCAACTAGTGTAAGGTGCCAATATTAGAACAAGTTAGCTAGGTATTTGTCATAGATCTTAATCGAATTCGAGTGATCCCCTCGCGGCTTTTTAGGGTTTCTCAGGGTCCTCATGTCGGCAACAGAATACTCGTCAGATCCGTGGAAGCTTTACAGCGCGGGAGCGCAGACGTGACGCCGAGCGGCGGCGTTGCTTGCATGGTAAAGGCGATAACCTGGCTTTGGGAGGAGCTTGGTTTACGTAATCTGTAGTCGATGATGTGCGCGGTGATTAGCTGCCCCTTCTGGGCGGGGTAGCTTGAAACATCACCGCGCACACCCCAGCTTGTCACTAAAATAACACCTTACAGATATTCCTCCAGCGTACTTGTTTGTTTACTCGTCAATAAAATCCACCACAACCGACTTCGGAATCACTCCGCGCTCAAAACCTTCTCGGAGTAAACGACGAACTGCTTCGCGTCCACGGTCTGTGTAATCAAGCGTGAGGTCGTTAACCCACATCGCAACGAAGCGATCCGCAAGGTTAGTGTCCATGTCACGCGCGAACTGCAGGGCATATTGCAACGCATCTTGTCGATTTGATAAGGAATAGCGAATGCTTTCGCGAAGAAGAGCTGAAACCTCTTTAATCAATGCCGGACCAAGGTCGCGTCGAATTGCGTTGCCACCCATCGGCAACGGCAATCCTGTACGGCTGTGCCACCATTCACCGAGGTCCAAAACTTTGTTCAGACCCATTTTGGAATAGAACAGCTGGCCTTCATGTATGAGTAGTCCGGCATCGCAAGACCCGTTCTGAACCGCATCGATTATCTTGTCGAAAGGAACGACTACATATTGGAATTCTGGATTGAAAATGCGCAGCGCCAGAAATGCGCTGGTTAGCGTACCTGGCACCGCAATCTTCAATCGTGAAATATCGTCTGGTACCGCCGGCTCACGTGAAACGACGATCGGTCCATAGTTATCACCGATTGACGCACCATGTGGGAGCAACGCGTATTTGTCATCGATGTAGGCGTAAGCATGAAAACTGATTGCTGTTACATCGTACGTCCCGCGCATGGCTTCTTCGTTCAGTGTTTGAATGTCCTTTAGCAAGTGTACGAAGTGCAACTTTCCAGTGTCGATCTTGTTTGTAGCTAAGCCGTAGAACATGAACGCATCGTCCGAGTCGGGAGAATGCGCGAGAGTGATTGTTGTTTGTTGAATTGCAGTACTCATCATCAGATCTCAAATTTCAGATCTCAGATCTCAAAATGTTTAAGAATCTCAGATCTCAAAATGTTTAAGAATCTCAGATCTCAAAATGTAGAATCTCAGATCTCAAAATGTCTTAAGAATCTCAGATCTCAAAACGTTTAAGAATCTGAGCTCTCCAAAAAATCTTCAGCCCACACCGACGTTCGTGGGATGAACTCGATTATAGACCGTATCGCGCTCAACGGCCTCGAACCCTGCTTCCTCGATAAGCCCGACAAGCTCTGTCTTGCTCATGCGAACTTCATTGTTGGCTTCCACGGAGTAGCTCGTTGTGAGTTCACCACCCTCAGTAATTGTTCCGTCGATATCGTTTGCTCCATAGTGGAGTGCAACTTGTGCCAGCCGCTTACCGAGCATTACCCAATACGCTTTGATATGGTCAAAGTTGTCCAGCAAAAGACGCGCGACCGCCATCGTCTTGAGTGAATCAACTCCCGATGG
This sequence comes from Pyrinomonadaceae bacterium, assembly GCA_036559885.1. GTDB lineage: Bacteria > Acidobacteriota > Blastocatellia > Pyrinomonadales > Pyrinomonadaceae > PSRF01. Next base: position 11,984 of record DATBSH010000299.1, read on the forward strand.
ACCCGGTAGATGCGATAGCTGAGTTTCGGGCGGATAGAATGCCAGTGGAATAAAGCACTGAAATCCTCGCGACTTGTCCTGTTGGTCACGCAACCTTATGAGATGATCCACACGATCTTCGATGGACTCAATGTGACCGTAGAGCATCGTGGCGTTAGTTCGGAGTCCTGCTGCGTGCACCTTGCCCGATAATTCCAGCCAGCGATCCGCGTCACACTTGTGTGCGCAGATCATGGAACGCGTTGGCTCCCGAAAGATCTCAGCGCCGCCTCCAGGACAGGAATCTAAGCCGGCATCAATCAACTTTTGGATAACGTCCTCATCACTCATCTTGTAAAAGTGAGCGAAATGATCGAACTCGACCATCGTGAACGCTTTTAAGTGCAGTTGCGGATACTGCTTTTTGAGCGACGACAGCAGATCTGTGAAATAGCTGAATGGCAGCTTAGTATTCAGACCCCCGGTGATATGCAGCTCCGTCGCGCCTTCTGCGACGGCCTGACCGGCAATGCGCAAACTGTCGTCGATGTTGTGAGTGTAAGCGTCCGGTTGGCGCGGCGTTCGGTAGAACCCGCAAAATTTGCAATCCGCATAACAGATATTAGTAGGATTGAAATGGCGGTTCACGTTGAAATAGGTGATCTTACCGTGGCGCTTGCGCCTTACGGTATCCGCAAGTTTGCCGAGTCCGGTCAGATCATCCGTTGCGAACATCGCGACGCCATCAGGAAACGACAGGCGTTCGCCAGTTTCAACTCGGCTTGCGATATCCGCGAGTTTGGGGTCGTGACATGAAATCATATTTGTATTCAAAACCATCCGAAATTCATTTGATAAAGACTGCTGTTCCGAACGTAAACAATAGAATCACACTAACAAATGCATTTGTAGTAAAGAACGCAGCATTCAAACGGCTCAAGTCGTCGGCCCGCACAAGGCGATGCTGATAGACAAGAAGCCCCGCCGTTGCGACCACGCCGACCAGCGCAACCACGCCCAGCTTCGTCACGAAGTACAAACCGATTAATGCGACGAAGGCTCCTAAATGTAATACGCGTGCAACCCACAGAGCGTTCGATATACCAAGTCGCGCTGGTATAGAGCGAAGGCCTTCAGTTCGGTCAAACTCTACATCTTGACAGGCGTAGAGGACGTCAAAGCCCGCGGTCCAAAGAAGAACAACGAGGGACAGCAAGAGAGGAATCACACTGCCTATCTGCCCCCGAACAGCGATCCAGGCGGCCGTCGGCGCAATTGCTAAGCACCAACCCAACACTATGTGAGACAGAGCGGTCCATCTTTTAGTAAACGAATATAAGAGAACACTTGCCAGAGCGACGGGCGCGAGAATTAGCGTCAGTCGATTCAGCATCGCTGCAGCAAATAGAAAGACTGCTGCAGAGATGATGGTAAACGCCCAAACAAAACCCACTGAGAGCAAGCCCGCCGGCAGCGCACGGGAGGCGGTTCTTGGATTCCTGGCGTCATAATTCAAATCTGCGATGCGATTAAATGCCATGGCCGTCGACCGTGCTCCAACCATCGCCACAACAATCCACAAGAATTGTCGCGCTGTCGGCAGACCATTGGCAGCCAACACCGCACCTAACAGCGCAAAGGGTAAAGCAAAAAGCGTATGCTCGATCTTGATCATTTCGAGCGTGACGCGGATGTTTCGGAAAGTCGAAACGGCAGGGGATGGCGGCGGTGATTTCATTTGGACCGTTGCGAGAATCTTAATCGGCGGGATCGGCAATCGCAAGCAGCCAGTGCCCTGGCTCCCACTTGAGAAATTAATTTCCAAAACATACTCTACTGCCATGGATCTAAACGCTCTGTCTGAACTCCTTGACGCTTACAAGCGCGGTGATTTAAACACGTCTCAAGCTGTCAGGCGCATTACTGATTTGCAATACGAGGACATCGGTTTTGCTCGCGTAGATCACGCGCGTGCGGCGCGACAAGGTTTCCCCGAGGTCGTATTCGGCAAAGGAAAATCCCGGCAACAGATTGTCAGTATTGTAGAGCGGCTATTACGACACGCTGCCAATCTGCTTGTAACTCACACTGATGCTGACACTTTCGGCGAGATCAGGAATTTGGCAACCGACGCCGAATGGCACGAGAGCGCCAGCTTAATACGAGTGATGCGTGATCGAACCGAACGTGGCGTCGCAAGAATCTCAGTGGTGACTGCGGGAACCAGTGACATTCCAGTTGCTGAGGAAGCCGCGCTAACTGCGGAAGCGATGGGTAACAACGTCGACCGCATCTGGGACGTTGGAGTTGCTGGGATTCATCGGGTGTTGGCCGAAAGAGCATTACTGAGCAAAGCGCGCGTAGTAATTGTCGCCGCCGGAATGGAAGGCGCTTTACCATCAGTCGTGGGTGGCCTGGTTTCCGTACCGGTAGTTGCCGTGCCAACCAGCGTCGGCTACGGCGCATCCTTTGGAGGTGTAACGGCTCTGCTGGGAATGTTGAACTCCTGTTCGTCGAACGTAAGCGTCGTAAATATCGATAATGGCTTTGGCGCAGGGTTCGTAGCGAGCCTGATCAATCGCCGATGGGAGCCCGAATCAAAACCGCTGACGGCCGCTAGCGGCCTTTCGGGTTCTGCTGACTAGAGGTTTTCGACCCTTTTGAGTTTTAGATTACCTGTGCATCCCCAATTTTTCGTCATTCGTCCCTCGCTCGTGCTACTAGCAATCCTGGCAATCACTACGCCTGGATGCATTTCTGCTCACCGCAATCCTAACCTTGAGCAGATCTTTGCCAGCGCCCGCAAATCAACGGGCAAGCGTCCAGTTATTGTCATTCCCGGAATCCTGGGTTCCGAATTAATCAACAGCAGAACTAAAGAGACAGTTTGGCCCACGCCCTTTCGCACGTCGCAAGAGGGACTACCGATGAATCCGGACCTTTCGCTAAATACCGACGACTTAGTTCCGGGAAGGATCGTCGAGACGGTTAAGCTCGCGCGAGTTCTTCCAGAGGTTTACGTCTATCGCGATTTGCTCGACGCGCTGAGACGTTATGTCGGATACAAGGAGGGCGACTGGGACAGACCCGACGCAGCTGGTGACAAAGATACATTCTACGTCTTTGCCTATGACTGGAGGAAAGACAATGTTGCGAATGCACGCGAGCTCATCAGGCGTATCAGTCGACTCAAAGAAAAGCTCGGCCGCTCTGACCTGCGTTTCAATGTTGTTGCGCATTCCATGGGTGGCTTAATCGCTCGGTACGCCGCGATGTATGGCGATGCAGACCTTCCCGATAGTGACGATAGGATTCAGCCTGACTGGGCGGGAGCAAAGCACATCAACAAGATCGTTATGATCGGAGTGCCAAACGAAGGTTCTGCTGACGCATTCGCGACACTCATCGAGGGCTACTCGATCACTGAGGGGCTCCGTCGTCGTGTTCCGTTACTCAATAAACTGACTGCGGAGGACGCGGTCTCAACCCCGTCAGTTTTTCAGTTATTACCTCACCGCGAATCAGTAAGATTCCTTGACGAAAACTTACAGCCGCTGCAGGTCGACTTGTACGATCCGGCCGTTTGGAAGCGCTACGGTTGGAGTCCTATCAATGATCCCGAATTTCGCCGCCGTCACTCCGGTTCCCATGACGAGCCGCGAGGCGATGGATTCGCGAATGATAGTTCGACAGATCTCGACGCTTATTTAGAAGCTACGCTACGCCGCACGCGTAGATTTCACGAAGCTCTTGATGCTCGTTCGCCGGTAGATTCTCCTGTGACCCTATTGGCAGTCGGTGGTGATTGCGAGGAAACACTTAATTCGCCCGTAATCGTGCGCGACACAAAACGTAATCGCTGGTTAACGCTTACTCGGCCGCATGAGTATCGGTCGTCGACGGGCGCGCGATACTCCAAACGGCAATTGACCGAGGCAATGTATGCGCCTGGTGACGGTCGCGTGACGCGCGCCTCACTCTTAGGTGAAACAGCAAATCCCGAAGGCGGCATGAGCCTGCGACTCTTGTACGCGGTTTTTGGCTGCGACTTGCACGGCCAGCTTCAACGTAATAAGACGCTGCAGGACAATGCGCTGAGCGCGATCGTTGGCGAAATCGTGAAATGACAGGAGCAGGGGCAGCAGGCAGGAGCAGGAAAACACGAAGAGGCGCAGGCCAGAGCAGGAAAATACGATCAGGCGCGGGCGGGAGCAGGAGTCTTCGACCGGCCTGGGATTCAGTGGCAAAAGCGCTCCCGACGGGCAATCATGCCACCGAGCATTCGACCAATCTCTTCGTAGCCTTTGATCCACCTTGCGTGTAATTCAGCTGAAATGTAACCACACTCAAATGCGAACTCGATCCAAACTTGTGTCTCTGTTCCTTCGCCGTCTGCGTCGGACATCTTACTGACGAACATTTTGGGATATAGTTTTCTTCTGTAACCTTCTCCTATGTTGCCGGCGACGCTACGTGAGGCGCGGCGGATTTGATCGGTGAGAGAATAAAGTTCTTCGCGTGGAAACTTTTTCGATTCTTGATAGATTTCCATCGCGAGTTTGAACGCCAATTGATACACACGTAATCCTCGAAAGCCCTGTGAGGTAGGCACGAATCTTCTCCTTTCGATTGTTTCTCATTGAAGTGAGTTGTGGATAATGACTTTACTGGCTGCTCCTGCCCGGTGTTCCTGTCCTGGATCCTCGTGCTCCTGCCTGCTGCCCCTGCTCCTGCTATGGGTTGATCAGCGCTTCGAGTTTCTCTGCCCAATCAGCATCAATGTTCATGAGGATGTTGTACTGCTCAAGCGCTGCGTCGCGGTTGCCCATCGCCAAGAAGGATTTGCCAAGGTTGTAGTAGGCTTTTCCGAAGTCCGGCTTCAAACGAATTGATTGTCTGAATGATTCAACCGCTTCATTCAAACGATTCACTCCAACGTAAGCTTCACCCAAATTGTTGACTGCAATTGCATCTCCAGGCTTGAGTGCCGTCAACTGTCGAAATACTTCAACCGCCTCCGCGTATTTCTTTGCGCGCATATAGCACGCTCCAAGTCGGTCGTAAGCGCTCGTGTAATCTGGCTTCAATCGAATCGCTTGTTTGTATGCCTGGATTTCTTCATCTGGACGTCCCCAGTCGCGGTAGACAAGGCCGAGGGCGTAATACGCATCGAAGGCGTTGTACGGATCCATTTTGATAGCTTGACGATACGCATCCGCGGCATCGCGATACTGCTTCAAATAAAAACTAGCCAAGCCGATGTTGAAATACGACTCTGGTGACGGTCTGAGGTTAACAGCCTTTCTTGAAGCGTCCAGCGCCTCGTTGTGCTTGCCTAGTTTCTCGTGACAAAAACCGCTTTGGGCCCATGCGTCCGCGTAACTGCTATCTGCCTCAACAGCCTTTTCGAAATAGGGCAGAGCCTTTTCACAATCATCTTTCGACAGGAAACTCAATCCATCGCGAAAGTATTGGACTGCTCGCGCGCGCTTGTTTCGACCCGAAACTGCCATGAGGTCGGCAAGCGACATTGGTGTCGTCATTTGCAATTGTGCGATCCGCTCAGACGGAATGGCGAAGTTGACGCTCTGTCCACCAGTGATCTGTAACGTTGCAACCCCGATCACCTGGCCCTGCATATTCACAACTGGGCTGCCACTCGAGCCAGCGGAAATGGGGGCGGTGATCTGTATGATGCGTCCAAACGTCGGGATATCACGAACGGCAGACACGATGCCATTCGTCACACTGCCTTCAAGTCCCAGAGGGTTGCCAATCACAACGATGCTTTCACCTTCCTGTGGTGATGTTCTTACGAGTGGGAGTGGACGTATGGCCGCCGCCGGCGCGTCGATCTTTAAGACGGCAATATCACCTTCGGCGTCGACGGCGAGAACTGATTTGACTGGATAGACATTGCCTGTTGATGAATGAACTTCAACTCGGGAGGCACCGTCGAGCACATGACGGTTTGTCACGACGCGATCAGTGTCGATAAAGAAGCCACTGCCACGTGAGAGCTTTTCGTTGCGCGCATCGAACGTCTCAATCGCAACTGCCGATGGCTTGATGCGACGGACTAACTCAGGAAGCAAATCCTGAGCGACGGCTACATTCAAGAAAAGGATCAGTAAAACAAAAAGCTGGAGGAACTTCATCGACGCTTGGTTACAATAAATTGAACTTTAAAGACCCGTCAGCGCTACTTGCTGTACGCGTTTAACGATATCGGTAATCTTAACATCTTCACTCTTCTTTGCCGCACGATCGAACAACTCAACTAATCCGTCACTTGTCTTTCTACCAATCGTGATCCGGTACGGAACACCGATCAGGTCAGCATCTTTGAATTTAACTCCCGCTCGCTCATCACGATCATCGAGGAGAACCTCGAGTCCGGCGCGTTGCAGCTCGTCGTAGAGTTTTTCGCCGGCGATGCGCAGCTCATCTTGCTTGATGTTCGTTATCGTGACGATGACGTGGAAAGGGGTGAGCGACTTTGGCCAGATAATTCCATCTGCATCGTGCCGTTGTTCGACGGCTGCCGTAAGGATTCGCTCGACACCGATGCCGTAACTGCCCATCACAATAGGAACTTGTGCACCTTCCTCATTGAGCACAAACGCACCCATCGATTCCGAATACTTAGTACCGAGTTTGAAGATGTGACCAATTTCCATTCCTTTGAATACTTCGAGCATCCCTTCATTGCAGCTTGGGCAAAACTCGCCGGACATAACAGTGCGGAGGTCAGCCCACGTGTCAACCTGTATGTCTCGTTCAACATCCACGCCACGAATGTGATGATCGTCTTTATTCGCGCCGGTGGTCATGTTTCGACGGCCTCTGAGCGCTTCGTCAGCGATTATTCGCCATTGCGGATACCGAATTCTGATCCGTTCACGTGCGCCGACCGCTCCGAGACTACCTGCGCTTGCTCCCAACAGTTCTCGTATTTCGTCAGGATGCGCAGGACGCGCTTCACCTAGACCAAGATCCGCAAGTTTCGTCTCATGCAGCTGATGATCGCCTCTGAGTAGAATCAGCAGCGGCACTGGGTTGCCGTTTCCGCTCTTAGACATATAGACGAGAGTCTTGATTTGTCTGTCTGCGGCGGCACCGCCGGGAAACGTCGTAAGATCTTCGATCGTTCGCACGCCAGGAGTCGGAAATTCCTCAGGCCGATTCGATCCAGCTTCATCCATGACAGGAGCAATCTTGGAAGTTGCTTTCTCGAGATTCGCCGCGTAACCACATTTTGGACAACTTACAACCAGGTCTTCCCCCGTAGGTGTACGGGCCATAAACTCGCTTGACTCCGAACCACCCATAGCTCCAGATGAAGCCTCGACGATTAAAAATTCAATGCCGCATCGCGAAAAGATCCGCTTATACGCCTCGCGCTGATCAGCAAATGATTTGTCCAAACCTGCTCGATCAACGTCGAAGGAATATGCATCCTTCATAATAAACGTGCGGAGTCGCATCAATCCTGATTTGGGTCTTGCTTCGTCGCGAAACTTGATCTGAATCTGGTACCACACTTGTGGCAGCTGTTTGTAGGAACGTAATTCATTCCGCGCGATGCTTGTGAATATCTCTTCATGAGTCATTCCCAGACACATGTCAGCGCCCTTACGGTCTTTCAACCGGAACATTTCGTCCCCGATAGCGTACCAGCGCCCCGACTCCTGCCAGACTTCAGCAGGATGAAGAGCGGGCAGATAAAATTCCTGGCCACCGATGGCATTCATTTCCTCGCGCAGAATTTGCATAACCTTTAGCGCGATTCGTTGACCAAGCGGCAAGTATGAATAGATTCCAGCCGAGAGTTGGCGGATAACGCCTGCGCGCAGAAGGAGCTTGTGTGAAACGACCTCGGCATCAGCCGGATCTTCACGAAGAGTGGGGATGAAGTACTGTGACCAACGCATAGGTTTTCGCTACTGAGTCGCAATGACCAACAAAATCAAGAACACTTTGCATTCTCGCTTAGCACCCATTCACAACGCAAATAAGAACATCCACAGATTACACAGATTACGATTTCGTATTTCGGAATGCGGATTTCGGATTTCGCGGTAATGGAGAAGCCCGTGAGATTAGCCGTTGTCCGCGGAAGAATGAGGCGGTCCACAAAAAGGGAAATCCGAAATCCGCATTCCGAAATCCGAAATCGTAATCTGTGGATACTCTTTTTGTCGCTGCTCTTTCCCGCGGATCTGATGTAACATCCCTTCTACAAATCTCTTCACAAAGGCGGCTTAAAATGAAGATAGCTCTTGCAAGTGATCACGCTGGCTTTGAGGAAAAAGAGAAACTAAAACCACTGCTCAAGAGTCTTGGGGTTGAGTTTGAAGATTTGGGAACTGCTTCCGAGGACTCTGTCGATTATCCCGATTACGCGCTCAAAGTGGCGGAGAGTGTTGCAAAGGGTGAAGCTGAACAGGGACTCCTGGTTTGTGGCTCGGGAACGGGCATGGCAATAACAGCTAATAAGGTTCCCGGTGTCAGAGCCGCCGTGGCCTGGTCTGAAGAGATTGCTCGACTTGCGCGTCAACACAACGATGCAAACGTTCTTTCGATAGGCGCACGAGTTACACCTGAGGCCGATATTCCGAAGATCGTTAAGGCTTGGTTTGCGTCAACTTTCGAAGGTGGCCGGCACGCCTCCAGAGTGGCAAAGATTAAGGAGATTGAGAGGCAGTGCCGTGCTGAAGGGCAGCATGCAGGAATACAGGGGCAGGAGCAGCAGGCAGGAATACAGGGGCAGGAGCAGCAGGCAGGAGCAGGTCGTCGTCAATAACACGAGCTAAGCCTAAGGCTATACCAAAGGCCTAGGGCTAAAGAGCAGATTCAGATCTCAAATCTCAGATCTCAGATCTCAGATCTCAAATCTCAAATCTCAAATGAAAGCCAAGAAAACAGAACCCCTAAGAAACCTAAAGAACCAAACCCCCTAAAACCTAAAAACCTAAAAGACACAAATGACCAATTCTCATAACTCTCCTCTAGCAGAAGTGGATCCGTTAATTGCCTCTGCAATTGACAACGAAGTTGCTCGGCAGGCGAATGGGCTCGAACTCATCGCCTCAGAAAACTTTGTGAGTGAAGCGGTGCTGGAAGCAGCCGGATCAGTTTTCACAAACAAGTACGCTGAAGGTTATCCAGGCAAACGGTACTACGGTGGTTGTGAGTGGACAGACGTTGTCGAACAGACTGCAATCGATAGAGCGAAAGAGCTGTTCGGTGCCGATCATGCGAATGTGCAGGCGCACAGTGGCGCGCAGGCAAACATGGCGGTCTATTTGGCGGCAATTCAGTACGGCGATCAGATTCTGGGTATGAATCTTTCCCACGGTGGTCACCTCACGCACGGTCACCCGATGAACTTTTCCGGAATGAGTTACAAGGTTGCCGATTACGGCGTTTCGAGAGAGACAGAACAGATTGATTACGACGAACTGCAGCGCATCGCAGAAGAACACAAACCGAAACTGCTCGTCTGCGGCGCCTCTGCTTACCCTCGTACGATCAACTTTGAGCGGATCGGCGAGATCGCCAAAAGCGTCGGTGCGCGGATGTTTGCTGATATCGCACACATCGCCGGTCCGATAGCCGCAGACTTGCATCCATCACCCGTTCCGCATGCTGATTACGTCACATCAACGACTCATAAAACGCTGCGTGGTCCCCGCGGGGGCCTGATCCTGTGCAAAGAAGAACACGCAAAGGAGATCGATCGAAAACTGTTTCCAGGCGTTCAGGGTGGACCACTCGTGCACATCATCGCTGCCAAAGCCGTTGCGTTCGGTGAAGCTTTGCGAGATGAGTTTAAAGAGTATCAGCGGCAGATTCTTCTAAACGCCAAAGCGTTGGCAAGCGAGTTACAGGAGCAGGGCCTCCGGCTTGTATCGGGTGGCACTGACAATCACTTGATGCTGGTCGATGTGTGGATGGACGGAAAGGGGATCACCGGCAAAGACGCAGAGAAAGCACTCGAAGCAGCCCTGATCACGGTGAACAAAAACACGATTCCATTTGATCAGAACAAACCATTCGTCGCCTCTGGGCTCCGCATCGGCACGCCCGCTGTTACGACGCGCGGAATGAAAGAGCCGGAGATGCGTGAGATTGGAAGACTGATCGCCGAAGTGATACACGCACCTCAGTCGGAAGAGGTGCGGAATAAAGTGAAACAAGGAGTTGCGGATCTCACGGCGCGATTTCCGCTCTACCCCAAAAGACTCAAAGAACCGATGCGACATCACGCCAACATCGTCGAATAATCACGTGAGGAGCGCATGAAAGCCGAAGGACGTTTATTTTTCGGTATTCTCATTATTTTAATGGGTACAGGTCGTCTTTGGGCGCAGGAACCTTTAGGTGCCGCCAAAACAGTAACGTGGATGCGATATGAGTTTGATGCGGGCGCGATGTCAATCATGTCTCCAGTCAAACTTACTCCCACCGATATCCGAACTGAGAACGAAATAATTGCGAAGCAATTGATGTACGGTGGTTCAATCGGCCTCGTAACTTTTGTCACTTCTTATCTTGTTTTAAAAACCGACTCGGACAGGTGGTCTACGCCTGAGAGAGACAACTTCGTCAGAGGTTTCTGGAAAGGGATGGAATCCACCTATAACGAGAACATCAAAGGTAATCCGCACAACTGGGCCACACAGCTATCCGACATGAGAAGTGTTGCTGTCAGCGGCCTGCCAGCAACAGAGCTTCTTTACAAAGTTGGTCCTTCGAATGGCCATCTCAGAATAGTGTTAAAGGGACATCGTTGTTATCTTGCGTCGATTTTAACTAGTCGAGAAGATCATTCGTATATAGCTGAGAAATTCTTTAAATCGTTTGTCATTACGGCAAGAACACCTCGATAAGGCGCAAAGACGTTTGTGAACCGCTGTGGAGTTTTGATTATTGCGGCCGTGCAAATGATAACCATTTGCGCGGTGGCACGCGCACAAACTGAGCCTTCGTCTGCGACCGCGCTCCCCGCGTGCATTCCGCCTGGAGCAGCGATCGCAAAAGGTGAATCTCGACCGCCTTGCCCGCCGCAAAACAATACGCCGGGTTTTGGCATTCAGATCTCGGGCCGTCTTGACGTTCTATCTAAAACCGAAGCATTCAAAACCCTTGTTGATGACGGAGTGCTCGCGCCTGACAAGCCGCCAGACACGGAAAAAATTTCGTCGGCGTTGAAGAAGGTACTCGCATCGCATGGGTATCCCAATGCCCAGGTGCAGTTTTACTTTAACGGTCAAGTACTGACCGTGTCTGTCGATGAAGGAGAGCGTCTTCCTCTAACCGCGATTCACTTTGAAGGCAACAAGATCTTTCCGGAGTCTGACCTGTTGGCTAGTATCCGAGAGTGCCTCAAGCAAAACGGAATGCCTAACGAGTATGACATTGACAAACTCCAGTATTGCAAGCGTCAGCTCGAAAACCACATTCGAAACTTTGGCTACCTGCAAGCGAGCGTAATTCAAAAGGACCAACTCACTGCGGCAGGTTACGTTGTGTCGTTTACTGTCGATGAAGGAGCGCTCTATCGCCTGGGTCAGCTGACCATTAAAGGGCAAAGGGCTTTAACCGAGGAGCAAATCAGATCAAAACTCACTCTTCGCGAAGGCGACTTTGCGAGTGCTGACAAGATCTCTATTTGGCTATTCCAGGATCTCAAGAACGATTACGGCGAGATGGGGTTTATTCAATATACAGCTGAGCCTGTGCCCACTTTCAAACGCGAACAGGGAATTGTCGACTTCGATATAGAAATCGATGAAGGCCAGCAATTCTCACTCAAGTCAATCGACTTCGTTGGAGACCTAATCGATAGGAACGTTAAAGAGGTGCTGGTGAATCAAGTTGGAGAGGTCTACAATCAACGTCGTTTCCGCGAAAGTATTGCCATCCTCAATGCCTCAGGGCGTTTTGCCCCGGTCGATCCGGACAAAGATGTTGAATTTCGAACCGACGATGAGGATGCGCTGGTGTCGGTCGTTATCAAGCTGAACAAGAGGCAGTAGTCCTACACCCAATCACAGAACGGGAGCGAAGCGACCGATTGAACCAACACTGGCGGAGCCCGCAATTAACATTTGCGATAGTCGTTTCCGCGGTTCAGTGCCTCGTGAGCTTATCTGGGGTACCGTCTCAGTTGTATATTACTCGTCCTTCCGCGACGAATCGTTTCAAGAACACGTTCGTTCCGAAAGGATGTTTACGCGGATTAAATAGCACGCTCATTGTTTTCATAACGGAATAGGTTTCACAGAATGCTGGAAGTCTTTGGGCCTGAGGGCCTCATCGCCCAGGCACACCCTGAATACGAATATCGTCCTGGCCAGGTTGACATGGCGCGGGCCGTGATGCGCGCATTCGAAGAGAAGCGTCACCTCATAGTCGAAGCGGGCACAGGAACCGGAAAAACGCTCGCCTATCTTGTTCCCGCTGTTGCCGCAGCACTTGGTGGTCGGGGCCGCGTCATAATTTCTACGGGAACTAAGAATCTTCAGGAACAATTGATGGAGAAAGACATTCCTTTTCTCCAGAGCATTCTTCCAAAACCCTTCACGGCGACTTACATGAAGGGGCGGAACAACTATCTGTGCCTGAACAGGTTGGGCCGCGCTCAAGCATCGCCCGTTCTGGAAGGTTTGGAGGAGGTCGATTACTTCGAGGAAGTTTGTGAATGGTCGCGCGAAACGCGGACAGGCGATCGTGCAGAGCTGGCACGCCTTCCTGAATCGCTTTCGTTCTGGCGTCACATCGACGCGCGGTCTGAGAGCTGTCTTGGACAAAAATGTCCAGACTTTGATCCGTGTTTCATTACCAGAATGCGCAGTCGCGCGCAGGAGTCAGACATTGTCGTTGTAAACCACCACCTGTTTTTCGCGGATCTCAATGTGCGCAACGGGATGTACGGCGCGGTTTTACCCGACTACACCGCAGTCATCCTGGATGAAGCCCACTTGATAGAAGATGTCGCGTCAGAATACTTCGGTGCGCAGGTGTCGAACTATCAGCTTGACGATCTGCTGCGTGACCTCGGAACGCTGCGCCTCGAGGATGCGGAAACGGATCGCGAATTAACGCGGAGCGCTTCAAGGCTGTCGACCTTCGCAGACAGTTTTTGGATGGGCTTCCGCGATGGTCGAGGGAGCGAAGGAAGATACCCGATTGTTCCAGGAACTTTTGCGACAAGGAACGTAGATGGCGGTTTCACACCCACGCCGCTCGGTGATTTGTATGTCGCTTTGGAAGGTGCGCTCAAAAGAGTTGAGACAACTCTCGACGCGATCAAAGAAAAGACCCCAGAGGTTGAAAACCTGCTGCGTCGCGTCCGTGAAGTGCGATTCGAATTGCAGTTCATTGTCACGGGCGCTGACAAGAAGTTTGTCTATTGGTTCGAACGTCGCAGCCGCGGCATCTTTCTCCGTGCATCACCGATCGACGTTGCCGGGCTCTTGCAGGACAAACTCTTCGACGAGGTTCCAACGGTTATCCTGACTTCGGCAACACTCTCGAGCGGTGGTAATTTTACTTTCATACGCGATCGCCTCGGACTAGATGCCGCAGATGACCTAATCGCGGAATCGATTTTCGACTACGAATCGCAGGCGATTTTGTATCTTCCCCACCGGATGCCGGATCCGAGATCCCGCGATTGGTCAGAAGCTTGCGCGGCTGAGGTGATTAGAATTCTAAACGCCACGGATGGACGAGCTTTTGTGTTGTCCACGAGCGTCGCAGGTATGCAGGCGTTATACGAACAGGTTGGCCCTGAAATTGACTATCCCTGTTTATTACAAGGCACCGCTTCCAAAGGACAATTGTTAAAGACGTTTCGCGAAACACCGAACGCCGTGCTGTTTGCGACGTCTAGTTTCTGGCAGGGCGTTGATGTGCGCGGTGAGCAACTCTCATGCGTCATTATCGACAAGTTGCCGTTCGCGGTTCCCACAGATCCACTCGTAGCAGCTCGCCAGCGTTATATTGAAGACATGGGAGGGTCGAGCTTTCATGAGTACAGTGTGCCGCAGGCGATCATCGCTTTGAAACAGGGTTTGGGAAGATTGATTCGCAGCACGACGGACCGTGGGGTATTGGCGGTGCTCGATCCGAGGTTGCGGACTAAACCTTATGGCCGCACCTTTCTAAAGAGCTTACCGCCCTGCCGAATAACGTCATGCATTGAAGACCTCGCCAGCATTTTTCAACCGACGGAGAAAGAGTATCCACAGATTACGCAGATTACACAGATTAAGAACTAGAGAGCTAACATGGGTGGTTTGGCTTCCGTAAGTCAGCGGGACTAATTGAACCAACTTACCTGCTTAGGGCTTAATCTGCGTAATCTGCGTAATCTGTGGATAGTCTTTCTTGCGGTTACGGAGCTTCTGACCTTAGACTCAAATCATGCGTGGACAATTTGAAGTGATGATCGAGCGCAACTTCTCGAGTGCGCATCAACTGCGTGGATACAAAGGCAAGTGCGAGAATCTGCACGGTCATAACTACAGGATTGAGATTTATGCGCGTGGGAGGGAACTCGACAATATCGGGCTCTTGGTTGACTTCGTCGACTTAAAGGCTGCAGCCGACGAAGTCGTTCAATACCTCGATCATCAAAACATCAACGAGCTTCCACCGTTTGATGAATTACAACCTTCCGCCGAGAACCTCGCCAAGTACGTACTTGAACGTGTGTCGCGAGAAATAAGTGACGACCGTGTGCAGATTTACAAGGTGCGATGCTTTGAGACGCCAACCAGCGTCGCGACATATCAAGTGGACTAATGTCCCATATGCTTCAGCTTGTCGTCGTTTCGCGCAACAATCAACTCGAGAAATAACGACAAGCTAAAGCGTATCGGACATTTGGGCATATCGGACATTACGCTGATTCGGGTTCTAACTGTATTGGTGTCACAGCGTCATCTGAACGTTGATGTGCTAAAGCAACTTTCTTCAGTCCGCCACTGGCCTTCCTCATGTAAGGCTTTTCGCAAAACCAAAAGAACACCCACGCGAACAGAATCGTCGCCGGTATAACAACAACAAAGGTGTTCGCTAACAGCGGCAACCACGGCTTGATGAACTGCCACGACTGCATTATTACCAATTCATGCGTTAAATAGATCGAGTACGAAAACACGCCGAGTGTGCCGAACAAAGTAACCAGGGAAGGCAGCTTCATATTACGAATCCAACTCTTCTCGGCGATCACCGCCCGATTCACCACGATCAGAAACCCGACTCCCCACATCGGATGAATCAAAAACCAACTTACGTTATGCAACGCTGTATCTTTGGGTATCCAGGGCAGGAAATGTGAGATAGCCGATGCCCCGACAACTAGCAGCGCCGCGAGCCACAAATTCTTTAGCCAATTCGGCAAACGAATAACTCCAAACATTGCCTCCACACCTATAGCGCCCAACGCCCAGGTAAACCAATGCGATGCGGCCGCTTCAGGGACGGGGATACCTACGCCAGTTTTTCTCCAGACGACATGGCTGAAGATCATCCATCCCAACCGCGCGAGAAGGCAGACTCCCAGTGTGGTGGTCCAACCCCAACGACGCCGGATAAACAGCAGTAGAAAGTACGCGAGATACAGTTGCTCTTCGATTGCGAGCGTCCAAAACACCCCGTTGATGCTATAGCACGTGTGAGGATCCAGATTGTGCAGCATCAAGAAGTGCATAACGACGTCATAGATAAAGAAGTGACTGATGTTGATACTGGAGGTCCAAGCCGTCAGGAGCAGATAAAGCGCGAGAGCAATGATGTACGGTGGGTAAAGCCGATGGATGCGTCTTTTCCAGAACGCGCCAAAAGGAACTATCGTCTGTTGTCCCGTTGCCTGTGCCCGCGCCCACTGCAGGTGAATGCAGAAGCCTGAGATTACGAAAAACAGAAACACGCCAATGTACCCGAACGAACTGACGAGCTGGATCAGTTTCACGGGATACCGCAGCAAGTTGTCGGGCAGGATCCTTCCGCCTTGTTCTACAGCGTGATAGAGAACGACACCCATCGCCGCAATACCACGCAATGCATCAATACTGCGCAGTCGGGCAGGCTCGAGGGATTTGTTTGAGGCCATCTAGTTCGGGGCTGAATAGGTGGTATAGGTCTTATAGGTCCTATCAATTCGTCGACACCAATGCCGGCACATCAATGTTGTACTTTCGAATCTTGCTGTAAAGTCGCGGACGATAGATGCCGAGAAGATTCGCAGCCGCTTGTTTATTACCACCTGTTCGCTGCAACGTCCTCTCAATTACCAGGCGCTCAATATCTTCGAGCGTCATGTTCGGCGGCACGTCCCAGCCCGCGTTTGCGGAAGATCCTTCCGGCAAGGTTCCGTCTTCGAACGGTAAGTCTATTGGCTCAATCCGTGTGTCTTTTGCCAGAAGCACGGCGCGCTCGATCACGTTCTGAAGCTCGCGAACATTTCCTGGCCACGAATGACCAAAGAGACGTTGATATGCTGACTGGGAAACTCCGGTTATCGGCCGTTCATACTTCTGCGCATACATGTGCAGGAAATGCTCAGTCAGCAGTTGAATATCTTCGCTTCGTTCACGCAGTGGCGGCACATGTATTGTAATCGTCGAAATCCGATAGAAAAGATCGTCCCGCAACAGACCGTCACGAATTGCATCTGCAGGTGGACGGTTGGTCGAGCAGATCAAACGAAAATCAACGGCGAACGTCTTTTCTGAACCGATCTTGCGATAGCTTCTCTCCTGTAGAACACGAAGAAGTTTCGGTTGTAGCTCAATCGGCATCTCAGCAATTTCATCAAGCATCAACGAGCCGCCGGCAGCATGCTGCACCAATCCTTCTTTATCAGCGTGCGCTCCCGTGAATGCGCCTTTCGTATGACCGAAAAGTTCCGACTCAATTAGTTCTTTTGGAAGTGCGGCGCAGTTCACTTTAATAAACGGCTTCTTCGAACGAAGTGAGTTGTAGTGAATCGCGTTGGCAATCAACTCTTTTCCCGTTCCTGATTCGCCAACGATCAGCACGTTTGCATCCGACTTTGCCACAGACTCAATCGTCTCGTAGATCGTCTGCATTGGCTTCGAAGCGCCAATGATGTTGAAGTATTCGGCGCGCGTTGACAGCTGCCGTCGCATGTTTGCAGTTTCCGCAACCAACTCTCGCCGCTCAAGAGCTTTCTCGACTAACGGTTGCAGTTCTTCAAAATCAAATGGCTTCTCCACGAAATAGAAGGCGCCCGCTTTCGTTGCCTCAACGGCCCTTTGCACCGACCCGTAACCAGTGACAACGATGACTTCAGTAGTCGGTCGCGCGTCTTTCATGTGTCGCATGACCTCGAGGCCATCCATATCAGGTAGTTGTAGATCGCAAATCGCAAGATGGTGTCCGCCTTGATCGAAGAGTTCGATAGCCGCGGCGCCCGTTGCTGCCGTGTCGACTGAATAGCCCTCCTCCATGAAGTTCTGTCTCATTGAATCGGCCATCATCGGCTCGTCGTCCACGACCAGGATCCGGACCTCTTTGTTCTCCACCTTTTTCTCCTCTCTCGATATTGCTGTGCCTTGAGGGCTCATGCCTTGAGGGCTCATCTTCTATTCCCTTTCTGAAGACGTCTCGCTCGTAACCGAATCGCTCAAAGGCAGTGTTACAACCACGCGGTCGCCGGCGAAATTCGCGGTTCCTCCATGAGCTTCAAAAATTTTCCCTGCCAATGACATCCTGATCTCCTCTGTTCCGGCGAAGGAATGGAAAGGATCATGATTCAAAGTCTTTAGTCCGGACCATACGATTTCGGCCTTGTTAGCATCGGCGGGGCCACGCGTGACTGTTACGATTATCGGTTTCGGCGCTTCACCGGTTTCCGCGTATCTCAACACGCCGGTTGAAATCCATTTCAGTGCATCCGTCAATTTTGTGGGATCGAATTCACCTATCAGGGGCTGAGCTTCAGGATCGGAGACGAAATCAGCGCCCTGTAGACTTGCGCAAATGTTGCGCAGCGCTTTTTGCAGATCGACTCCCGACTGCGTCTTTAAATCGATCTCCCGGCCATATTCAACAATGGTTGAAAGGTCGACAGCGGCTCGATCAAGCCCGCTGATCAGCTTCCCAATCGTTTCTAACTCGTCTTCCGGTCGCTCACTTTTCTCCAGCCGTTTGCGGAGAAAGGTGGCATAGAGTTTGAGACCATTTAGCTGGTTCTTAAGGTCGTGAACGATTTGGATAGAAGCCCTGCCGAGGTCCTGAAGCGTACCTTTATCCTC
>DATBSH010000300.1:0-9459 GCA_036559885.1 Pyrinomonadaceae bacterium
AAGCCGCCCTTCCCGACCTGAAATTTTACGCGAGCCAGCTACCGTCTCGTCACCAGCCTTTCAAAATACCTGTCACACTCCTAAAAAACAAAAACCCGGTTGTCACGCCAGTCAAATGGTGCTATAAAGCCCGTATGTTAACGTTAACCTACCGGTAACGAATGAAGAAACAGTCTAAAAAGCCCGTGACTCTGGCCGACATTGCCGCCAAGGCGGCGGTTACCTCGATGACCGTTTCGCGGGTGATTAGCGGGACCGGCTACGTCCACGTGGAAACGCGCGAGCGAGTGTTGCGGGTGGCGCGCGAAATGAACTATCGCCGCAACGGACTTGCCCGTGGGCTAAAGCGACAGCGCACGGAAACCGTCGGCATGGTGATTGGAGATATCGCGAACCCTTTCGCCGCTGAATTGAGCCGCGGAGTGCGCGAGGTCCTGGAACAACACGGTTACAGTCTTTTCATCTGCATCAGCGAGCACAGTGCGAAAGAAGATGTCCAGGCCTTCGACTCGCTCGCGGATCATCGCGCTGATGGAATAATCGTCGCAACGCGAGCATCGAAGAGCGGCAATGAACGACTCGCCGAGCTAATTGATTCCGGGGTTCCAGTTTCGCTTATTGGCAGAGACTTTCGTCATGCACAAGCCGATCTGGTGATGGCTGACAATCTAAAAGGTGGATACGAAGCAACACGCCACTTGATCGACCTCGGTCACAAGCGTATCGGTTTTATTGGCATTTCGTTAACACAAGGATTGCGATTGAAACGTTTTCAGGGTTACCTGGAAGCCATGAGCGAACACGGCTTGCAGGTCGAAGAGCGCTTGATAGTCGGCGGCCGAAACGGTGGTGAACAAATGCCTGGCTACTCGACCGAAGAGATGGGTTACGACGGTATGGTTAAGCTTCTTCAATTGAAGCGCAGACCGACCGCTGTGTTCGCTCGCAACGACTACACCGCCATGGGTGCATTGAACGCTATCAAACGCGCGGGGCTGCGCATTCCTGAAGATATCGCCGTCGTCGGCTACGACGATATCCCGCTCGCATCGCATACTTCACCGACTCTGACAACCGTGCGACAGCCAACCCGTGAACAGGGAAGAATCGCCGCTGAGTTCTTACTCAGACGGATTGCGGGCGATCGTGAGCAACCACGTGCAGAGAAGACTTTTGACTGCGAGCTAGTGGTGCGTGAATCCACAGGAGCTCAGGCTGAAACCTTGCGCCAGACAACTGGCAGCCGCGACATTAAGACTGCTTAAAAGTCGACGCCGTAACCGAAACCCGATTTGGAATTAGGGATGTACTCTCATCCTCAGACGTTGTGTTAGCGATAACAGACCGTGACCCGTTGACCTTAAAGAAAAATCAAATACGCCCAGTAAGGAGCTACGACCATGTCAGATCGAAACAACATTTCAATCCTCAACCTGCGACGCAGGTTCACCACCCGTTTCCATATTTTCTTGGCCTCCCTTGTGGTCGGTCTCTTTCTAGTGCCTGGTTTGGTTAGTGGCCAGCAGATAACTTCTTCAATAAGTGGAACAGTTGCTGATGAGAACGGATCGCTGATACCGAACGCTTCTGTGTCAGTTGAGAGTTCGGAATTAGCGGTTCGCAGAACTGTAACCACGAATGAGCAAGGATACTTCACGGTGACCAACCTGCCGGTCGGTCTATATCGTGTCGCTGTTCAAGCTGCAGGCTTCAGCAATTTTGCGCAGGAGAGTGTGAAGGTTGACGTCGGCGTCACGCTCTCACTCAAGATCGTCATGAGTGTTAAGCAGATCGCCCAGCAAGTGGACGTGCGCGACACCTATTACCAAACGGTAAATACAGAAACTGGCAATGTGGAAACATTGATCTCGGGCACTCAGGTAACGGAGCTCGCGCTGAATGGTCGCAACTGGGCACAGCTGGTTAATCTCGCACCCGGTACCAGCGCCATCAACAACGATTCGCAGCAGGGAACTAACGTTCGTATCGACGACACAGCAATCAATGGTCTACGCCGGCGGACGTCGCCCACTCTTGATGGAATCAGCAACGTGGATCATGGATCTGTTGCCACACTTGTTAACAACATCAGCGTCGATGCAATTCAGGAATTCAAACTAGTCGCTAGCCCCTACAGCGCGGAGTACGGTGCACAGGCTGGTCCATCAATCAACGTGGCCACCAAGCGGGGAACCTCAGACTTTCACGGCTCTCTCTTCGAGTTCATCAGAAACGACAAGCTGAATGCATATTCCTGGGAAAGCAAACAAGTAACAGTCGGTGCGCCATCAAAGCCATATCTTCGCTTTAATGACTTCGGCGGTTTCCTCGGAGGTCCGCTCTATAAGAACAAGTTGTTTTTCTTCGGCGGGCTTGAGTCTAAGTTGCCGCGCACAACTGCCGGAGTCAACGAAATTGTTCCAACCGAGGCGATGAAAAATGGCGACTTCAGTGCGTTTCTCCCTACAGGATTGCCTGCGAATTACACTTGCACGACTCCGATACCGTCAGGAAATTCTGCAGACAAATTCATTCTCTGTGACAAGTCGGCATCCACAACCGGAACACCTTTTCCAAACAACATCATTCCGGACTCTAAAAAATCGCCAAACGGGATCGCGCTAACGAAGCTGTGGCCCCACGCCAATGCTGCACTTGATCGCTTCATTGGCTCGCCCGGCGTCAAACGAAACGTTCGCCAGGAACTCTTGCGCGTCGACTATCAATTGAATCAAAACGCGACCATATTTGGACGATGGATTCGAGACAAGTTCGACTCTGATAATCCGCTTGGCTCAACCTTTGATAATCAAAACCTCCCGATCGCTCCCGACAACCACATCCGGATTGGCAAAACTTTTCTCACCAGTTACACACATGTCTTGAGTCCGACGCTCGTCAACGAAGCGATGGTTTCGTGGCAGCGGAATGACCAATCTGTTCTTTATCAGGATGACGCCCAGATCGCGCGTAGCACGTATGGAATTAACTTCACAGAGATTTTTCCCGAAAACCGTTTGAATAAGATTCCGGAATTCGCCGTGCAAGGCTATTCGACGCTTAGTGGAAATGGATTGCCTTACGTCATCGAGGGCCGCAACTGGGAAGTGCGCGATAATCTCACGTGGGTGAAAGGTGACCACACCTTCAAGTTTGGAATGTTGTACGCGAACAGCAACAAGAACGAAAACACTCGCGCCCGAGATGGCGGCACAATTACCTATAGTACTGGCTCGACGGCAGGCACTTCGTTCAGACCACAGGATAGCGGAAACGCCCTGGCAAATTTATTACTGGGTGCGTACACGCGTTACACGGAAACTTCAAACACGACGGCTGCGCCGGCTGCTTATAATCAACTGGAACTCTACGTGAATGATCAATGGCGCGTCACTAAGCGTCTGAATCTAACGCTCGGGCTGCGTATGCAGCATATCCCGTGGCCCCATACCGACCTCGGCAACATCGTTGGATTCGATCCCCTTCGCTTCGATCCAGCCAAGGCTCCGCTGGGAAGCAATATTTCTGGTGGTGTGATCAATTTGACGGCCGATCCGACGGGCCAATTAACGCGCGCCCAGGGATTTTTCGATCCCTACAACGGTTTGGTTTTGCCGAGCAATTCGAACGTCACTGATCCCAATGTGCAACGGCTGAAGTCAGACCGTCCCAGCGCATTGGCGGATAGCGGTGGCCCATTCTTCGGTCCGCGGCTCGGTTTCGCCTGGCAGCCATTCTCTTCCGGAAAAACGGTGATTCGCGGTGGTGGCGGTATCTATTACGATCGCACGCTTCTGAATCCCGTGCGCGATGCTGGTACTAATTCGCCGTTTGCTACAGTTGCGACCATCACACAGGGCAGACAATTCCGCACGCCGGCCAATCTTTCAGGTCTGACCGGCTTCAATAATCCACTCGATACTGTCGGTGCCTCAGGAGCTGGCAGACCCCTGGTGCAGGCGCTGACGGTCTTTGACTTCGAGATGCCGCCGGGAGTTGTTTACGCATACAGCCTCGGAGTGCAGCACGAGTTGCCGTGGGGTCTCGTAATGGATCTCAGCTACGTGGGAAATCAGGCACGGCATCTGACGCACCGGCGTGATTTGAATTACGTTTTGCCGGAGGTTGCGCTCGCACGTAATTCCTCAGGTGCTTTCGTCAACGCTAATACTGATACAGTGCGGCAGTTTCTTGGTTACAGCACTATTCGCTCGCAGGAAAACACCGGCTCATCCAGTTACAACTCGCTCCAGTTAAGTGTTCAGCGTCGCGTTTCACGTGGATTGAACCTCAGCGCTGCTTACACCTACGGTAAAGCGCTGAATAACTTTGACACCGAAACTTCGGATATTCGCGTCCCCTTTGATGCGGCACTGGACAAGGGCAACGCAAGTTTTGATCGACGTCATGTGTTTGCGATGAGCTACGTTTATGAGCTGCCGTTTTTTGAGAAAGCAGACTCCCTTACGCGTCACGTTCTAGGCGGCTGGCAAGTCTCTGGAGTAGTAACGTTACAGACCGGTCAGTTCGTGAGTATCGCAGGAGGCAGTCGTGCATCGACCTCGCCGAGCAATGGCTTTGGTTCGAATCTCGATCTGGTTGGCGATTGGCGCAATGTTCCAGGTGGTCAAACCGCGACGCCCGTATTCAGCTCTACGGGTGCGTATCTAAGCGGGGGCTGGATCAACCGCGCGGCATTTGTCCCACGAACCGGTCTCATCGGAAACGTTCCGCGAAACTTGATCGAGATGCCGTCAACCCAAAACTTCAATCTCAGCCTAATGAAGCGCGTGCAGTTATCTGAAAGGTTCCGACTGCAGCTCCGTGGAGAAGTGTTCAATCTGTTCAATCACCCGAACTTCAGAACCTTAGTGACTAACTTCAGCGCTTCTAACTTCGGAGCACTCACCCAAACAGACGATCCGAGAGTGTTTCAATTTGGAGTGAAACTTCTCTTCTAATCGCTGAACACTATTCAGTACCGTTTGCGGTAGCAAACGGTACTGAAATAAACCATCACGCTTGGGCGCTTGCTTTCACAAGCGGTCCCGAATTCCCGACGCACGCGTAAGCGGTACTAATTGCAATGCTGGAAGCAAGTACACCTAAGTCATTCGCAAGCACAACTGGTTTCAAAGTCTACGGCCTAAGGTGGTGGATTATTGGCCTGGTGTTTCTGGCCACCCTCATCAACTACATCGATCGACTTACAATTTCAGTCCTGGCTCCAGTAATCACACGTGACCTCGGCCTTTCCAACACAGAGTTCGGAGGAATCGTTACCTGGTTTCTGCTGGCGTACACCATCAGTCAGGCGTTGTCGGGGAAGTTATACGATCGTATAGGAACACGGCTTGGGTTCGTTGTGTCTATTATGGTTTGGTCCGTGGCTGCGATAGCACATGCCTTTGCTCGCGGGTTGGCAAGTTTAAGTGCCTTTCGTTTTGTGTTGGGTCTTGGCGAAGCAGGTAACTGGCCAGGGGCCGCGAAGACAGTCGCGCAATGGTTTCCGGTGCGCGAGCGTGCCTTTGGCATGGCGATCTTTAATAGCGGCGCTGCTATCGGCTCGATTGTCGCGCCACCGCTGATTGTTTGGCTGCAGTTGCATTATGGGTGGCAAACCACCTTTATCGTGACCGGCGTCGCTGGGTTTTTCTGGCTTGCCCTTTGGTTACTGTTTTTTCGTGCGCCTAAGGAGCATCCATGGATCACCGAAGAAGAACTCGCATTGATCAATGAGCGCCGCGACCCCAACACAAAGAACGAGGATACAAAGCTGGGTTGGTTTGATCTGCTGCGCTATCGTCAGGTTTGGGCCATCGTCCTTGCTCGCTTTCTAACTGACCCCGTGTGGTGGTTGTACATCACTTGGCTTCCGAAGTATCTCGCTGATGCACGCGGATTCAGTTTGACGAAGATAGGTCTGTTTGCGTGGGTTCCTTATGTCGCAGCCGATGCGGGCAGCCTTTCAGGCGGCTGGCTGTCTGGATATTTGATCAGTTGCGGATGGAGCGTAGATCGCGCACGCAAGGCGGTCATTCTTCTCGCAGCTCTCTTAATGCCGGCGGGAATTCTTGCAGCCTTCGTTGAAAATCCATTGATCGCGCTTGCGTTGATCGGAGTCGTGCTCTTCGGGTTTCAGGTCTGGATCAATAATGTCCAAACGCTGCCCAGTGATTTCTTCTCGGATAGGGACGTGGCGTCTGTCGCTGGCTTGGGCGGCACGGGCGCAGGTATTGGTTCGATGATCTTCATTCTTTCAACCGGATGGATCGTCGATCATTTCTCATACGTTCCCGTGCTCGTGACTGCGGGTTTGCTCGCACCCTTGGGAACCTTCGTGCTGTTTAGATTGAGTGGGCCGATAAAGCAATTGGGATTGCATAACTAAAGAGGTAATCATGAAGAACTGTATTGACCTAACTGGGAAAGTTGCAATTGTAACGGGAGCTTCGAGCGGCATCGGACACGCCACCGCATTGGAGCTGGCAACATCTGGTGCTTCCATCGTAATCAACTATAGAAACAACGAGGCTGGCGCAGAAGAAACGAGAAAAAAGATCGCGGCAAATAACGGTCGAGCGATTTGTGTCCAGGCCGATGTGACAAAGAGTGCGGATGTAACTGCGCTCGTTCAACGCACGATCGACGAATTGGGACCGCCAGACATTCTGGTGAATAACGCCGGTTCGCTAATCGAGCGCTTGCGAATTCTGGAATTAACGGAAGATCGTTGGGATGAAGTTATGAACTTGAACCTGAAGAGTGCTTTCCTCTGCAGCAAAGCCGTCGCGACTTCGATGATCGAGCGAAAGACAGGAGTGATAATCAACTTGTCATCCATCGCAGGACGAAACGGCGGGGCGCTTGGATCAATCCACTACTCGACAGCCAAGGGAGGCCTTATTACCTTTACGAAAGGGCTGGCAAAGGAGTTGGCACCCCATGGTATTCGCGTTAACGCAGTATCTCCGGGTGTGATCGATACTCCGTATCACGAACAGTTCTCGACGTCTGACATGATGAAGGGATACGTGAATGCGATTCCGATGGGCCGGATTGGCCGAGCCGGCGAAGTAGCGAGCGTCATCGCGTTTTTAGCTTCTGACAAGGCGAGTTATCTTGCCGGAGAAACGATCGAGATCAATGGCGGCATGTACATGGACTAATGTTTCGAATGCTGGACCGACTTTTCACAATCTTAATCGCGCTCGTAATAATCACGAACATTGGCACTGCCGGGTTCGCGCAAGACGCCCGCGAACTTCAGGAAGAGAGAACAACCAGCAACAAACTTACAGGCGAACACCCGCTCGCTCAGCTTATGCGGACGCGCAATTCGCACCTAAAGACTGAGTTAGTTGGAATTCATCCTCGTGTCTACTTCACCGAGAACGAACTCAACGATTTGCGTCGGCGAGCGCAAACAACTCACAAACAGATGTGGCACCAGGTCCTTGAACAGGTGCGTGCTTTGCATTCCGATCCGCCTGCTCCGCCAGCGCAAAAGCGACGCGAACAAAACGAGGTGGGGTTGGCGATTGCGGAGGCAGCTTTCGTCTACAAGATTGAGCGTGACAAAAAGTACCTGGATGCAGCCAGGAAGTTTATGGACGCTGCCGTCAGCTACGACATCTGGGGCTACCCGAACAACAAACCCAATGTCGATCTGGCAGCAGGTCATCTTCTCTATGGTCTCGGTTGGGCTTACGATCTGCTTTACAACGATCTATCTGCGCAGGAGCGTGCTCGATATCGCGAGAAGCTGATTAAGCAGGCGCGGTTACTGGCGGAGTACTTTCAACCGAAGCCGGGGAAGACATTCGCTTACAGCCAGAACCACACATTCATCCCCATATCAGGCCTCGCGGTCGCTGCTTATGCGCTTTACGGCGAGACTCCTGAAGCCGCCTCTTGGGCCCAACTCGCGCGCGCGATTTTCGATCGCGTTCTGGCAACCTACTCGCAGGATGGTTACTACTACGAAGGATTTGAGTACTGGATCTTTTCGACGCCCTGGATAATTCACTATCTCGACGCGCACCTTCACGCAACGGGGGAAGATCTCTACGAACATCCAGGCTTGCGTAACATGCACAAGTATGTAGCGCATTCAATGTTGCCGACGGGTCAGTATGTGTTCGACTTTGGTGACATCTTCGAGGGGCCGCTAACTCGTGCGGGCGCGGGAGCAGAATATCCGCGAACCCATCCTAACGGTCGGTTTAATACAAACTATAATCTGCTTTATCGCCTGGCCCAGCGCTTCAAGAATGGTGAGACGCAAGGCGTGGCTCAATGGTTGAGCAGTTTTAATCAAATCAACGCGGAAGACTTCTGGTCGCTCGCCTGGTTTGATCCCACCCTTAAGTCAATTCCGATTCAAAAGCAAAAAGCCTGGTACTACTTCGCCGATCATGACGTCGTTTACTGGCGCAGTGATTGGACGACGAATGCAACAGCCTTCGCTTTTAAATGTGGACCTAGCGAAGGACATCAGACCGCCACATTGCTAAAACGGTTTCCTGATTGGCGACTTTCGTCAGGCCATGCGCATCCCGACGCCAATAGCTTCATCATTTTTGCAAATGGTGAATATTTGACCGGTGATACTGGCTACGCGGGAGTGCCGATGACCGAGCACCACAATACGCTTTTGATAAATGGAAATGGGCAAGCAAAGGAAGGATTGGGACACGACGCGTTTGCCGATGTAGATTACGAATCAATTAATCGCATCAGAATCGTTGATGTGAAAACTGAAGGCGATCAGATCGTGATCGTGGGCGACGCCACCAGTGGATACCAACTTGAGCTGGGACTAAAAAAGTTTGTCAGGCGTTTTGAGTATAGGCCTTCGACGGGTTTCTCGATTCGAGATGAGGTTGAAACCTTGAAGCCGAGCATAGTCACATCAGTAATTCACGCTGACTCAGGTTTAAAGAAAGTAACAGAACGACGGTTCGTGATAACACGCGATGCAGCCAAGCTGTCGGTTGAAGTGATTGAGCCCACGGAATTGCAGTCTGTTACAGCAGTGAATACTGTTACTGCGCCAGGGCCACCCGGTGCCGTAGATAAGGGCGAGCGTCAGGAGCGTGGACAGAAACTTTTGCTGTCAACACGTGGTCCCGTAAGCCAGGTAAACTTTGTTCTGCGTCTGAAACCTGAGACGGTTAATACAAGCCAGAGCCGATAAAAATCTTACCGCCGGAGATCGTACGGCGGCAACGAATCCGTAACACTGGGAGCGCGGACGTCCTCGTCCGCAACCGCGTCGTCATACGCGCACGTTTTGTTCGCGGCGCTCATTGCGGAGGCTTTGCCTCAAAAGTCGATTTCGGTGGTAACGAGTTTCGTGTTTAGTTCGTGTGACTTCGTGGATCGTTCCTTTTGTCCAGAAAACTAAAGACGATCCACGAAGTCACACTAACCAACACGAACCAAAACACTCCTGCC
>DATBSH010000301.1:0-6028 GCA_036559885.1 Pyrinomonadaceae bacterium
GGCTAAAGCAGACAGGAACAGGAGCAGCAGGCAGGAGCGGGGATCATTTGCCATATATCATTCGACATTTCTAATTTTCCATTTAGGAAAGTCGCGGTTTTGCTGTGACCGGGGAGAGTAGCGTATTCAAATGGAAAATGAGAAATGTCGAATGATATATGGCAAATGATCCCTGCTCCTGCCTGCTGCTCCTGTTCCTGTCTGCTTTAGCCCGGTTGACAACTAATTTCCCTCCCATTATTCTGGCACTCATCCGCACGGAGTGCTAAAGGAACCGATCTGCGGGCAGTAATTCTTTTTAAATAATCCAAATTTTCTGGGAAAACTGAAAGGAGAGCAGAGTTATGGCAACGAACATCAGGCCCCTTCATGACCGCGTCATTGTGCGTCGAATCGAAGAGGGCGAGCAGGTGCGCGGGGGCATCATCATCCCCGACACGGCTAAAGAAAAACCTCAGGAGGGTCAAGTCGTAGCGGTAGGCGAAGGCAAATACAAAGATGACGGCACGCGACAAGCTCTTGATGTCAAAACTGGCGACCGCGTTTTGTTCGGAAAATACAGCGGTTCCGAAATCAAGATCGATGGCGAAGAGTTTCTCATCATGCGCGAGGACGAGATCCTGGGAGTTCTCGAGCGCGCAGGAGCAGCGAGCGGCGGCAAGAAAGGCAAATAACCGCTTGTCCAATTTCAGTACCGCTTGCTACCGCAAGCGGTCCAAACCGTTTGCTATCGCAAACAGTACTGAATAAACCAGAATTCCATACTTACTAGGAGAAGAATAGAGATGGCTAAGCAAGTTGTTCATGGTGAGGACTCGCGGGCGGCGATTCTGCGCGGTATTAACCAGCTCGCCGACGCAGTAAAAATCACGCTCGGTCCCAAAGGCCGAAATGTCGTGATCGACAAGAAGTTCGGCTCACCCACAATTACCAAAGACGGCGTTACCGTCGCGAAAGAGATTGAACTCAAGGATGCGCTCGAAAACATGGGCGCTCAAATGGTTCGGGAAGTGGCTTCGAAGACTTCCGATGTTGCCGGTGACGGAACAACCACGGCGACTGTCCTTGCACAGGCTATTTTCCGCGAAGGCGTCAAGACGGTGGCTGCAGGTGCCAACCCTATGGCCCTCAAGCGCGGCATCGATAAGGCTGTCGAACGCTCAACAGCCGAGATCAAAAGATTGTCTAAACCAGTCAAAGGTGAAGCAATTGCCCAAGTTGGAACGGTCTCAGCTAATGGTGACCAAACGATTGGCAATATCATCGCGGAAGCGATGAACAAGGTCGGCAAAGATGGCGTGATCACAGTTGAGGAATCCAAAACAATGGAGACCTCACTTGAAGTCGTAGAGGGTATGCAGTTTGATCGCGGCTATTTGAGCCCGTACTTCGTTACTGATCCGGAGAGAATGGAAGCAGTGCTCGAAAATCCGCTGATCCTCATCAACGAGAAAAAGATCAGCTCTATGAAAGATCTGCTGCCCCTTTTGGAGCAGGTGGCCAAGATGGGCAAGCCAATGCTGATTATCGCCGAAGACGTGGAGGGTGAGGCGTTAGCGACATTGGTGGTTAACAAACTTCGTGGCACGCTGAACATCGCTGCGGTCAAAGCCCCAGGTTTTGGCGACCGTCGCAAAGCAATGCTCGAAGACATCGCCATTCTGACTGGTGGCAAGGTCATCAGCGAGGATCTGGGGATCAAGCTCGAGAACGTGAAGATCGAAGATCTCGGTAAAGCGAAGAAAATTACGATTGATAAAGACAACACGACAATCGTCGAAGGAGCCGGAAAGCAAGCCGACATCGAGGGTCGCGTAAAGACTCTTCGCGCGCAGATCGAGGAGACCACCTCAGACTACGATCGCGAGAAGCTGCAGGAGCGTCTTGCGAAACTGGTCGGAGGCGTTGCGGTTATCAAGGTTGGCGCAGCCACCGAGACTGAAATGAAGGAAAAGAAAGCTCGCGTCGAAGATGCCATGCACGCCACGCGTGCGGCCGTTGAGGAAGGAATTGTTCCCGGCGGTGGTGTTGCGCTCGTGAGAGCCGCCAAAGCTCTGGAGAAATTCCAGACGAGTCAGGATGGCGAAGGCGATCCGGATGAGCAGATCGGCGTGAATATCGTCCGGCGTGCTTTGGAAGAGCCGCTTCGTCAGATTGTTCAGAACGCGGGTAAAGAAGGCGCAGTCGTTGTCGAGCGCATTCGAGGTGAAAAGAACGAGAACGTCGGCTTCAACGCCCAAACCGAACAGTTCGAGGATCTGGTGAAGGCAGGTGTCATCGATCCAGCGAAAGTCACTAGAACAGCTCTTCAAAACGCTGCTTCGATTGCCGGTCTAATGCTGACAACTGAAGCAATGGTCTCGGAGTTACCAGAAGACGACAAGAGCAGCCCCGCAATGCCAGGTGGTATGGGCGGAATGAGCGGAATGGGGATGTAACTCTCCAAACGGGATGTGAGTCACTTCCCGCTTCTCAATACGAGCGGCTTCGCTTTCGAGCGAGGCCGCTTTTTTGTGTCGAGAAGCAGGTCCACAGATTTCCACAGATTACACAGATTTCTATCTCGGATTTCGGAATGCGGATTTCGGATTTGGTCTCATTAACGCTCCGGCTTACCAGAACCGTTCAAAGCGGAGCCGTACCTCGCGGAAGAGAAAATCCGAAATCCGCATTCCGAAATCCGAAATAGAAATCTGTGTAATCTGTGGAAATCGGTGGATCTGCTTTTCTGGACATCGCTGGAATCCCTTCCAAATTGCGCGTTTAACTGAAGGTACAAAAGGGAATGCTTCTTTTACGTCTTTACCTGGCTGCGCTGACAGTCACCTTACTCTGTGTATTTTCGTTTACGCGTGGAGTTGGGCCAATTGAAGGAATCGTGATTGTCTGCCCCCTGTTGTTCATGATTTTTGATATGCGCGTCGAATTGCACGAGTTCAGCGAACTCGAACGACGCGTCATTAACTATCTCGCTAACAAATAGTCGTTCAATGTTTTTATTCACCCTCAACGTGGCGTTAAGTTTTCTGGTCGCGATGGTCCTGCATGAGATGGGACATTGGGCCGCAGCACGTGCCTGCAAGGTCCCGGTCATGCAAGCAGGATTAGGCTGGGGGCCAAAAATCGTCTCGTTCCGGATTCTTGGGGTTGAGTGTCAGCTACGACTCCTGCCAATTGGCGCATTTACGCGAATGGATATGGAGGTTCTCCAGCGTCGGCCCCTGACACAACAACTCCTGGTTTTGGGCGCAGGAATTGCGATAAACCTGTTTTTCAGCGGCGTCGCGTGGGGCACGACCTTCGGCTTTATTAATCTCGCGTTAGCAGTTGGAAACCTTTTACCGCTTTATCAACTTGATGGCTGGAAAAGCGGGATGGTCATCTGCCGTCAGATTTTCGGGGGACGAAATCCCCGAGTCGAGTGGGCGTTTACAATCCTGGGAGGACTGCTGGTAACCGCTTTGGTGGTCCAGTCGTTGTTTATGTAATGGCTACTGACACCGATAACATTCGATCTGAGGTAGACAACCGGAAAATCGCACGCGCCTACGTGGTCCTGGCGTTAGCTCGTGACGTGGCCTCGAATTACATTGCCGAAAAACCTGCACACGCTGGATTGCACCCGCTGCTCACAATGCTCGATATGACTAACGGTCTGTTGGAAGAAGTTCTTGAGCATTCGATGACTCAAGATATCCCCATAGTAGACAGTGAGCACGAGGCATGCTCAGAACTCTTGATGTGAATTAACAGTCGCTCGTATTAAATCTTTCACTGAGTTGATTAAATGTTTCACCGAATCGACCGCGAACAGAATCTTTTTTTGTCTAAATTCTAGAAACTCGATCCAGCTCTTGGACCAATTGCGTTTAACTTGTCGTTTAAACTGCCATCCGTGACAGCAGAATCCTGCCAAATACCTATGCGAGCACATTCGTGGATGTGGTGGCTCGACACTTGCTACAGGCGAGCCTACGCATCATCGATTGGTTGGCCCATAAATTCAGTCGAAGCTCTACAGAGAACGTACAACCATCCTCGTTCAGTCGTTAGGTGGGTTCAGTTTCGGACAGTTCGAACACCAAGCTGTGCGGTAGGATCTCTTTTTAGGGATTTCAACTTGCGCGCACACCATATCTACAAAAGACGAGTTGACAACTCAAAGTTGTGGCCCAGCATAAGGGTTCTCTCGGTCTCCCGCCGGTCAACCTTATTAGTTACTTTTAGTTTGTCTATCATAAGAGAAAGGAGCTTCCTGATCTTTCAGAAGTAATAATCACCCCACGCCTGGCCCGCATCAGGTTGTTGTGGTTGGAATCAGGAGTTTAATGCCCCCATGTTCCCTGCATCTCCCACTGCCATTGGTGCGTGGCCAAATAAAACCACCGCTTCCGAAAATGAAACACCTCACAACGACCAACCGAGGGCGTTCATGCCCGACATGATTGGCGAATCGCCAGTCATGCAACGACTGTTTTCCATCATTCAGCGGGTCGCACCCACCGAAGCATCGGTGCTGTTAACCGGTGCGACCGGTACAGGGAAAGAGGTTGCCGCTCGAACGATTCACGAACTGAGTTCGCGGCGCAACGGCGCGTTTGTGGACCTGAACTGCTCTGCAATTCCGGAAACACTGATCGAAGCAGAACTGTTCGGACATCAACGAGGCACGTTCACCGGAGCTACAGAGAATCGAAGCGGCTTATTCGAGAAAGCCTCGGGAGGAACACTCTTCCTCGACGAAGTGGATGCCCTCAACCTTTCAGCCCAGGCAAAACTTCTCCGGGTACTTCAGGAAAAGACGGTTCGAAGAATTGGCGCTAGAGCGAACATTGCAATCGACGTAAGAATCATCTCCGCAACGAATTGCGACCTTGCTCAGGCTGTAGCCGCGGGCCGTTTTCGTCCGGATCTCTATTATCGCCTACGCGTTTTGCCGATTCTTCTTCCAGAACTCTGCTCACGCGGCGATGATATTCGCCTGCTGATCGAGCACTTCTTGAAAGTGAAAAGCGAAAAAGCCGGCTTGCCATTCCGGCGATTCACACCACAAGCGCTGCGCGCGTTACTCGCCTACCCATGGCCTGGCAATGTTCGAGAGCTGGAAAATGCCATCGAATATGCTCTCGCGATCGCGCTCGGTGATGAACTCGGGCTGGATGATCTGCCTCCTGAGCTTGCGTGTGGCCACCCACCGAAAGCGAACGACGATCTGAAGCAGATCTTAGCTGCTTACATGAATGAAACCGTTCCTTTGGCCGAGATCGAGAAGCGTTACATCCTCACGGTGCTGCAACAGTTCGGTGGCAACCAGGTACGAACTGCGGCGGCCCTGGGAATCGATCGCAGCAAGCTCTACCGGCGTCTCAAGCAGTATGGCGTGATGGCCGTAAGGTTCCTGCAGGAAGAGGAACTGGATGGGATGCAGCTGTTGTCAGGCCGCGAGGACAGAGAACTGGTCGAAGGCCACTAAGCCTAAGGATGAGGGATGAAGGATGATGGATGAAGGACGACGAGGATGGACCTCTTCGCCGGACGACTTCATCCTTCATCCTTCATCCTTCATCCTTTCTGGAAGTGCTCGCTGGCGAGCACTTGTCGCCAAACATCGCATCCAAACCTGCCTAAAACCATTAGAAAACGCACATCTTCGCTCGGCATATCGGTTGCTCCGCTTTTCAAATGACAACGTGTCACTTCAGAATTTGCCAAGGAGCCATCGTGACAAAAGCAGACTGTCTGCTTATTCCGTTTTTGCTTCTGCTCGTGTCGATTGAGGCCTACGGTCAAGCGACCTCTGCGCCTGACGTGCCAGTACGCCTGATGCGGAACGGTGACGTAATTCGAATGGTGGAAGACGGTGTAAAGCCGGGCGTCATCATAGCTAACATTCTCACCTCTCAGTGCAACTTCGACATCTTTCCACCAGTGCTGCGCGATTTGAGGAGACGCGGAGTGCCCGACACGGTATTGGCAGCGATGAAGATGGCGCCAAATGGTCCTCCGGCAATAAAGGAAACCGAGCCAA
>DATBSH010000302.1:0-12861 GCA_036559885.1 Pyrinomonadaceae bacterium
CAACCGCTGTATTAGCACAACAGACTGCCGGCAACACGAATGAGAAGCGCGTAGGTTTAAGTGAGGCTGCGGTTGCGTTGGATTCAAATGACGCCCCAGCTTTGGAAGCTACGCTCAGTACAAAGTCGCTTAATGGAGGCCCGGACGCTCCTGTTACTAACATTCGAATGGTTGTCAGAAACGCCAGCTCCATCCCACTGGCCTTCGTCTCCGGTATTGTGACTTTCTATGACGCGGCAGGCGTGCGATGTGGTGAAGGGATCTTCAAAGCTGATGCGTTGGCAGTGAATGAATCCTTTGAGACGGATACGCCCGGGATACGAATTCGATGCAGCGCTGCTAGTTGGCGTATCGTCGCGACAGACCTATTGCCGCGCATCGCTCCCAGCACCCTACCGCCGCCGAGCGTAATGGCTCCATCAAGACTCCTACTGAGTGTCGATGGTGAAACACATCCAATCCAAATTGACAAACCTATAACCGTAACGCTCGGAGAACGGCAACGAACGATTGTTCTCCGGACAGCTCCTTAAGACTCGATTTACTTCACTTGACCCTTTGCTGCAGCGGTTCTAGCATGAGAACGACACTAATGGGACCAGCCGGGGGTGATTGTGATGGCTGACGATAAAGATAGGAAATGTGCTCACTCGACCTGCACATGTCGTGCGAGAGACAAGAGTAAGTACTGTAGCGAATACTGTCAGAACGCTGAGGAATCAGGTATCTCGGAAATAGGCTGCGGCTGCGAGCATAGCGCCTGCAAATAGTTGCCGCGAACAACTGAACCCCTTTCATTCTTCCCCTTTCAATATTCCTATACTCACAATGTCGCAATCGATACTTTCCCTCTTGATCGAATTGCAACGTTTGAAGCGATTGGATCGAACTGGCTGGATACTGCGTGGTTTGCCCAATGGCACCGAATCAGTTGCGGCACATTCGTTTGGTGTTGGAGTCACAGCCATGATCGTTGCCGACACGTTACGCTCACAGGGAGTCGCAGTCGACGTGGAGAAGGTGCTTCGAATTGCGCTGCTTCACGATTGGGCGGAAGTGCGCGTCGGAGACATGCCTCGAACAGCAACGGAGTTCTTCGGAACCGCGACCAGAAAGAAAGCAGAAAAGGAAGCGTTCCAGCAGATAGTTTCTGACGTAAATTCGGGCGAAGCTGTATACGAAAACTTATATGACGACTATGAAGAGCGTCGTAGCCTGGAGGCAAAACTGGTAAAAGCGGCAGATGTGATTGACTTGTTAGTCGAAGCTCTCGCGCTCGAACGTGCGGGCGCACGCGGACTCGATGAGTTTTGGGAAGTCGCTACCGATCCGGATTTCCAACTTGAGTCGCCGGCGCACGAGATTGTTGGAGGCATCTTTGAGTCGCTATTAAATATGCGGAGCAAGATCACCTGATGTGGCGCCGACTGAGTGATTTTGTCTCCGACAAGTTAAGCAGTATCACCTGGCAATCAGCTCTACTAGGCGCGCTGATCTTTGTCGTGACGTTTGTAGTAAGCCTGGCGATTGTCAGCTTCATCCTTGTCAAACTACCAGAGGATTACTTCAAGAAGGCTCACAAAACCAAGTTCTGGTCAGGTCCCCAACCAGCCCTCCATGCTGCTAAGGTAATTGGAAAGAATGTTTTGGGTGTTTTGCTGATTGCGGCCGGTATTGTCATGTCTATTCCCGGTATTCCTGGGCAAGGATTGCTGACGGTGCTGCTGGGAATAATGCTCGTTGACTTTCCTGGGAAGCGTCACGTGGAACAGAAACTGCTGAAGAGACCTGCGATCGTGCAAGCGATCACGCATCTAAGACGTAGGTTCGGCAAGCCACCGCTGGAACTCGATTGAGAATTCAACGGTGGCAAAATATGCCGATTGACAACGAAAAGTTGTCTTTGTTAGCGTGGCCGTCCAATTCGCTATCAGGCGCCGTTGACGTATGATTTGTAGCTGAAGGCTTAGTGGATGCTCAAATTTTTTAACTCAAGAGTCTATTTGCCGCGGGCCCTCGTTCTGCTAGTTCTCGTTACTAGTCTATTCGTCAACTCAAGTTGCTCGCTCTTCAATACTCACAAGCGCGTAGAAGTTCCGCAACTCCTTGAACCGCTGGTTAAAGCTAACAAGGATCAACTTATACAGGAAATAAATCGTCTCTCGAGGACCAAATCGCTGCACGGAAATATCGATATCCAGTTTGAAGACACTTCTTTCGCCGCGGTTGGACTTGCTGACAAGTACAGGCAGGTAGACGGCGCGATTACGATGCAGCGTCCGGGCCAAATCTATCTCGTAATTCGATTCAGCTTCGTCGATATTGCGCAGATGGCTTCCGATGGCGAGCACTTCGCGGTTGCCGTTCTTAAAGGCGAAGACAAGTACAAGCGTTTCGTCAGAGGCACAAACAGCGCTGTCTACCCAAAATTAGAAAACGAGGCTCAGCCTGCCTCCGCGAAGGGGACCAGACAAAAGACGGAGAAGGAAACGGTCAGTGCTCTTTCAAACCTTCGACCGCAGCATCTGACCGACGCGCTGATGATTCGCCCCATCGAAGTAGCTCCTGGCAAAATCTACGCCCAGAGCGAATACTTCCAGGAAGAAGCCGACACGCAACCGCAGGCAAAGAAAGGCTCGCGAGTCCTGCGCGGGTATTACTTCCTGGAGGAATTGTCAGAACCAAACGAGAACGAAGCTCGCGTGCTGCGACGCTTCTGGTTCGATCGCGTAAACGGGATCAGGTTGGCCCGCGTACAAACGTACGACGAGCGCGGCTTGTTAGTGACCGATGTTTCATACTTCAACGAAAGAATCTTTGGAGGGAATGCCACCGCCTCGCTACCTTCACGTGTTGAAATCACGCGACCTCAGGATCAGTACAAGCTCAGTATCAGCTATCAGGAGCCAACCTCTGTAGAACTGAACAAGGAATACCGTCGGGAGGCGTTTATTTTAGAAAACAAGTGGCAATTGCCTGAAGTTGATCTCGACGCGCAAAACAATAAAGCCCGTCGCTAATCACTAGTCAATCTGGGTAGTGTGCTAATCTGAGATCTGGAATCGTGGGTTTGGCATGGTCTTGTCCGAGTGGCTATTCCAAAACATCGCTCCGCTTGATACTAACCCGCGCCTGGAATATTTCGGCGAATATCTCATACCAATAGCTGCAATAATTTTGCTGGTCGTCGTGGAGATTTGGGAGGAAATCGCTGTTGGAGTGCGTTTGGTAAAACTGTTCATCACGCGAATGCTGGTAAGAAGATAGGCAAAACCATAGAGCCTAATTTGAATTCTGGAATCCCATCTTGGGTACACCCGTTTGTCCCGGTAGTGTCCTATCTGCTCATGCTAGATAAGAGAGTGCAGATGTATTAACATCTGACGTTTGAATTGGGAATCCGGTTCTGTTTAGGGAAGCTTAGTTGCCATTGTACAGAGCCTTCCGGGCGGGCATCACACACGGACGCTGATTTAAAGATGAGGCGAATTTTAGAAGCTGAGGATCTGGTAAAGGTCTATCGAATTGGTAAGGTTGACGTCCACGCGCTACGCGGCGTTTCGCTAGAAGTGCAGGAAGGTGAATTTGTCGCGATCATGGGACCGTCCGGCTGCGGTAAATCAACGATGCTTCACCTTTTGGGTGGATTGTTGACTCCAACGAGCGGCCGCATCGTTATCGACGGGGAAGATATCACGGCCGCTTCAGACGCGAAGCGAACCGCTATCCGGCGAAAAAAAATCGGTTTTGTGTTCCAGCGGTTCAACCTTTTCCCAACATTGACGGCTGAAGGAAATCTCCGACTAGCGGAGCGAATTCATGGCAACGGCGGTGGAGATCCAAACCGAAGACGAGAGGTTCTGCGGCTGCTGGGATTGGAAGATAAACTGCACCACAAGCCGCTTGAGTTATCCGGTGGCGAACAGCAACGCGTCGCACTTGCTCGTGCTGTAGTAACTCGTCCTGCCATAGTGTTGGCTGATGAACCGACCGGAAACCTCGACTCCGAAAACTCCGCTCTCGTGCTAAATATGTTTCAGGAGTTGAATTACCGCTTCAATCAGACCATAGTAATGATTACCCACAACCCGGAAGCCGCAGCGATGTGTCGCCGTATCGTACACATGCGTGACGGCCACATTGTTGAACATTCTCCAGGTATACGGTTGTGAAAAATCCGTTTACACATCGTAACGGCTCCGTTAGAATCAATTGACCCGCCAGCCACGGTTCCCAGTGGCTGCCTACTTGCTAGTTGGTGGATGTTGCGAGTCCTGCTAACCACACTTAAGAAGATTTTCTTCTGGAATTACGCGAGAAATACCTGGCAATGGGACCTGTTATGTGTGGTTTGCCTAATTTTCATCTTTTTGACACCAAAAAGCTGGTTTGATAATGGCGAACGACCATCGGCAGTGCCGCATCAAAGCCCAGTTCAAAGGGTCGTTTTGGCAGCAGAAGTTGTTGCAAGTGAATCAGATACAGAAAAAATCGAGCAACAAGTTAGGGCCATTACGGGTCGGGGTGACGCAAGGATCGTAGGTGTTAGAAAATTACTGAACGACGATGGTAAGGTCGTCGGGTTTGAGGTTGACATACAGTAGCCTTTCCCTATAATTGCTCGGTTTTTTATGAACCTGGGAAGGGAGACTTATTTCAGGAGTATTTATGAAGAGATTTGTACCCTTGGGCGTGATTGCCTTATTTGTCTTCACGCTCACGATAGTTTCCCCGACGACTGCCCATGGCCAAGGTGCAGGATTAGTCAGTTCCGTGTTGTCTCGCATGGAGAAGAATCGTCAGACGTTGAAGACGCTTCGTGCCAGCATCAGCATGGAGAAATACAATTCGCAGCTCAAAGATTCTGACATGTTTCAGGGCGTGGTCATCTATGTTCCAGGCCAGGGACGACAAGCGTCGGTCCGCATCGACTGGAGCAGACCACGAAGAGAGATCTTGGCGGTTAATAATGGCAAGTACACGATCTATCGCCCAACACTGAAGGTTGTGTACACCGGAAATTCGAACAGCAAAATTAATAAGGCCGGCGGCATACTTGAAATGATGTATATGAGCCGTCAGCAACTTGAAGCACGATTCCAGCCAGTGAACGACGTGCGCGAGGAAACACTCTGGGGTGGTATCTCCACGATTCACCTAACTCTCGTGCCAAAAGGAAACGCCGGCTTCAAGTACGCGGAGATCTGGATTGACCAGTACGGAATGCCGGTGCAGACGAAAGTTGTTGAGAAAAATGACGATTCGACAACCATGCGTCTGACGAGCTTGGAGAAAAACGTTAAGATCAACTCTGATGACTTCAACATCAAGTTCGATTCGGACGTTAAGGTCGTCAAGAGCTAACTATTTCCTTCAAAGCGAGTAGCCGAAAAGGCTCTGTCGAAAACAGAGCCTTTTCTTTTTGGCGCACTTTTTGTGTATAAGAAATGTTCGGTTTGGTTTGATTCTCTCTGTGCGACCTCTGTGTCTCTGTTTCAGTTTCCTTCAGCACATCTAGAACGACAGACATACACAGAACACGAAGGTGACCAGAGAGTTGAATAAGAACGAAATTGGTCCACTTGCGTTCATTGGGTTTCGTCGCATATTCTTCGCGTCAATTCAAAGCACGGACTTTGGATCTTAACTGTCAATGCGGACCTCAAATTTTTTAAGGCTTAAGCTACGCGAAACAAGCTTCATCAGTCGCGCTTTGCTGTCGACGCGGCATCCGGTGTTGGCGCACCTCATTCCGATGCGTCGTTGCAATCTTGCGTGCGGCTATTGCAACGAGTACGACCACACGTCAAAACCAATCGATTTAGAGTTGGTCAATTCCCGTCTAGATAAACTCGCGAACTTAGGAACATCGATCGTTACGATTTCGGGTGGCGAGCCGATGATGCATCCACAATTGGACGACATCATCCGTCACATTCGTTTTCGGGGAATGATTGCGGGCCTCATTTCCAACGGCTACTACTTCACCCCGGAACGCATAAAGCGTCTCAACAAAGCCGGTCTTGAGTATCTACAAATCAGCATTGATAACGTGGAGCCTGACGAGGTCTCGCGCAAGAGTTTGCGAGTGCTTGATAAGAAATTGCGTTACTTGTCTGAGTATGCTGAGTTTCACGTCAACATCAATTCAGTGATTGGCGGCGGCATAAAGAATCCTGAAGACGCGTTGGTAGTGGCAACGCGAGCAGTTGAGCTTGGTTTCTCAACTACCGTGGGTGTGATTCACGATAGCGACGGAACTCTGAAACCGTTGTCAGCGAGAGAGAAAGAGATCTTCCAGCAGGTTAAGAAACTCGGAAACAAAGACCACGCGCGATTGAATTGGTTTCAGGATAGCATTGCGGAGGGTAAACCTTACAATTGGCGTTGTCGTGCCGGCGCACGTTATCTGTATATCTGCGAAGAAGGACTCGTGCATTGGTGTTCGCAGCAGCGCGGTTATCCAGGTATCCCGCTGGACCAATACACGATGGAGGATTTCGACCGCGAGTATAAGACTGAGAAATGGTGCGCGCCCACTTGTACCCTTCAGTGCGTGCATCAGGTCGGAATACTTGATAACTGGCGCGACCCGCAGAAAACGCCCGCACAGCTGGCTGAGGAACAAAAGAAAGACAAAACAGTCGGCGACATGGTGCGAGCCGATTAACGTGTTGGCCCAAGATTACCGGCCACAGTAAAGATCGTTACCGAACTCGAAAGTCCCAAGCCCGAGAGCCGTCCAGCCATCACAACGATCATCTCACCCGGTTTTACCGCACCCGCCTCCAATAAACTCTCTTCTCCATGTTTGAGCATCTCTTCAGTTGTGCGTGACTCTTTACTCAGAAGCGGTTCGACTGCCCAAATCAACGACAATTCTGAAAGCACCTCAGGTTTGTGCGTTAATGCGATGATCCTTTGATCCGGACGAAGTGATGACAACCGGCGGGCCATTAACCCTGATGCTGTGAACACGGCGGTGACACTCGTGCCCAGTTCTTCAGCGGCGTAGGCTGCGGCTTCGCATAAGGCACGACTGACGCGGCCAGACTGTTTGCCGGCCAATCTTGCAAAGCTGAGTGGTTTCTCTCGACCTCCTTCAGCTGACTCAATGATTCGCGCCATCATGCTGACTGCAGCTACAGGATAAGCGCCTGTAGCGGTTTCGTTCGATAGCATTACGCAATCCGTGCCGTCCCACACTGCATTTGCTACGTCTGACGCTTCTGCACGAGTTGGTCGCGGGTTAATGACCATCGATTGCAGCATCTGAGTTGCAGTAATCACCATCTTTCCTGCGTCAATCGATCTTTCGATGATTCGCTTTTGATAGACCGGAACCATATCCACGCTGGTCTCCACACCCAAATCGCCGCGCGCCACCATAATGCCGTCTGCAGCCGCAATGATTTCATCGAGATGATCGATGGCCTCCGCTTTTTCGATCTTGGCGATGAGAGGAGCGTGTCCACCCTCTTCTTGAATCATCTGTTTGGCTCGTTCACAGTCGCTGGCGCGGCGGACGAACGACAACGCAATGTAGTCGGCTTTCTGCCCAACGGCCCATTTGAGGTCAACGATATCTTTTTCTGTGAGCGAATCGATTGGCAGCGGCACGCCGGGTAAGTTGATTCCTTTACGCTCTCCCAACACGCCCCCATCAATCACTCGGCAAATGATGTCGGTGTCAGTTGTGCTCTCAACAACCAGTGCAATTGCACCATCGTCGAGCAACAAGCGTGTTCCTGGTTGCACAACGCGAGGCAAGTCTGCGTAGTTGGTCGACACGCGGTTTTTATCGCCGTTGATGGGAAGTGTGGTAATCGTGAACAGCGACCCGTGCTCAAGAGTGATGGGTTTGTCGTCTTTTAGCTCACCAGTTCGAATCTTTGGCCCTGAAAGATCGACGAGAATGGCAAGTGGCCGTCGCAGTTTCTTCGCCGCTGCTCGAGCTTGTGCGATGTCTTCAGTCTTCTCTTCGTGTGTCCCGTGCGACATGTTGATTCGCACGCCGTTAGCACCTGCTTCGAGTAGCTGTTGAACGACGTCAGACTCACGGGACGCCGGACCGAGTGTTATTAAGATTTTCGCTTTTCGCAAAGTATGATTTCCTGTTTATGGATCCCCTTAACTAAAACTAGAGCCCGGCCTACGCTGAGTCTAACGCCTGTTCGCCCAGTTGCTTCTCTAGTTTCTTTCTTCGCGCTCCCATGATGAAACCGTGTATAGCCATCACGACGCCAGTGAGCATGTACGTCATGCCAGCCAAACTGGAGAAGCGTGCGCCGGCGAAGAGAACAATAGAGACTGATACCAGAGCGATTCCGCAATTAAGGCCGCTCTCCTGGACGCTGCTGATCGTGTCGAAGCGTTCTATGTTCGTCAATTCGAGAGCCTCACGCTTACGGTACGCGTGCAAGTGCAGCAGCACGAACACAGCAAAGACTGCGAAGTAACCGATTCCAAAGATGATCATCAACGTACCCATTTGGTCGCTGTTCTGTATCATCTCCTCGACATTTCCGTTCGGCAATCGTATCTCACCGTGACCGCCAGTAAATCTATCGACAAGGAACGTAAAGAGGAATTTTAGCGGGTAAACATAAAACAGCACGACGAACAGCAACGCTGCATTCAGCCAGACTGTCGTTGCGTCCTGCAGCCCGTACCGGCGGAAAAACTTATGTTGATTGAACCAAACCAAAAACAGTAGAGTGAAACTAATCGCGAACGCGCCGAACCCATTCATGAGTTGCGCCAGTTCTCCGAATGTCTTGGGAACTTCGAGCGACACGACGAGCAGTGTAATTGCGAAGCCAAAGACGGCATCGCTAAGACCTTCAATTCGCGACACCTCGTAACTACGCCAGCGGAACGCTCCTTGTCCAATCTTATTGTCGATCAATTTTTGACGAATCATTTTGGACTCCAAAAAGGAATTCAAACATAAAATTCAACTCTCTGCGTACGTCTGCTAGCTCTTTTCTACCTCGGCTTTTACAACATCCTCGATCAGTTGACTGTCTGCATCCGTAAACCCAATGAATCGTTTTGCTAACTGTCCGTTTCGATCGAATAGGAACGTCTGCGGAATCTGTTGGGTATCTGAAAGAAGAAAGTTGGTCAGTTCATTGTCAGGTATGGCCAACGTGTATTGAATTTTAAGCTCGCGTGCGAAGTCTGCAACCTTGGGCCAATCGTCAGGGCCACCCACATTTAAACCAATTACGCGTAACCCCTGATCCTTAAAGCGATGCTGAAGCTCGACGAGGCGCGGAATACTGTGTCGGCACGGCAAACACCAGGTCGCGTAGAAGTCGAGAATCAAGACGTTCCCTCTATATTGAGAGAAGAAATTGCGTTGTCCATCCGCCAATTGCCAGCCCATCTCATTGAGCGATTTCCCACTGATTGGCGGCATGGGTAGTGTCGTACCGGGTGGGCCAGAAACAACCGGAGCCTTAGATGTGCGCGGGCTTTGACAGGCCGCAAGCAGGATGAGAAGGAGACAGCAAAAGACAACTTTGTGAAATCGCGCCGAAACTGAATTCAACATGTCCGATACGCTGACATCAGGAATTGTCTTTCTCGATATCGTGTGAAACGGAAGGTCGGTCAATCGCGTCAGGAGGCAGTCGTTCACCCGGAACACGATATT
This sequence comes from Pyrinomonadaceae bacterium, assembly GCA_036559885.1. Lineage (GTDB taxonomy): Bacteria > Acidobacteriota > Blastocatellia > Pyrinomonadales > Pyrinomonadaceae > PSRF01. The sequence goes on from DATBSH010000302.1 coordinate 9,662, forward strand.
CTCCCTCGACCCATTTCCCCAGGTCTACAAGTTGGCAGCGTTCTGAACAGAAGGGACGGAAAGAATTATCTTTCCACTCGACTGGATTACCGCAGGTTGGACACTTCCTCATTACGCCACGCGAGCGGCGCAACTTCGCATTAGGCAAGTGAAGCCGGCCGCTTGATCAGGATTCGTCGATTAACGAATTCGATGGTACCTTCGCGTCTCATCGCATTCAAGCGGACGGTCACGCTTTCACGAGTAGAGCCGACGATAGAGGCAATTTCGCGGTGGGGCAGGGGAATATCAATCAAAACGCCTTCAGGTTCTGTAACGCCATAGCGGTCGGAAAACTCTGCAAGCAACCGGTCGAGCCGCGCTGGAATCGCATTAAGTGCAAAGTCGGCCAGGCGGCGCTCCGCATGTTCAAGCCGTTGACCGATCAAACGGAAAGTGTAATCATGAAGCCGGTCGTCCTCAGCCATCCCCCGTTTGAAATCCGCGACTTGAATTCGCAAAAGCCTCGAGTTTTCGTAGGCAATTGCTGAATTCGCGCGTTGCCCCGCAGCCGAATAGAGCGCTGACTCCCCGAATAGAGAACCTTCCGGCAGGATGTCGATTACGGCTTCCCGTCCGGTATCAGATTCGATGCGACAAAGTTTGACTCTGCCGTGAATGATGGCATAGAGGCAGTCTGCAGCTTCGCCCGCCCGATAGACGAATCGGCGGCGCCTGAAGTCGAGCACGACCGAATTGGCGGAAAGATCCGCAACCAGGTTATCGCTAAGTGTTGTACCAAATTCCAGTTTACGAATTATGTCAGCGCGATCTTCGGGTGTTAGATCCCGCGCGCGCTTGGCATGCTGCACGACTTTCATCTGCCGATTCCTCTGGGGGTCGAGTTAAGGGTTCTCTGTTGCTCGATTCTTACAGCTTGACTGCTCTATCGGGGCGGTCCCGCAGCGGGCTCAGTTGTTTTGATTTGTAAGGAAACCCGCTTGATCTGACCCGGGGCGTATGACGCTTTCGGTTATTTTTACGGATTCGGTGTTTGGCAAGTGCTGGCTTGGAACGAATACCGATGGGCGAACTTTAGCATGAAGCTTATGGAGGCGCAAGACCAATAAGGCCCAACGTAACGTATGGAAACACGGTCCAATATTCTCGTGGTCGACGACAATCCCGACAAATTGAGGCTGCTCGAAGCCGCTCTAAATCTGGCGGGTTACAGCGTCAGAACTGCTATGGATGGTGAGGAGGCCCTCGCCGCCGTGGCGTCCTATCAGCCTGACCTGATCATAACCGACGTGATGATGCCGCGAATGAACGGCTATGAACTCGCAGAGCGAATCCGTGCAAATCCGCAGACCAAGTTCATTCCCGTGATTATGCAAACTGCAGCTGGGCATAACTCCGACGACCTGCGACGAGCGTCGGAAGCAGGCGCTCTCGGATACATCACCGATCCCACTGATCTGGAGCTACTTCTGGCGCGGACACGAACCCTGTTAGAGTTCAAAGCTTATCTTGATGTTTGCGAAGAAGCTGCTTTTACGGACCATCTAACTGGCCTTGCAAATCGCCGACGTTTTGAGAGGCAATTAGATCGAGAAGTTAATCGCACCCTGAGGTACACTCGTCCGTTCAGCTTGCTAATGCTGGATATCGACCACTTCAAATTGGTCAACGACAACTACGGTCACAATGCCGGTGACGAAGCGATTCGAGGTATCGGCAGAGTGCTGCAGGAGGGAACGCGAGGAATAGACCTTGCAGCACGGATTGGTGGCGAGGAGTTCGCGGTCCTACTGGTTGAAACCGCACAAGCAGAAGCACTCGAAGTGGCCGAACGACTGAGGGTCGCAATTCGTGAGATGGGCCTTCCCCGAGTGGGTCAGATCACCGCTAGCTTTGGAGTTGCAGAATGTCCTTCGGGCGGGCAAACTGCGGCGGAATTGTTACTTGCGGCTGACGTCGCGCTTTATGAAGCAAAGAGATCCGGACGGGACAAAGTAGTGGAGTGGGAGCCCATCAAATCGAACTCCGCAGAGGTTGGCAACGTACAGACGGATGCGGTGTAAATTATGGCCGATTACAAAGACAAGTTGGATGAATGGCAGCACGCAGCCCGGCGCAAAGCCAAAGAACTGGACGAGAAGTATTCGATTTCTGATCTGGTTAATGATGGAGCACGCGCCGCCGAAGAGGCAGCGCGACGAGGGGCAGAGACTGTTGCCTCAGGCGCTGAACGATTGCGGGCTGAAGCCGATCGCCTTGCTGATGATCGCGAGGTCGGTGACGCCGCGCGTAGAGCTGCCGGAGAAGCGGTACGTGGTGCAAAGAAGGCGGGCGAGGCCTTTCGCGGAGCCGCCGGAGAAGCAGGAAAGAAAGCGGGAGAGGTTTTTGACGACGCAAAGACCTACTACGATCGCGCGTCGCAGATCTATGACACAGGTGCGCGGTTCACGCGCGCGTCGTCCGCAGCGACCTCTGGTCTATTGAAAGCGCGAGATTGGATCAAGGAGAACCCTGGCAAAGCCGCTGTCGTTTCTGTTTCCTTGGTGCTGGGTGTCCGGATGGGTGCGGCTCTTCCAGGATTGGATGCAGTGCTGCTCGGCGCTCACCCGCATTGGTTAACTCACTCAGCGCTTCCTGTTTATGGATTGAAAAAAGTCAGTCAGAAGTTCGACAAGCATTTGAAAAATCAAGAAGAGCTGATTGGTAAAGGCGAGCTTACGGAAGCTGAACGCGAGCGAGTTGAGTTTGAGCGAAAGATTACGAAGTACGTTGGCGCGCCGCTGTTAGGTGCGTTCAGTTGTGCAGCAGGTGCAGCGATGTGGGCGCAGATTTTGCAGCCGGGAAGAATAACGGGCGCCCCAATTAGTTGGTTACTTGGTGGCAATCCATTTCTGGATGGTGTTTGGCTCTTCGCCAACGGCCTGATCTGTTTTCATCAGGGTTATCAGTTCTTCATGATTGCGCTGGCGAATCAGGAAGACGTGGCACGCGTTGTGAAAGAGATTAAGGGATTGCTGCCAGCCGCAACTGCCAGCGGTTGAGAGGAAGATCCACCAAAAGCAGATCCACCAAAGCAGATCCACCAAAAGCAGATCCACCGATTTCCACAGATTACACAGATTACGAGCCCTAACCAGTAAAGTTGAGCCATAAAGCTCACCTTTCCTATCTAAAGTTCTTAATCTGTGTAATCTGTGGAA
>DATBSH010000303.1:0-6162 GCA_036559885.1 Pyrinomonadaceae bacterium
AACAAGCCACGATCAGTTTCCACGCGCCGGCAATCAAAACTGTGAAAATGTAGAACAATCATCAACGTTAGGCTGAATTTGAATACCACATGGCTAAAGCCAGTGGTGTCTGAGTAATTTACTAATCGAAATGAATCGGACTCAAATACTCGTCATTCCTTCAAGCTGGTCGGTCACAATCTCAGTTGGCTTCTTCCCTTGGGCCATACCGTAGTTCGCGTCGTTGTAACTTTTGAGCTTTTCGCGAGCCTTGGTTATCAAATCTGTGAGCTGCAAATCTTTTGAGTCGTCGCCACATATTTGGTCCATGATGTGAGAGCCAAGCATTCTGTAACTTTCAAATTGAGGCTCGTCGAAGAATTGATCAGCAGTACTTTGGTGAGGAAAGGCAGGAAAGCTTTTCTTGTACTCCAAAATGTCACGGGGCTCAGTCCCGTAAATCGCCGGTTTAATGTAGAGCAGGGTTCCGTTCGGCACACCGTCGCCATCGATACATGAGTACCGTATATTCGCTATTGTCCAGTACAGGCCCTGCTTTTCGTTTGCGGGCCAGCCAGCGAAGATGGGCATCGACTTGAAATCAATTGGCACCCCAAGATCGATACGGATCTTCCGAATCGCGTTACCGAGGTCTCCGAATCGATACTTCTCATCCTGAGCTGCGTCGCAGACCACTATCGTGTGACAACGCCGCAGAACCATTTCATAGAGACCCAGATTTTCGAAGTGACCACCATCCGTGAGGTAGACGTATTTGTTTTCATCGTTCGTTAGACCAAGTGCTTCTTGAACGATGGGCATCACTGATGACTTCGGTGCGAATAAGTCGTACGTCGTATCTCCTGCTGGACCGGGATTACCCAGCCACCATCCGAGCCGAACATTAAACAACGCCAGAATTAAGGAAATGACGGGTGAGGTGGTGTAATAACCCATGTTAGGGCTCGCGGCTGCTCCCGAAATTGTAGCGGCGGTGCCAATCGAGATCCCCATTCCCTTGCCGCCGTATTCTCTTGAATTGCGATAGCCGAGCCGAACACAGCCACAATACAGCGGAGTAATACTGAAAGGCTCCGCCTTGCGTTGCTGCCATGCGAGGTTCTTGCCCGCGACGAGATTAAGAGTGGTGTTGATAAAGGGCATCAATCTGAAAGTTGACGATTCACCTGGCCGAACGCGGACCATCGTGTCGAACTGCTGCTCAAGATAATGACGGTTCGCCAAGAGATCAGTCGTTGTACTGAGTGACCTGTTCGTATCAATGCCGGCTTCCGGTTCCGCTTCTACTCTCTGCTTCAAATTCTTAATTTGCAACGCCGAGTTCAGATCTCTCTGCAAGGCAGTGATCAATCTGGGTGACGGGGCACTAATGCTTGGCAGGGCTTGAATATTGCGGAGCTGTCCATTGTTCACCAGCCATTTCGAAATGTCCGTTCTTTGATCGCGCACTAACTCTCCAACCAAACCAACCGGATCGATGAAATCGTTTTCATTGAAGAGAACCGGGCGCAATTCGTGCATGCTTACGTTGTCAGCCGGATCGAAGCCAGTGAATGGGTTTGGCTTACGCTCATGACTACGACGCGACGCGCCCAGGAATGCGCGAATCAATCTGTTTCTGTAGCCGCCATGTAATGAGAAGATGTTGAGTTTGATAAACCAGGAAAGAATTAATCCAAATACAAATAGAGCACCACCAACGACGAGAACCAGGACACCACTTGTGTAATGCAACACGTTCATGTGGACGATCTTTGCTGCTATCCAAGGATCAGTGCCACCCATCGGCGCTACGTAGCGACTATAAGTTTGCAAAGCCGATGCACCTGATTGTTGGGGAAGATTGGTTATCAGGGAGCTAACATTAATGAAGCTGTCCCGGTTGAGCAGTCGCGCAGCGCCTTGAAACACACCAGTCGTCGCGAGCGATAACGCCGCGAGAAATACGAAGAGAAAGACGACTGCCAGTAACGGCAGAATCTTACCGAGTACTGAACTGGCAAGGGTCGTTTTTGGCCTATTACTCGTCGAGCTTTCTGTCGTCGCCGGAGTAAGAGCGCTGCGTCCTAGTAGGATGGTGAGCAGGCCTGAGATCCCGCCCAGGGATGCCAGTTTGCCGGGCGCGTCCAACAAAACAATTGGCCCAAAGATTACTACCGCAGTGCCGGCGATCCATCCGATGATCGCAATTACAAGCCATGCAGAGGCTCGTGCCCACCACTCGCGATCCTCGTCGTCAATGGTCCTACCGGCACTGGAAAGACCCACGAACAGCGCCAAACCCAATCCTACAAGCAACAGAAACAACGGAACTCCGACACAGGCGTAGACTTCAGTTTTCCAGTTGAGCCAACCCGGCCAAACAGTGGACGGAATCAAGCCGATGGTCGCGTGTTCCAGCTTCAGCACTTCTGAGAAAAGTATGATGAGCAGACCGGCGAGGCCACCGCAGATTAAGAGCAATGCTAACGCTCCGAAGTGTCTTGGCTTCCATGTTTGAGGACGAAATAACCGACCGAGAACGAACGTTGCAATTAGCCAGGCTAGAAGAGTGAACACCACACCAAAGATTGCCATGACGATTGCGGACCTCGCGCTTTCGTCTGTCGACCACGCCCAGTAAGTCGAAAGGCAAAGACCGGAAACCAAAAGAGGCAACAAACAATAGATGAGAAAGTCGCGTTGGTCAGCGCGATAACGCCAGAAACGACTGCGCTGCTGAAGTTCTTCGCGCAGGGCCGGACGACTGAAGGTAACATAAGCCAACGACCACGCTCCGAGTGCGGAGCCAATTACCAGAATGATGTGGTGCACCGAGACAAGCGGAAAAACTACAAACGCCTCGCTAACACGTGGCCCAACGACGAGCATGGAGACAATGAGTCGCGGAAGCGTCAGCATTCCGAGCAACATCGGAATAATGACCAGCCAATTCAGGAGAAGATTTCGCAAGTAGATGCCAATGAACGTCCAGGTGTCGGCGGTAAGCAAACCCACTTTCGGTGTTATGAAATTGCTGTATTGCCGCAAATATCTGATGGGTGTCGGGTCAGGATCGATTTTGGTTCGGGGCGTTGCATTCGCGAGATCTTTTGTGACTCCCTCGAGTCCGTCCGCATGTCGATGAATCCACGCTGTTAGCCAACTGCCAATATAGCCACCACCCGACACCGTCGAGAGGTAATGAAATTCTTTCAGTAAATTGTGACGGGCAAGACTCTGCAGAATGCCGAGTGCAAAAGTTCCACTGCGAATGCCTCCTCCCGATAAGCACAACGCACTCTGTTGGACTTTATGGAAACGTTTGTAGATTGCCGCGAGGCGAATGTTATTGATGCGTTCAATGTATTGCGGGAATGCGTCTTCAAGTAACAGACGATTGAAGCGTTGAAGACTGGCGGAATCGAATGTCTTGCCTGATGAGTGGTACTCGCCAACCAGCGTACGGCTGGCCGTGTTAAGCCAGTTGAATGAGAAGCGGTGGCTCGCATAAAGCTGAGGATCACGTAGTCTGGTATTGAAACTTGCGGTAAGCATTTCCAACTCAGCATCTGGCACAGTGCGGCTTTTCGCCAGTGTACGGAGTGTTTCTAACGAAAGTGGATTCTCGGTTGCGCCCACGAGATATTCGACGAGTTTTTGTTTCGCCCAGTCACGAGTATGGACACCATCTTCAGGCTTAAAGCCGAGCGACATTGAAATTGAGGTACGAGTGTCGACCTCCTTGTCCTGCGAGCGAGTCATCGAATCTAACCCTTCGCCGACCGCCTCTGCATATCGAAGTAGTTCCCGAGCAAATTCGTCTACAGCCTTAAAATGACTTTTGTCGAACTCCCAATCTTGAGTCGCCTTGACAGATCGCGTGCCTCTTGTGAATGGATCTACGAGGTCAACCTGTTCGGTCTCCAGTTGTCTTGAGTGGAGATTGATGTACTCGTCTTCCAACACTTCAAATAGTGGAACGGATGGGAAGGTGGGCATTTCGTCTTCTCAGTGGGGAACTCGAAGGGCGCGCATTGACGCCGATCGGTAGTATTGGCACGGAAGTTGGTTGTGAATCACGCCCGTAAGATTGAAGGCGTCAGTTTCTGATGCAACTTGAACGAGGATGTACTTGCATCAGTGAGTGCTATGAAACGGCGCGACAATAATGCTGGCCACGAATAGTTGTCAAGGCAACGTAGATTCTGCTGCAACGGTGCGACAGTAGTTTTGAGTCTTTGGGAAACGTCTCAGTGTCTCTGAGTTGTTGGTTCAATTGCAGTCTACGCCTGGGGTGCGGAGAAACGCAGTAAGGTCTTCCAAGTAGCAACTGAAATCGTTGACATGACCAGTCACTCGAGTATAAGGTCAGGCTCCTCGCAAACTCGACAAATAAGCCGTGCGCCATCCGCGCACTCCTTTTACCTGAGTCTTTTCGATTCGCTCACGCCAGCGAAGCTCAGTCACGTTTGATTGAATCGTGCGGTGAAGGCCCACGCACATCCGCCATTGTTTTGTGGCTGAATGAGGCTGTGGCGCGCGAATTCTGGCGCTCGAATTTACGCTAGTACGAAAGGAGACAAAAATGCCAGTGAAGGCTGTCGCAATAACGGAGTCAACTCCAGCCCCCTGCCAGGGATTCACACTTGAGATAAAAGTGGTCCCGAAGAAGGACCTGAGACTTCACGTTATCGTTGATAAGACATGTGTAAACAATCAAGCTCGGTGGGGGCTTGTTTTTGAGCTTGACCGGAAGCTTGATGGTGAGTGGACCCAGATTGTTTTCGTTTCCTACAGACCAAAGTTAGACGACACCAAGGCTCAACAAGGAATTGAAAAGATGCTGGCTGAGAAGAAGATCACAAAGAAGCAGCAGGAGATTGTCAGGGACCAGGTGATACCAGCAACAGCCGCATTGGAGGGAACATCCGGGCCAACGCCCGAACAAGCGAAGGCAATTGAAGCCGCATCACGCAAAGTTGTCGTTGCGGAGATTGGCGGTTAGGTTCTTCGACTTTGTTTTTCGGTTACTGTTTTTCGATCAATAACAGGTTATGCATAGCAGCATCACTCGGAGCGGTTGCTTGCGGATGGCATTCGTGCCGATGGCGTTGTTCTTGATATGCAATTCATCTCACGCACAACCATGTGACAGCGATGATCAACCCGGTCACCTTGTACGCTCGATAACAGTCAAGGCTCGGTGGCTACCTGAAATTGCATTGCCGTTAAAACGGGGAGATGAGCTTAAGCCAGAAAAGTTGCGTGACAGCCGTTTCAAGGTTATTGCGGTAATCAATGACGAGAAGAACAAATACAACTCCGAGTTTGTGAAGCTCGGTAGGTTGCAACTAGTCGACGTGAACCTTGTCAGATCTTGTGTGAGGAAAGTCGCGGCTACGAGTTGTCTTTCACAAAACCTAACCGACAAATGCGTCGATGTGGAATTACGCACGGTAGCCTTGAGTACAGATCCGATTTTTATGGCGTCCGTGCTGCTACCGATTCCACGCTCTAATCGCCACACATCGCTAAGCAACGTTCCAAGATTGCTGCGAATGTTCGACCCTAAATTCGCACTGTCTGTCGACGAGGAGCTTGGTCCGACCCCCGAATTTGAAGCGTCGACAGATTTGCTTTCCCTTCCTGGAGTTGCGAATGGAAATCCCGCGCGCCTGCGCGCCGCAGCGATTCTTTTGAAGGTTAGCGGAAACAAGTCTCTATCCGAACCTTTTTACACGTCGGAAGCTAAGCTGTCGGTGTTACTGAATCAACCAACTCACAATGTGGAAAGCGTAGCTTTTGAAACGAGTTTTGCTGCAGACCATCAACCACAGTTGAACGCGGCGTTTCTCAGAAACTCTTTGAGATTTCGTGGTCATGTGGCCTTCAACCCGGCGGTCGGAATAATAAATAGACTGATCTTGAGCGGCGGCTATCGTCGTTCGCACGATCGACTGGTTCACACCGCGCCCGACGTTGCTCGTCTGACGGTTGAAAACGCCTTTGAAGGCAGAGCAATTCTCGAGGGCCGAATCGCGGAAGGGTTTATGAGAGGAGCATTATGGATTGACGGTTCGAAACCGAGCGGAAGTGCCGACTCTTACAAGAGGATTGCGGGACTGTTGGGTTATGAAAAGGAACTCGCTATTGGGCAGCACACGATCGGAGTAGAGACAC
>DATBSH010000304.1:0-7437 GCA_036559885.1 Pyrinomonadaceae bacterium
TATGCAGGACGGAAGTGTGACAGTTGAGCGGCGCAAGCGAGGGCCGGATGTTTGGTGCTTCAGGTGGCGAGAGGGTGGGCCAGACGGCCGAAGAATACACCGCCGCATCGTTCTTGGAACGGCTGATGAACTGAAAAGCATCGCCTCCGCCCGCAAGGCGGTGGTTGGATTCAGACGAGAAATCAATCTGAATGATGTTCGGATTAGAAAGGAATCGATCACGCTAGCCGATTTATCGAGGCATTTTCAGCAACGAGAGCTGGTGCGAGGCGATACCCGCATCGCCTATTCAACGAGGAAAGCTTACGAAGGTTATCTCAGGAAATGGATCGAGCTTCGGTGGGGTGAGTATCCGTTGTTTGAAATTCGGGCAGTGGAAGTCGAATCATGGCTGAAGTCTTTAAACCGGGCGCCAGGAACACGCTGCAAAATACGGAATGTAATGAGCCTGTTGTTCAATCACGGTCGCCGTCACGACCTATGCGACCGCAACCCCATTCAGTGGGTTCGGCAAGGCGCCAAACGCCGCACGGCACCAGATATCCTGACCCGCGATGAAGTCCAGGGATTGCTCGCAAATTTGCGCTTTAGAGAACGGACTCTGGTCCTGTTGGCCGTGACCACCGGCTTGCGGAGGAGTGAGTTGTTCGCGTTGAAGTGGGGAGACGTGGACTTTCAAGCCAAGCAGATTCATGTAACGCGCTCGATCGTGCAGAACGTTATTGGTGTTTGCAAGACCGAAACCTCGCAGAAACCTGTTCCAGCTCACGATGATCTGGTCAAGGCTCTGCGCGAGTGGCATCGGCAGACGCCGTATCAATCGTCAGAGAGCTGGGTATTCGCGAGTCCGGTCAACCACGGTCGCTGGCCTTTCTTGGCTCAGGAGATCATGCGGCACCATGTCGTTCCGGTTGCGCGAAAACTGGCATCACAAAGCGAATCGGATGGCATACTTTTCGTCACACTTATTCGACGCTGCTTCGATCTACCGGTGCAGAGCTGAAGATCATGCAAGAGCTGCTGCGCCATTCGACAATTCGTGTGACTCTCGACACATACACGCAGGCAGTCACAACGGAAAAGCGAAATGCGCAGGAGGCAGTTGTCGCGCTCTTGTTCCGAGAAAAAACGCAGGAGACGTAAGCTCTGCTTGGAAAAACTCTATTTCCTGTACCTATTTTGTGCCTTTTTGTGCCCATGCGAAAATGGAGCACTTTCGGTAAGTTCTTGAATGAAATGGCGGGGACGACGAGACTCGAACTCGCGACCTCTGCCATGACAGTTGATATCAAACGGTGTCGGCGGACATCTATTGATACCACAAGGTACCGGATGTCACTTCTTACCGTCCCCTTATTGTACCCAGATTGAGCTTGTCCCCTCGCCTGTCTACAGTCGGCCTTCCTGGCGTTTCTTGCGTTCGGCATCCTGCTCTAGCATGCGCGCCATGAGCCGAACCGGTGACCGGAACGTGATCGCGCGCAACCGTTCGAACATGGTTTGCAACTCTACGAGTCCGTGGGCTGCAGCAATGTCCAACGATGCGAGCGCGCCCACCACTTTCAATCCACGATGCTGAGCTATAGTCACACCGTCTCGTTCGTCCATCAACAGAAGTGTTGGCTTGGAGTTCGGACGCAAGGGATATCGTTTCCCGCTCGGCTGCGTCGAGCTGTGCCAGAGCAGAATCGACGGGTAGCTTCAGGCTCACTACTTCCAACCATGGGGGATGCTTTGAAATCCACGCGCGCACAATAGCTGGAGTATTTGCACGAGCCAGCTCGGCCTTCACAGGGGGAGGGATCAAAACCGTTCGATATAGGTTTGGAAGAATATCGGCCGCTTGAATGAGCACGAGGTACAAAGCAAAATGCGCCACCTCTTCCGAGACGCTTGACGACGAATGGCAGTCAGACTTTTGGATGCTGACCGCATAGGGCCAATTGTGGTATTTCTATGCCACAATGCCAGTAGAGTCTGTGCCAAATGCAAAGACCCAGGCCAGCAGCGAATATTCCCGAAGAATTGATCGGATCATTGACTATCTTCGCGAGAATCTGCATCGCCCGGTGAAGCTAGGTGAGCTTGCTCATGTTGCTTGCTTCTCGGAATTTCACTTCCATCGGATTTTTGGAGCGATTTCCGGCGAAACCCTAAATAATTTTACGAATCGGCTGCGTCTTGAAAAGGCCGCTCGTCTTCTTCGTTATTCCGACCAAAGCCTGACCGACATCGCCTTAGATTGCGGTTTTTCGTCATCGGCCACGTTTTCACGTGCCTTCCGATCCGGCTACGACACTTCGCCAAGTCAGTTTCGAAAAAGCGGCGAGATCAAAAAGAGCAAGATTTGCAAAGAACTCTTCCCGGAAGAGGAATATGGTCTCCCCATGAGCGCAGAAGAAAAGAGAGCTGCTTTTCCAGTGAGATTGATCGACATTCCCGAAAGGCAAGTCGCCTATATTCGGGTTACGAATGCCTTCGAACTGGACAGAGTACTTGCCGCCCTCAAGACAGTGATCGAATGGGCCAAATCCCAGGATATTTTTTCGCAAGGAATTCTTTTCGGAATGACGGTAGACGATCCACACGTGACCCCAAGGCATCTTTATCGATATGAGGTCTGTCTTGCGTCGTCTTTTCCTTTCGAGTGCATGGAAGGAATGTCGAAATTGAAAATGCCAGCCATGCGATACGCCGTCATAAAGGTTTCCGGCGATATACATAAGGTAGCTACGGCTTGGGACTACCTTTACAGAGATTGGCTTATCAATAGTGTCCACGAGCCCGAGCATGCGCCAGCACTTGAGATTTTCTTAGACAAAGAAAACGCGACGGATTGGTCGCATTTTGAATTGGGACTATGCCTGCCGGTTCGGAAACTGGCAGAGATGAGGAGTTGGAACTCTGGGAGCCGAAAATCTGGGATGATCGAAATAAAGGACAATAAACGAGCCACTGCTTAAGGGAGGAACTTATGATCGATGGAATTGGCGGCGCTTTTCTGTTTTCTAACGATACAAAGAGATTGGCAGCTTGGTATCGCGATTGCCTCGGAATAGTTCCTCATGGCGAGGATGCTGAGTGCAGTTCAATCTATGCATCGTTCGAATATAGGGATCTTGCAAACCCGGAGATCAAGCGAACGATAGCGTGGGCGATCATGCCCACGGATCAAGACATCAAGGATAAGCCACGAACGGGTAAGATTAATTACACAGTGAAGAACATGGGAGAAGTCCTCAGCCATCTTAAGAGTAAAGGCGTGGTAATCGAAAAGACCGAGGAATATCCCTCAATGGGGACCTTTGCGTGGCTTAAAGATCCAGATGGCAATCCGATCGAGCTTTGGGAGCCATCCAAAGAGTGAATAGAAATCCCTGATTCGTAAAGCCCCAAGGCCGCTCTAGGCCCCTGCCCTCCCGCCCGCATGGCCAGGTTTTGCCACCGCAAAGCAATTCACTTGCCTGCTTTCCTCCCTACTCCACAAGGCGATATTCGAAGATTCTTCTGCGCCAAACTGTGGCGCAGGAGGATCACAATGCAACGCGGAAGTCTGGCTGTCAGCGCCGGTGCAAAAATCCCCATAGTGCCGGTTGAATTTTCCCCACCCCTTAACGTGGTAAACCGGGGACCACTCCATACGGAGGAGGTTCCGAGACTTGTTAAGGGGGAGAGACGTGCAAGAACTGAAAGAACTGAAAGAACTGCAACGGCAAGGAATGAGCATCCAGGAGCATCCAGGCCATCAGCAAGTTGACAGGCTGGGACCGCAAGACGATTCGCAAGTACATGCAGGCGGCGGGGTTGGCACCGGAATATGGCCCACGGTCAGCACCGCCGAGCAAGCTCGATGCGTCGCGATCCTCGTGAGGCGACCTTGCAGCGTGAGGAAATCGACATCGCAAGAAGGGCACGGACCGAAAAGGGACACAAAAAAGGACACTGAAACGTGCCCTTTTGGGTCCTCGATGGTTTCGTTAGAACCATCGCAAGTGCTTTATGAGCGACTTCTGCCGTGACAGCTTCTTATCGTCCCCTTATTGTACCCAGATTGAATCAACCTGTTTTTGTCGCTCCTAAGACGCTCAAATTCTGTTAATCCTGTACTGCTTGACATTTAACGCGAGGCAGTATAGTGTTGGATTGTGATTCAGTCCTTCCGCTGCGCCGATACCGGGCGCCTATTTCATCGAGAGTCTGTCCGCCGGTTCAAAGCTATCGAACGCCAGGCTCTTAGGAAGCTGGACATGCTAGATGCAGTGCAGGACATCCGGACGCTCTCAACGCTGCCAGGAAACAGATTAGAGCGCCTGACAGGGGACCGGAAAGGGCAGTACAGCATTCGCGTCAATGACCAATGGCGCGTCTGTTTTGAATGGCGCGATGGGCATGCCTACGAAGTTGAGATCGTGGATTACCACTAGGAGACAACAGGATGACGAAGAAAATTAAGCCGGTGCATCCAGGAGAAATTCTCCGCGAGGAGTTTATGGTCCCTCTCGGGCTGAGTATGAACAGAGTTGCTATAGACTTGCGCGTCTCTGTGACGCGGATCGCCGATATCGTCAACGAGAAACGCGCAATTACTGCAGACACAGCCCTGCGTTTCGCGCGCTACTTCAACAATAGTCCGAGGTTCTGGATGAATCTCCAAACGCGCTATGACCTGGAAGTTGCCGAGGATGAGATTGCTGATAAGGTTGAACGCGATGTCCGCCCTCTGGAGGCAGTGCCGGCAAGGTAGTTGGTTTTCGTCTGAACCCCACTTCACTACTTCACTCGCGGACGCACCGCAGCATGACAGGAGTCGCAGATAAGAGTTCGGACCGGGCGGAAAAAAGCGGTGCAAAGAGGGCGGCATAACGCGTCCTTTTGCACCCCGTCGGGTTTCGTCGAAATCCAGGCACCTACCTTGGAAAGAATGGCGGGGACGACGGGACTCGAACCCGCGGCCTGCCGTGACAGTCCAGCGTCCAGAGGTAACTGGTTGTAATTTCACGGCACCGATGGCCACTCGGCGCCCTAAGGAATCCTCGAGAGGTCTTAATGCACCCTAATTGCACCCAGATCAATGAAGTCGGCTTTCGCGAATTTGCTTATTTCGTGGCCCAAGACAATGAAAATCGGACTCGGGCCCTTATTCCCGAATGCGGATACGATCAACTTCGACGACGAGCAACTTCCCGCGGTAATGGTCCATCGTGCTATTCACCTTCAGATACGCTGTCAATCTGGTGATGAGTTTGCGTGATTGTGCATCTGCAACGCGACAATTCCTTTGTAGTCCTTGGGTGGATAGTTGACGATATGGGAGAAGTCCCCGTTCAAGGACAACAGAATGGCGTCGATTTCCTGGGCCTTCGTGATGACGACCATGTCCGATGATTCCACCAGTAAAACGTCCTTCAACCGCAAAACCTCATGATTCGCTTCTCGTAAGTTTTGGATAGAGTTCGAGACACAGTGGTCGGCCAAGAACCGCAGGGCCATCAGACGGCGGCCTCAAATTCGGCCAGTTCGCGCGCATAGTCCAGGCATGCGGCGATTTGGTCGCGCGTGAGATCGGGAAATTCCGCGATAATGTCTTCAGCGGTTTTGCCAGCGGCCACGTAGCCGAGTCACAAGGCCTACAGGGAGACGTGTTCCCTTCAGGCGTGGTTTGCCACGCAGAATTTCGGGGTCGCTCGCAATGTGGTTTTTCCAGCCGACTGGCATGGCCTGATACTAACGCGTTCTTATAGCAAAGGCAAAGCAGGGAAGATCAACCAGATCACGACGCGATCTGCAGATCTCTGTGAGCGACTCGAACTCGCGACCTCTGCCGTGACAGCGCCTTCATTGACGTTTCTTGCGCTCGGCATCCTGCTCTAGCATCTCACCATAAGGCGCAAACGCAACGTGACGTCCACGGCAAAATCTCCACCTGGAACGATTTCATAGCGCACAGCAATTACGACGAGTTCTGGCAAAAAGCACGTTGTCGCCTTTGGACTGAACAAGCCGACAGTTCCCGTTCTCAACGTGGCGGGTTGGTGGGACCAGGAGGGCAACCTATGCTCGCCTCAAAAAAGTGGACTCAAAACATTGGGTTCGGTGAGATCGTTTGGGACCGAGAATATGGACTTGAGATATGAAGGGCGATCGATATGAAGGCGGTGGAAACACACTTTCTTGCTTAAGGCAATTGGCCAATGACATCCCTGCCCTCGACGCTGAAATGTTTGGCCGCAGCCAATAAATGCCTGTCGTTGGAATAGATGATGCGCAAGCCCGCTTCGGCTGCGGTGGCCAGGTGAATGGCGTCAGCGCCCCGCAGAAAGACGGCCGCCGGCAGCTTCTGGTAGACATTTCGAATTCTTGCCATAATTTCTTGATTTTGCGCGAACCATTGGAAAGCCCCCACCTCGATATGAGCCCGTACCTGGGCCAACAAGGCGGCATAAGCCGGTGCTCGGATCGCTCCTTCGCGCAGCTTGCGATGGAAGGCCGCTATCATTTCGGCTTGCCCGTGCGCCGCGCAGACAACATGGTCTGTCGCCGCAAGCTCTCGAACGGCGTCTGCGCCAGGGTCAGCATAGTACAGCCGGACCAGGTAACTGGTATCGAAGTAGATCACAACCCGTCGTGCTCACGTTCCTCGCTGATCGTCTTCGTCGAGTCGGTTCCGCCGCGAAAGTATTTCCGCTGGGCTAGAAATGCTCGCGTAAACGTGGGGTGGGCGAAGAATGGCTTGGCGGGCATGGGCGAAACCGGAATAATCTTGGCGACCAAGCGCCCGCGTTCGGTCACATAGACCTCACCCGTCGACGCTTGCCGAACCCATCGCCCTGTCGCTTCGTGAAGTTCACGAATAGTGATCTTTTTCATGTGACTCATTGTGTCACATTCGTTCGCGCTGGGTCAAGAGGTGCTGCACGAGTCAAGATTGTGCAAGAAACTTCTTCGCCACGCGAACAGTCGGATTACGCTCGGTCTGTACGCGCAAGCGGGAATGGCGGGAAAGCGAGAAGCACGGCGGAACGTTGTGGAGTTGGTATTAAGGCTGCACCCTTTTTGCACCCCTTTTCGTCGATTTGAAACGTTTTCACGTGCGTCCTCTTCATGACTTGGCCGCATTTAGGCTGGAAAAGTGCGGTTCGTTTCCGATGCAAATACGAGATCGAGTACGGCTGCTTGTGCCGCGTGCTTCGCCGGTGAGATCGCCTGCGTGTAGACATCCAGCGTTGAACGTAACGAGGAATGTCGCAGCAGCTCTTGCATCACTTTGAATTCTGTCCCAACGGTTCGCAGGAGAGTAACTCTTTTGTGAGCGGCCTGACACATAGGTGACATTTCGTACCGGACACATAGGTAACACTTCCTCCCTCGGGAAAGGAGGGAGTGATGCCTTGGAAGGAGTGTTCGGTCATGGATGAAAGAATGCAGTTTGTGGCTCGC
>DATBSH010000305.1:0-26442 GCA_036559885.1 Pyrinomonadaceae bacterium
GTAATCTGCGTAATCTGTGGATGGTCTTTTCTTCGGGATGCGCAAGATTCAAGGCAATGGCGCGTTCTTACCATGTTTGACGAGGTGAAATACGCCTCAACTACCAGGCGATTTCGTGAGATCGCCTCGCGATTCCGATGGAGCCATCAAAAATGTACGCAATTCCGCGCTTACTGATTCTTCTGATAATCGTTGCCGCCGCCTCTCCGTTACTACACGCGCAGGGAATCATCGTTCCTGGCCCGTGCCAGCGATGTCCGGAGTTTCCTCGGCCGATCAACTTGCCGCGAGCTTTGCCTATTAAGTCGATCAAGATCGACGCAGCAATAAACTCGCAGTTGGCCACAACACACGTTGAGCAGGTCTTTAGAAACGACACTGACGCAACGCTTGAAGGCACGTATCTGTTTCCGATTCCGGAGAGTGCTTCGATCGTGGAATTCGCGATTTGGGATGGAGATCGGAGGCTGGTTGGTGAAGTTCGCTCGCGGGAAGAAGCGCGTCGCATCTATGATGAAATTGTCCGTCGCAAGCGTGATCCTGGTTTACTTGAATATGCCGGCAAGGATCTCTTTCAAGCAAGCATCTTTCCAATCCCCCCGCACTCCGACAAGAAACTCGAACTTACGTATACCCAAGTGGCGCGCGCTGACGCCGGCACGGTTGCCTATCGCTATCCGTTAGGAATCGGACGCCAGATAACAGAGATTGGCTCAGTCGCGGGCCGTGTTGAACTACAAAGCAAAGAGCCTTTACGGAATGTGTATTCCCCGACTCACGTTATCGACGTCAAACACAACAGCGATCGTCAGTCGATCGTATCTTTCGAGAGTGAACCAGGAAAAGAGGCGCAGGATTTTCAACTCTTCTATACGATTTCGAAAGAAGATTTTGGTCTCACCTTGCTGACGCACCGCGAACCCGGACGCGATGGTTATTTCCTTCTAATGATTTCGCCGAAGAACGAATGGTCAGAACAAGAATACTCGGCGAAAGACGTCGTCTTTGTTCTCGATACATCCGGATCGATGGCTGAAGACGACAAGATGGAGAAGGCGCGGTCTGCGTTGTTGTACGGCATCCGGATTTTGCGGCCGCAAGATCGATTCAACGTGATCTCTTTCTCTGGTGAAGAGCACTTAATGGAATCTGGCCTTATTAGCGCTGACGCTGCGGGACGAAAGCGTGGGGAGGAATTCGTCAAAGCGCTACGACCTGTTGGCGGAACGAATATCAATCAGAGTCTGCTCGCCTCGCTCGGTCAATTCGCCGGCGGCGAGCGTCCTAAGATTTTAGTGTTCGTGACCGATGGTCTACCCACGGTGGGTGAGACAAACGTCAACAAAATCATCGACAACGTGCGCGGTGCGAAAAAACCAGATGTGCGTTTGTTTACTTTTGGTGTTGGTTACAACGTTAACACCGCATTGTTGGATAAGTTAGCTGCGGAGAACGGCGGTGTTGCCGATTATGTAGAGCCGAAAGAGGACCTCGAGGTCAAAGTGTCGAGCTTCTTTACGAAGGTTAACTTTCCTGTTCTAACCAGTCTTCAACTTGAGATGGCAGGGGTCCAAACGGATCTTGTTTACCCACGCAGCCTGCCTGACGTCTTCCGTGGTTCACAAGTCACGCTAATTGGACGTTACCGGAATCAAGCTGAGCTCGAGTCGGTAAGGCTGCGCCTGAGCGGTAAATCCGGAGGCACGACTCGGTCATACACATACGACAACCTGCGCTTTCCGTTGCGCGAGACGAATAACGAATATTTGCCACGACTGTGGGCGACGCGTCGGGTCGGGTGGTTAATGGAACAGATTCGTACGAACGGCGAGCAAAAAGAGCTGCGCGACGAGGTAGTTGATCTGGGAACGCGTTACGGAATCGTCACTCCTTACACGTCATATCTTGCGCTTGAGAATGAACAGCAGACGACGACTTTAGCGAACGTCACTCCAGGTGGCACATTCAGAGCTCGCGGTGCTGCACCACCTCCAGCTAAAGCTGCGGATGCTGCCGCAGTAACCGGCGCAGCTGCGGTCCAGGAAAGCAAACGAGCGCGACAACAGCAGTCTGCAGAGCAGATTAAAGATGAGGCCTCATCGGTTCTTCGGCGCGCCGGTAGTAAGACGTTTTATCTGCGCGGCGACGTCTGGACAGATGCTGAGTTCAACGCTGATGCACGTCTGCCCGAGACTGTCCTGACATTTGGTAGCGACGAATATTTCGCTCTGCTCAAACAGAAGCCTGCATTGGCAAGTTACTTTTCACTGGGTGAGCGTGTCGTCGTTGTCTTCGAGGGACGTGTTTACAGAATCAATTCCCGCTAATGGGGAGAAGAAGCAGGTCCACAGATTACACAGATTAGAACTTAATCAGCTAAGTCGGATGGCTAAAACTCCCTTTACCGATTGAGTCATAATTTGTGTAATCTGTGTAATCTGTGGACCTGCTCTTCACGCTTGTCTTCACACTTCAAACTGCGGTACAAGAAACCAAACTTCAAACGGACCATCATCCTGGGTCGCGGAATGATCCGTGGTAATACTTCTGTCTTTACTGAGGAGCTGTTCGAACCATATGACGAGTGTGCTGACAAAAATTCTCTCTATTACGGTTTGCTTTCAAATGTCGGTTTTGTGCGTCAATGGCCAGCAGGGTTGGGTTGCCTCAAAGGTGGGAACCGGCGGACAGGATCTGAACACCGTTTACTTTGTTGACAGCAAGAGAGGCTGGGTTGGCGGTGATAACGGATTCTTAAGTCGGACTGAAGATGGTGGTCGCACTTGGATTAGACAGTCAGTGGGTACGAACGCGGCTATAAACGACATTTACTTTCGTGACAAAGAAGCGGGATTTCTGCTTGCGGGCAATCGAATCTTTGTAACGCGCGACGAGGGCACTCGTTGGAATCAGGCGCGAGTGTTTCTTCCCGAAGAATTTGATGGCGCCGACGTTGAACTTTACAGCGTGCGCTTCTCAAGCAAGAAAAAAGGCTGGGTGGTGGGCTCGATCAGCAAGCGCGAAAGAGTTATCGACAGCATTCTTGTTTATACCGACGACGGTGGTGAAACGTGGCGACGGCAAAGAGCGCCCAGCCACTTAGAGCTAATTCACATCGATTTTGTTAACGACCGGCGCGGGTGGATTGTAGGGGATGGCGGAACAATCCTGGCTACTGTAGACGCCGGACAAACATGGACTAAACAAACATCAGGCACTCCCAACACCCTTTACCACGTCGACTTTCGAGACGATAAAAAAGGCTGGGTGGTTGGTGAAAAAGGAACGCTGTTGAGAACTGTTGATGGCGGACAAACGTGGGTGCCGGCGATTACAAATGCGCGGGCGACGTTATTGTCCGTCCAATTTCTAAACGACGATGAAGGCTGGGTGATTGGCCGCACCGGCACAATCCTTAGGACCGACGACGCAGGTCGAAGCTGGGTTGCTCAGGAGGCTTCAACCAAGGAAAACCTCTTTTCTCTCCATTTCATCAAGAACGTTGGTTGGGTGGTTGGCGCTGACGGAACGATTCTTAGGTACGAAAAGTAAGTCCCGATTTAACATTCAATATCCCGACGCGTCGGGATATTGATAAAAGCACAGGACAAAAACAAATCGCCCGGTGTGGCCGACACACCGGGCGTAAATCACAGGAGGAACCGAGTGTTATGGTTGTCGCTATAGCTGCGACAATCCGGTAACCTCTGTGACTGAGATGTCACCTTCAAACCCGCAGGTTGTCCAGACCGCCAAGGAGGAAGGATGAGGGAGGAAGGATGAAGGTCGACCTGCTGACAACACCTTCATCCTTCCCCCTTCATCCCTCATCCTTCATTCCCGGCCGCCCTCAAAAGGCAGCGGTGGGGAGTTTTGGATTGTGAGGCTGCCCAGCGCGTGCTCGCCTTCAAAGCGAGCGTAAATCGACACTTCAACGGAGTGACCGTCCATTTCGATCGGCGTTGTCGCCTCAAATGAATTATTTTGAATCTCAATGACGCCAAAGTCAGCGTCACCCATTTCCGACGTTATGCTCGCCATTGTGCCGTTATCAGCACGGTTGATTTTGAGCGTGGCCGGAATGGTTTGGCCGAGAGGGGTTTCGATGTTGATGGACCAAGCCCCGGTGATGTCAACTTCGGTACCCGCCGCCGGCATCTCTTTTCGTTTTCCTGATGTGTTGTAGATCTCGATGTCTGCACAATACGGCTTAATTTGATCCAGCACCTTTGCTCCATCACCTATTACAACAATCGCCGCTTCATCCGGTTTCACATACTTCCTTGCAACCCTCTGAATATCTTCGACGGTTACTGCCTGAACGCGGTCCCGGTAGGTTTGCAGATAATCGTTTGGTAAATCCAACATCTTTATCTGAACCAACTGGTCAATCATGCCTTCCTGCGTTTCGAGGCGAATCGGAAAAACACCGGTGAGATACGATTTTGCGTCTTTGATCTCTTTCTCCGACACTTGCTCATTCCGGATGCGGTCGAGTTCGAAAAAGAACTCCTTCAATGAATCACCGGTAACAGGCGTTCTAACTTCCGCAGTCGCGCGAAATGTTCCGGCGGTCCGTCGAGCATCCAGATTGGAATAGGCTCCGTAGGTGTAACCCTTCTCCTCGCGCAGGTTCATGAACAAACGAGATGACGCGGTTGCTCCTAAAACCGTATGCATGAGCAGCATGGGGAAGAAATCCGGGCTAGTGCGTGTGATTGCCAGATTTGCTAAAACAATGTTCGACTGAGCCGACCCTGGACGATCAACGAGATACGCCGTCCGTTTTGTTCGCTCTGGCGGTGATGCAAAGTCACTTGATAATTTCTCACCCTGTCGCCAATCAGAAAACAAGGATTCCACTCGCCTCAATACATCATCGAAGGAGACGTTCCCCACGGTTATCAAAACCGCATTATTGGGAGCAAACTTTGACTTGTGATGAGCAACGAAGTGTTCGCGCGTGAAGAGGTCAATGGACTCAAGTGTTGGTGCAACCACGGCGTAAGGATGGTTCCCAAACACTACACGCGACACCATTTCAGTCGCGAGGAATGAAGGCTGCGCCCGCTGCTGGCGCAAACTCTCTTTTGTGTTCTGCTTGGCGAGCTCTACTTCTTTCTCGGGAAATGATGGCTGCAGAACGACCTCGGCCATCAGATCAAGAATCTCGTTTTGAAAAGCAGCAAGTGCTGATGCCGCAACGATCGTGTAATCGGAGTTTGCACCTGCATTCAAGCTTGCACCCATGCGCGCGACGCGCTCCGCAATCTCTCTACTCGATTTTGTTTGAGTTCCTTCCGGCAGCAGTCCGGCTAATAAATCGGTGAGACCCGGAAGCTTTGTGGGATCGTAAGCTGTGCCGACCTTCAGTGCGAAACGATAACTTACCAGGGGAAGACGATCATCTTCGATCACTAGAACCGACATGCCATTCGGCAGAGTAGTCTCGCGAGCGTCAGGAATGACGATGGGTCGTGGAGGTAACGGAGGTGGCGCGTCGCGCCGGAAAGCTTCCAATTCAGCCATTGTTATAGATGCAGTGGGCCGGAACCTCGATCTGGTCGTATCGGCACATCCGCGGGATCTTTTGCTTGCTCCGGATGGGGTCTGTCCGGCTTGATCTCATCCATGATTGGTTCCGTGATGGATGGGGGCTCCGTTAACGGTGCACGCGGAATCTGGGGTGGAGGCGCACCGGGTTGTTTCGGTTCACCTGCAGGATGAGGTTCAGCAGCAACCAGCGGAGGTTCCGGCTCTGCGCCACCTGCGGGCACGATATCCAGGACCACTCGATTGTCGACGTCGACATAACGTTTTAAAGTACTACGGATGTCCTCCGCTGTGATTGACAGATAGTGATCCAGCTCGCTATCCAACAGGGTTGGATCTGAATCATACAGAGCGAATTCCGCCAGGCGTTGCGCACGATACATCGTTGATTGGCGCCCACGGACAGCGTCGTTGCACAGGGAGTTGCGAAGTTTTTCCATCTCCTCATCGGATGGTCCTTCAGAGGCGACGCGATGAATCTCTTCAAAGATCTTCTCGCGAATTGTTGCTACATCTTCTCCTGGCTTGGGCAGCGCAAATATGTATAAGGCTGAAGGACCACGCCGTTCGTCAACACCGCCTTCAATTGAAACAACGGATTCATCACCCTTCACAAGCTTTTGATACAGGCGGGAGCTGTCTCCTTCAAACAGAAGTGTGCCCGCGAGCGACAATGCATAGAACTCGCGCGTTCTCCGAGCGGGTATCTTCCAGCCTAAAACGAACGCCGGCGCTGGGGCTAATGGATCGTGGTAGGTCTGTTGAGTTACAGCTACCGGCCCACCTTCTGAAACGTCCACGGATGCAGGCAACGGTTGGGCGGGTATGCTGCCGAAGTATTTGTCGATTAGGTCACGAGCTTGATTGGCGTCAAAATCGCCAACCACTGACAACACCGCGTTGTTCGGAGCATAGTAAATCCGGAAAAACTCACGCACGTCGTCGATGGTTGCCGCATCGAGATCCTCCATCGACCCAATCGTTGAATGCGCATTCGCCGGATTGGTAAAGATCAGTTCATTCATCAAGAGGAATGCATTGACATATGGCTGATTGTCATAACGCAATCGTTTCTCTTCCTGAACAGCGTTCCTCTGATTGTCTAGATTCTCCTGGGTAACTTTCAGTGAGCGCATCCGATCACTCTCAAGCCAAAAAGCGAGCGGCAGGTAGTTTGAGGGCAGAGTTTCAAAGTAATTGGTGCGTTCAGTCGAAGTAGTTCCATTCATCGTTCCGCCGGCGTTGAAGATGTATTGGAAGTGCGCAGCCTTCGCAACGTTTTCCGATCCCTGGAACATCATGTGTTCAAACAAGTGCGCAAAACCGGTTCGTCCTTCTTTTTCATTGCGCGAACCGACGTCGTAATAGACCGCAACAGAAACTACCGGGATGGAGCGGTCAGGACTGAGGACGACGCGTAAGCCATTGGCGAGCCTAAACTGTTCGATCGGTGTAGGCGGTAATTGGAGTATTTCGGCCACGACTCTCTTTGTACCAAAATAAGAGCGTGCTTTACCCCCCGAGAGGATCTGATGGGAAGGTAAAGCACTGCCTTTAGGGAAACTAAAACTTTATGCAACCGGCCAAAAACTACACCGGCTTGTCGGCTATCAGCCCGCGAAGCTCAGCTCGAAGACGTTCAATCTCAGCAAGCTTTTGCTTAACGCGTTCGAACAATGCCGACTGAGTTTTGATACCTTCTTCGATTAGAAAACCGGCCGCTTCCGCTCGGTTGCGGAATACACCGGCTTGAACAAGTTGCTCGAGCTTATCCTGGGCTTCTGGAGAAACCTTAACGGCTACAACGTAGTCATCCTTAGCTGAAATAGCTTTTTCAATAGTCCGGCTGATGTCGCGTCCAATTGCACTAAGTGATTCTGGAATGCGAGACGCGATATCGCGCACTGAGGAAGCAGTGCGACTGGCTCCTTCTGAGGAATCGCTGTCGTCGTCTCGAAGCATTAGATCGTCGACACGGTCGGAAACTGGCGGCTCTTCCTTATAATAGGGACTGCTCATTTCGTAAAAGACTCCTTTAGTGACTCATTCAATCTGCAGCGTCTTACGATCTTCTCCGGGGGTAAGTTCATTCTACGGACGCCGCGAAACACCCGTCAAGCTCATTGCATGCTAGATATATACTAGCGTGGCTCGTAGCGTCAGGGAGCGAAGGATTAAGGATGAGGGATGAAGGATGAAGGATGAGGGACGAACGAGGAAGGAGAAGGAGGAAGTTATTGTCAGCGAGCGTTGTCTGCATCCCTCATCCTTAATCCTTTATCCTTCATCCCTCATCCTTGCTCCGGGGCGCAACCTTGCCCACCCAGATCGCATCCGTTATATTGCAATTGATGAAAAGCTTGCTCCGATGATGTACGTTCGCTTCGTCGACTGAGCGTACCTGGACAAAATTTCGAGGTTTTCAGTGAAAAGAATTATCTGGCCATCCATTCTCACGCTCCTGATTCTTGCGCAGATCGTTCCCGCGTTTGTGTTTGCGCAGCAGCGACCGCAGAGTCCGCCAAGCTCCGCATCCAGTGCGGGATCCGCTTCCGGTTATCCGGGACGAAGACCCAATCGTTCGAGCACTATCAACGCGATCGAACACGATTTCGATGAAGCGTTGAGAGTAGTTCAGGAACAGTATGTCGATCGCCAGAAGCTTAATTACAACGATATATTCAAATCGTCGATCATCGGGATGCTTCGCTCACTCGATCCCCACTCAAATTATTATGACCGACAAGAATATGACGAACTGAAAACCGATCAGCGATCCGAATACTTTGGTATTGGCGCTTCAATTCAGAATTACATCCGCGGGGATCAATCGGAGACCTACATAACAGCCACATTTGATAAATCGCCCGCGTCAAGAGCCGCGTTGCGATTCGGCGACCGCATCGTTGAGGTCGACGGGGTGCCAATGAGCGGTAAGAGTTCGCTAGACGTGCGCGACAGGATTCGTGGACCTCGAGGATCGCAAGTAACACTCACACTGGAACGCGCCGCCGACAAGCGCATCGAAAAGATCGCTCTCACTCGCGACGCAGTGCCGCAACCGTCTATACCTGACGCCTATATGCTGAAACCCGGTGTCGGCTACATCGACATGACTCGTGGCTTTAATTACACGACAACGGATGAGCTGATCGACGCCCTAGAGTTGTTGCATGGAAAGGGCATGACGTCATTGGTGCTCGATTTAAGAAATAATCCCGGCGGATTCCTGGACCAGGCGATCCATGTCGCCGAATTATTCTTAAAGAACGGTCAACGAATACTTACGCAAAAGGGTCGGGATGGTCTGCGGGATAATACGTATGATTCGCGAAACGGCAATCCGGATTTGACGCCGTTAGTAATTCTGATTAATGAGAGCACAGCATCGGCTTCGGAGATTGTTGCTGGAGCAATGCAGGACCATGATCGAGCACTCATTGTGGGCCAAACAAGTTTTGGAAAAGGACTGGTGCAGAGCATCATTCCCCTGGAAGGCGGCGCCGGCTTAACACTGACCTCTGCAAAGTATTTCACCCCCTCAGGCCGTTTGATCCAGCGCGACTATTCAAACGGTGGCTTCTACGATTACTACACGCATGGCGGTCTCACCCACGATCAGAATCAAAAGCTGAAACCAGTCGGGCCGGAGAAGAAGACTGATACAGGACGCGCGGTATATGGCGGCGGAGGCATCTCTCCCGATGAACCGGTGGATGCTCGAACTGTGAATCTGAGTCAACGGCGCCTGCTGAGCCCTACATTCCTATTTGCTCGAGACTTGGTGAATGGTCGTGTGAGAGGTTTCGAATCAAGCCGGCTGGTGGGCGGCATCGATTTTCATAGTGACCCGCAAATCGACAGTTTGAAAATCTCAGATGCGTTATTCAAAGCATTCAAAGACTTCGTGCTGGCTGATCCAACGTTCAACGTCACGGCTGCACAGATCGATCGCTATCGATCGTTTGTAGAACTGGAATTGCGTTTTCACATTGCGACAGCGAATTACGGTCGCGTCATAGCCGATCGGGTTTTCATCATGACTGATGACCCACAAGTCGCGAAGGCGGTTGACGTCGTGCCAAAGGCTCGCGACCTTGCCATGGGCAGCATGAACTCCAAATCACAGCGATAATCATCTGAAAGTGGCAGATCTCAGATCTGAGATTTCAAATTTCAGATCTCAGATCGACGATCGCAGATCTGAGATCTCAGATTTCAAATTTCAGATCTCATCTCAGATCTCACGAAGCCCGATTTCTTGAGCCCCACTCTTTCTGTTTCAACCGTAGCACAAAGTCTTGCGCTTAAAACCACTGTGTGGTACGTTCGTGCCACATTTGGAGGCGCTATATGAGTCGATCAACCAAACCGCTCGTCAATACTGAAGAACTCGGACGCGCCATTCGCCGCAAACGCGAGCAACTTGGCTTGAGTTTGCGTGATGTCGCCGACGAGACGGACGTTTCTGCGTCAACACTGTCGCGCATAGAAAATGGGACCGGTAAGCCTGATGCCGATAACATCGCGCGTCTAACCGCGTGGCTTGACGTACCGATGGAGAGGATACTTCGAGGGCGGCATCCGGAATCCGAAAGCTCTCACCCTGTCGTTTATTATCCGCAGGAACCAATGCCCGAAATCGTGGAGGCGCACTTACGTGCCGATCGTAACCTGAGTCCGGAAACTGCGGCAGCGTTGTCAGAATTGTTTCGGGTGGCCTACAAACAGTTCAGCGCCGGTGAGAAATCAACCAGGAAACGACGATAGCCTGTCCCTGGTGCAGCGATCTTTTATAATCGACAGGTGTTTCCTGGCGATCTACCTCCCGGTGATAAATGGCGCGCGTTTGAATTGAAAGCGTTAGCGCTCCGCGATTTTGCCCGCACGAAAGTGAACCTGCCGCTCGATCCCTTCGAGTTGGCCCGCTTTGCCAACCTCATCGTTGTTACCCTCGATGATATTCAGAATCTCAGTCAAACGACGCGAGATCATCTCTTGGGTGCTGCAGCTGAGCAGTGGTCCGGCGGAGCCTGTTCACTTCCGAACGGCATGAAGCTTGTAATTCTGAATCCCAATCATGGACGTACACGAACAAACGCGACGTTGATGGAAGAGATCTGTCACGTCTTCCTGGGCCATACCCCGAACCGCCTCTCGGTTGTAACAAAAGATGAACGCGGGCGTGTCTTGAATCGCGACTACCGCAAATCGGATGAAGAGGAGGCTTATGGTGTAGGAGCGGCCGCATTGCTCCCATTTGCGGCACTGAAGAGATTGGTCTACGAGGGAAAGTCTTCAGCCGAAGTAGCCCGTCACTTTCGCGTCAGTCGAGAGTTAGTTGAGTATCGTCTGAAGGTGACTCGACTATGGAGCGATTACAAAGAAGGTCAAGCTCGTGCAGCAGCGATTGAAGATCAACGATAGCCAGGCCCAGGCGCAATACCCCGCATCGAGGAGTCGCTGCCCGCGCGCATTGCCGATTTCGGCTATAATCATCCATTCGCTGCCGTCGGGCAGTTGATGCTAGCGAATAACGATCAATGACTGAACAAGTAAAAGCGGCCGCAGCCCCGGGTCTCACAACCATCGACAAGCTGCGCATGCTGCTTGATATCACAAAAAAAATCAGTCGTTCCCTCGACCTGCAAGAAGTCCTCAATCAGGTAATGGATACTCTTGACTCTTTAATACCTTACGACGCCGCGGGAATATTTGTCCTGCAGCGCGCCGATAAAGAGCTCGTTCCTGACGGAGAAGAGTCTTGGTTTAAATCGGAAGCTGTCAGAGGATACGACATTGACGAATTGTCAGATCTGCACCTGAAACTTGGCGAGGGTTTCATTGGGAACGTAGCTGTTTCCGGCGAGCCGATTATCTCTCCAGATGTTCGTGAGAACCCGGTTTATATCAACGCCCGGGATCGCACCCGCTCCGAAATGGTGGCCCCAATCATTTCGAACGACGAAGTGATCGGAGTTTTCGATCTCGAGAGTGATGAGCTGGATGCCTATTCGCAGGATGATCTCGAGGTGCTCATGTTGCTCGCCTCACAAGTGGCAATCATCATCGAGAAGGTGATGCTTCACGAGCAACTGATTGAGAAAAAAAGAATGGAAGCGCAATTGGAAGTTGCTCGACAGGTCCAACTCGAATTGTTGCCGTCCGGCGATCCTGAGCTAACAGGATACGACATCAGTGCTTACAACTTTCCCAGTGAGGAGGTTTCAGGAGATTACTATGATTGGGTCTCGATCTACGAAGACCAAATCGCGATCGTGATCGCTGATGTTTCCGGCAAAGGCGTCCCTGCATCTCTCTTGATGGCCTTCCTGCGGGCCAGTCTGCGCGCCGCAACACACATCGGATATGCGACGCACATATCGATGGCGAAAGTTAATTACCTACTCTGGGAATCGATCGAACGTAATCAGTTTGTAACTGCGTTCTATGGAATTATGGATGGACTCAATCGCACTCTATCGTTCTCAAATGCCGGTCACAATCCGCCCCTTCTAGTTGAAGCGAGCGGCAAGCACCGTTTCATCGAACGAGGGGGATTGCCGTTAGGCATGTTTCGCGACACGCGATACCACGAGTATTACCTTTCTTTTAATCGCGGCGACGTGCTGATTCTGTATACAGACGGCGCGACGGAAGCACGCAATCCGAGTGGGGAAGAATTTGGGCGTGAGCGGTTAGCCGAAGCCGTAAAAGCGAATAGCACTCTCAACGCGCGCGACTTGATAGCAAGTCTGCAACAGGAAGTACTGACCTGGACCGACGGAGTTGGCCCCGCAGACGACGTTACCTTCTTTGTTATTAAAGCTCTTAAATAGCAGAACGCGGGAGATAAACTCCCGCGTTACAGATGCCGGGTTATTCCTTTTCTTAGTGGGCGGTCGGCGAAGAATGAGCGTGATCGCCGCCTGGTGCTAATGGTGCACGGTAATCGCCGAAGTGAAAGCCGGCTTCGGCCTCCGATAAAGCATACACATCGAAGCCATAAGCATCGAGATAGTCTGCTAAATCATCGGGGGAAAGTAGATAGACGGAGGGGGAGTAACCCGCTTCAACACGAATTTCCAGCAGGCGCTCGATTACTTCAAGTGGTGCAAAGCATCTAACAGGATCTCTGTAGGTTGCCATTGTCCAGCGCCTTTCTTTATCAAATCTTCAGGGCATCTCGTGTCCTGCTCCAAACAATCACTTTGATGTACGAAACCCCTAAGTAGTTTGTTCTTGTCCTATATACTTTTGATATCATCCGTTCGCAGTAGAGTTTAATATGTTGGCAATCGTGCGCAGGCTTTTGCTTGGCCTGATACTCCTTTCAGGCCTGTTAATTTCCCCGATTTTTACTTCCAGCAGCGCAATCGACGAAGGAATTCGCATCGATGTGCCCGCTGACGCTCGCGTGTACATTGAAAACAAGTTTGGGAACGTAAATGCTGAGGCCTGGGACCAAAAGTACGTTTCAGTTTCGGCGTCCCTGGCAGATTCGGCAGCCCCACGTCGGTCGCCCATTCTGATCGACAACCGTGGAAAGTATCTGTCAATCTCTGTGTTTCGCGCGCCGACTGATCCGCCGACCGTCGTTCATCTGACTGTCAAAGTTCCGAATTCATCACAGCTCGAGGTTGTTACTACCGATGGCCGTATAACGCTAATCGATACGCCGTCGAAAGTATCTTTGAAATCGACCTCCGGAGATATCGAATCGATTATCCGGGGCTCTGGCAATGCAACGATCAGTGCACGAGCAGAAAAAGGCTCGGTGCGATCGCTGATTCCCGCTGTGAAATCCTCCGACGCGCACTATCTACAAGCGCGGCTCGGTGCGGGAAGCAGCAAGTTAGACGCGCAGACGGACTCCGGTCAGATTGTATTTACTGCAGCTGCCGTTGTAGCGGGAGCTCCACAGCTAACCCGAGCAAACGCCTCGCGGCCTGCGGCGGGCACGCCATCATCTTCCAGTGAAGGCGATCAGCTGGATGAAGGTGATGTTATTCGGGTCGATTCGCAGCTCGTAACTGTCAACATGAGTGTTGTGGACAGGAGTACCAATCGGGGTTTAGCTGGACTGCTGCAATCGGATTTCAAACTCTTCGAGGATGGAGAAGAACAACGAATCATCCAGTTTGAGTCATCATCGGCGCCGTTCGATTTAGTTTTGCTGATTGATGTGTCTGGCTCGACCAAAGACAAAATCAAACTGATACGTGATGCGGCATTGCGTTTCGTGAACGCGGCTCGGGCGGCAGACCGCATCGGAATCATCAGTTTTGCTGGTGCACCGACCGTAATCTCCACGCTGACCAGTGATCGCGACACCCTAAGAGAGCGGTTGAACACCATCGACACAGCACGGGGCGATACGAAGCTTTATGACGCTGCGCTGTTCGCAATGAATAAGTTCAGCAACGTGTCGAATAAATCTCGCCGGACAGCCATAGTCCTGATGAGCGACGGTCTCGATGGAACAATCCCCGGCATCAGCGATCAAGTTGGATCGCAGAGTACGTATCGGGAAACACTCGATCAAATTCGTGAATTCGATGGCGTCTTTTATACATTGTGGCTCAACACCAGATATCTTGCGATGTCGCCGCGCGATACTCAGCCTGAAGCATTCGACGAAGCCTATGACCGTATGCGAGAGATGGCAGACGCCGGCGGCGGGAGCTTCTACGAGGTCAACCGTCTGGAAGATCTAGCCGGGGCTTACGAACGTGTAGTGTCAGATCTCGGCACCGTTTACAGCCTCGCCTACGAGCCATCGAATAAGAAGCGGGATGGAAAGTGGCGCGCGATCAGGATTCGCGTCAACAGAAGCAACGCCATTGCGCGCGGCAAACGTGGGTACTATGCGAATTAAGAGATTTAGCTTCATCTCTACAATCCTGCTGATCCTTTTCTTGATAGGAACAACACTGAGCCAGGATCCGATTGAGACGATTCGGATTGATGCTGATCTCGTAGATCTGAAAGTGAGTGTGCTAGGGCTTTCCTCAGAAGCCGATGCCGCCTTACTTGAACAAAAAGACTTTCAGGTGTTGGAAGACGGAACGCCTCAGGAGATCACCTTTTTCGCTGCGGCAGATACACCGTTTGATTTAGTTCTGTTGCTGGACGTCTCCGGCTCTACCTCAGGCAAACTGAAAATGATTAGGCGTTCAGCGAAACGCTTTGTCGACGCCGCTCGCCCAATCGATCGAATCGCCATTGCCACATTCACAGATCAACCTTTCCTCCTTTCCAAGTTCACTCTGGATCGCCGTCAGCTCAAAAAGGATATCGACCAGATCGATGATGCCTTTGGTGGGACTAACTTCTGGGATTCACTGAATTACGTGATGAAAGAACTAGTACCGCAAAATGAGGGTTCGCGACGCACCGCCATCGTCGTGATGACTGATGGAGTAGACAACGCTATACCAGATGTTAAGGGGCCGGGATCGCAGTTACCCTTCGAAGATCTTCTTACCAACATTCGAAATTCCGAAGGGCTCGTGTTTCCGATCTATCTCGATACGGAAAAAGAAGACGTGCAGAAATTCAAAGTTCCTCGCGCCGCATATGCCACAGCTCGTGGGCAGCTTGCGCAAATTGCCTCTGCAAGCGGAACAACAATGTACCAAGCGGCGAAGTTGGAAGACTTGGACCGGCTGTATGCGCAAGTAATCAGAGATCTTAGTAGGGTGTATAGCATCGGTTATCGTCCCTCGAATCGAACGCTCGACGGCAATTGGCGAAACGTTGAGGTCCAATTGATTGGCCGGCCAAATCTGCAGGCGCGCACGAAGCGTGGCTACTTCGCGAAACGAGCACCGATCCCCGATACAACCATGCGATAAGCTTCGGCAATCCGGGCGCCTCCTCAGAACGGGATCGAGCTTCAGTGAACCCAGGGCCTACCGAAGGAACCTTTTTAAATGCTTGTAAATGAACAGGAGAGGTCTATAATGCTGGCGTCTCTCCCCAGCAGATCAGCTCCAAAAATACAGTTCGGAGGGCACTTTCCGTGAGAAAAGGTCTCCACATCCAACGTCTCGCACTCCTTTCCGCAATCCTACTCTTGGCGTTTGCTGCCGAGAGCATCGCTCAGAACCGCGAAAAGTTTGTGATTTCGGCGAAAGCGGGCGGAATAAACGCTGTTACGGGCCAAGCGAGCGTCCATGCGAAAGGTGAATCCGACTGGCAGCAACTTATGATCACCGATGACCTAAATGCTGGGGATCGCGTCAGAACCGCTAGTGACGGAAGAGTGGAAATCCTCCTGAATCCGGGCTCGTACCTGAGAGTGGGTGGCGATTCAGAGATGGAGTTGGCCAATAATTCACTCGATAACTTAGAAGTGCGATTAATAAGAGGGACAGCAATTGTCGAGGCAACCGGTGCTGACGGAATCGAACTGAACATCAACATTACCACTCCCCATACAAAACTCGCCATCGTTCGTCACGGGCTTTATCGATTCAATGTAGTTCCGGGAGACAACACGGAATTAATTGTTAGAAAAGGGCGGGTCTTGCTCGACAATCAAACGAAGGTTAAAGGCGGTAACAAGGTAATCTTCAGTGCCACGAACGTATCAGTTGCCAAGCTGACTGACCAGGAGAAGAGCAAGAAGAATCAGGATCAAATGGATTTCTGGAGCAAAGAGCGGGGCGAAACGCTTGCGAAGGCGAACAGGCGGATTACCGACAGAATGATGACCTCAGCCTTTTCATCGTGGACGGGGTTTGGTCGTTTCAGTTTCCGCGGCGCAGGATTCTGGTTCTACAACCCATTTAACACCTGCTATACGTTCTTGCCATTTGGGTTTGGTTGGGGATCACCATACGGCGGCACGTACACAACAGCCATATATCCACAACCGACGATCTTCGGCTATCGGCCTACAGGTAATCTTTGGCCAAACACCCCCGGAGGAGGGTCGACAGGTTCTACCGGTTCGACGGCATTACCGAGCCATCCCGTCACTCCTTCGATCCCAGCTTCAGCTGCTGAACGGCCGATTAGCCGCCCGCAGTTGCCGGTGGATGACGCAGGCCTGAAAGTACCTCGTAAATCGATGCCATAATCGTCAACCCGTCAACCCCGACGCGGCTGCCGTAACAGCTCGTCCATCTCCTCAGTAATAAGAGCTTTAATCTCAGGCTGCTTTAGCCCGGCCAGAACCAATTCTGTAAGCGCGGTTCGCAATTGTGAGCGTAGTCGTTCCTCCTGATTTGTGCCCAAAGTCTGAGAGATTACGACAGCTCCCGAGCCGTGTCGGACCCTAATCAAACCCTCTTTTTGCAGGCGTCGATACGCAAACGCCACCGTATTTAGATTAACGCCCAGGTCTGCGGCAACTTGGCGCACTGGAGGCAGTGAAGTGCCTTGGGCAAGCTCACCTCGCGCAATCAGGGTCTTAATCTCGTCAACTAGCTGCTGATACAGTGGCCGCGCGTCTCGTTCGTCGATCGTGATGTACATAATTGTCTATTGACTGTATACAATAGACAATTCCTTAGGTCAACAGCTTTTTTGGTAGCGACCCTTCCGAAGGAGCTTCTTGAGTTAGTGAAAGCGGTTTCTATATTCTCCTGATTCGAGGAACGCCCTGACCATCTCAGCAGCAACGAAATTTCCCCCAAACTGAT
Organism: Pyrinomonadaceae bacterium; assembly: GCA_036559885.1. GTDB lineage: Bacteria > Acidobacteriota > Blastocatellia > Pyrinomonadales > Pyrinomonadaceae > PSRF01. The sequence continues at coordinate 17,205 of DATBSH010000305.1, forward strand.
TGAGCTTGTTCAGCCAAAAGTTGAACCCACTGGCATCTGGATCCCGCCTCAGATAACCAAAGTACTCCATCAGGACGAAAGCAGAATTCAACTGCGCTTGTGAGAAGGTCTCGTTCGTAGCCAGCCGCTCGACAACGCTTTCTTTCGAGCTGCCGTCCGCCAGACTCTGCACCAACGCATTCCGTTCGTCATCGCTAATGGCAACTTCGAGGTTCCCTATCAGGGCGTCTACGAACTGATCGTTTGACAATCCAGCATAACGTGACTGGAATTCCCCACGCTGCACCCATCCGGTCAGAAACGCCTGCTTGTTCGCCGCCAGCCGGTCTTGCCAACCAGCGCTGCCCACGATCACGCCACGACTAATCGCAATGTTGTCTGGGGTGAACTCGGCGAATCTGGGGAAGCGGCCATACGATGACTTGTACAGACGATATACGTAATAACCAGTCTGCTGAAACTCAACCGACAGGAAGAACGCCGCTGATACGTTGACGGTCTTCGCCTGCGTGCATTCGGTATCGGCCCCGCAGTTCACGATCTCGTTTGTCCAGAATTCTCCTCCAGAAGCATCTGGTTCACGATTTAGAAAGTCGAGGTAGTTCTGACGTACTGCGTATGAAGCGACATCAATCGGATTCGCGACCTCCGGATGCTCAATCAACGCATCACTCAATGCGAGGTGATTTATTGCCAGCCGCAGTTCAGTCTGCAGGGCCGCAACGTCTCCACGCGCGGCGTCTGCATTGGCATTTGCTGCAGCAGCCAACGCCACCGTCAAATGTGTATCAATCTCAGCGGCTCTCGCCATCGAAGAACGCACCGCAATGAAGTCAGCGTAGGCTCTGCCGGTTTCAGTGATGAACGTATCCAATGGTGTCGATGGTCCATTGACGGCCGCGTTATTACCTGATGCAGCCAATGAATTGCTTAGATCCTGAGCGATGCGTGTCGCTTTGCTGACACTCTTGCCCGGGTCTGGATCGGATGAAGGGGTCGGCGTGGGTGTCGGGGTTGGCGTTGATATTGGAGTCGGCGTCGGTGTCGGGGTTGGTGTTGATATTGGAGTCGGCGTTGGTATCGGCGTTGGCGTTGGTGTTGGACTTGGCGTACTTGCGCCCCGGATGCCAACCAACCATCCATCGGTGCCGGTTAGGACCGCGGCTAGCGCTTCTGTCGCTGGGAAAAAGTTACCGGGCGGATACAAACTTTCAAATGGTTCTGGTGGCTTGGCGTATAAAGCATTCCCCGCACAGAACCAATTGGTCGCATGTGCATTTAAAGCCGCGGTGCCAAAGAAGCCGCCAGCGCCGAACACACCATATTCGCCGTGCGGCATTAAATTATTGGCGAATCGCAACGATGCGTGCTTGGCAACGGGCAGCGTCTCCAGGATTAAGTCATTATGTACTGCACCTTGGACCGTGTTGTGTTCGATCGTCACGGAATCCGTTCCATTTAAGAGTACGAACGCCTTGCCTTCACCGCCGAAAGCGCCAAGGTTGTCGATTAGGTTGTCATGAATGTTGATGCGGTGCATTCGCGTCACTACATCGTCAGATTCCATACCGCGAAGGTTCATGCCATTCGAGACATCGCGAAAAACATTTCGGGCAATCTCCACATCGTCAACCACATTCTGCGGCGCATACCGAAACGCATTAAGCATTACCGCGGCGCCCGTCTGACCATCGGTCCAACTGTAACGGCAATCATTGTCCGTGAACGTGACGCGTCTGGCGCTTTTCAATTCAAGTAAGTTCTTGATCCCGAGACCCTGACCAATCCACTCGAGACGTTTGGTGATCGTGTTTCCGCGAATCGTGATGTCAGACGGCACGAGGTCAGGAATCGTTGGGGGAGCCCCACCAAAGAGAATGTTTATGCCAGCGGCTTCAAGATAATTGTTCTCAATCAAGTAAGGACCTGGGCCGTTCCACCCTCCGATAGCATGCGTTTCCGTGGCCTCCCACTTAATATCGGAAATATATGAGTTAGTGATGGAAGTCGATGCGCTATTTAGGGTAATGCCCCTATGCAAAGCCGTTTGTGCGTCTCGCGCGTGAACGAACACTCGATCAAACTCCAGATGATGAGGAACCGATGACAGGGTAGTTTGATTCTCGTAACTCGCGCCCTCACCTAACTGGATGAGGTTGTATCCCCACGTGCCAACCGTTGCTCCTTGGGTGAACTCCAAACATTGAAATCTGAAGTGATGTGTCCATACCGGGGCTAGCAGAACGGGCGAAACCAAAGGCGTCGCCAATCGGGCCATTAACGGCGCGTCTGAGGGACCCACCCGGACGTTAGTTGGTAATTCGGCGCAACGGGATGACTGCACCGTGATAAACGCATCGCCGGACTTCACGGGCAGAACGAAATTTCCAGTGTACGTTTCGCCGGCAGTTAAAACGATAGTATCGCCGGGCTGCGCGGCGTTCAGTGCCGCCTGCAGATCTCCGCCTGAGGGAACAACAATGGTCGCGGCATTTGCAGAAGAACCGAGAGACGTTAACAGCAGAAAGAGAATGGGGATTGGGATTATCGAGTTTAGAATACAGCGTAAGCACCGAAGCACACGAGTAGACATTAGGGGTCCTCACTTGGGTCAATGGGATGATTTATGGAATTAGAGACTCATTTTCTGACACCCACATCGCAATCACTGCAGGCGTGCTGTTATCGGTATTGCTGTTCGGGAAACAACGCGGGATACCGAAACTAGAATTGCGCCGTGAAAATTAACACGATTCACCGTTCTCTTTTTTGCAGTTCAGTTGCAAACAGCTTCTCTATAACTTTTGATGAGGTTTTTTGTTTGCGGATCTAGCACTGAGTTTTATCAGGATGGAGCAGTCAGCGCCCGGTGAGTTTGACCATAGTCTGGTCGGATTTATTTAGTGCCATGCGGTGGTGGCTCGGTCTTCTCACGTAAAACCATCAATGATCTTCGTGGCCAGGTCACGTGCGGTTTGACTCACAGAAGCCAAGCCAAAACCGCGCATCACCGTATCACTAACGATGAACACATTAGGCAGAGTCGTGCGAAAACTGGCCAGCGCTGAGGCTGTCGGCGTTTGTTCGACCCCCATCACCATTCCCAGCTTACGACGTGTATCGTCGTAGAAGCTTCGTGGGTTGGCGGTCTCAATTACTTCGATATCACTACCGAGTTCGGGTATTGCTTGATGCACGCGAACCCAGAGCTGCTCGAGGGCTGCCTGGTCCCAAGCTTCGTAATCTTCTTCGCTCGACTGAAACGCAAACCAATCATCGACGGGACAATTCGCTTTCAAGGTCACCGCTCGCTGACCCTCTTTACCAGCTGCCTGCGATGTTGCAAAACTGATGTCACTTAAGTCCAACGTCTCTCCGGCGCTCGCTGAGCAAACTAAAAACCGCTCGGCTGGTAATCGCCGGAGCGCAGATCCCTCCAAGCTCGCGTAAATCACATAGACGCCGGTGCTTTTTAGTGCCGCAAGCGATCGCTTAACTTGCGGCGGCGTTCGATTCAGCCCAATTAGCTTTCCATATGTATCCCAAATCGTCAGGTTGCTAATGATGGCTCGCGTGGCAAACACTCTTTCGCCGCTGAGCAAGTCGACACCTACTGCGTCACCTTTATCGTTGTAAGACAGGCGCAGCACGGGACTGTTGAGACGAACTGTTCCTCCAGCGAGCTTAACGGCTTCTGACAAGGATTCGCAGATCGCCGGGGCTCCGCCGGTAATGCAATAGAGCTTTTGGCGAGGCAGAGTTAGGGCGTAGGCGCCAGCGGGAAATAAGCAATCCTCGACGGGCGTTTGGATAAATGCACGCAACTGCGCGTCGATGAATCTCACAAACCTTTCGGATGTATTTTTAGCGTAGTCAATGATACTGCCTGCGATAGTTCGAGGACTTTCAATTAGTTCGTAGAACTCAATAGCCTCTGCCGAACATTCCGGAAAACACTCTCGCAACTCATCAGTGAATTGCGCGCCATCCTGTCCGAGATAAACATCCTTTGAGTCCGGCAACCTTACTACGTAATCCGAATCCAGCAAGTGAGTTTCAGGTGCGGGAACATGTAATTGCGAAAATATTTGGTCGTAGATCTCGCCGGATCCCCAGCCCGTGTACAAACCCATACCGGGCTCGAAATCAAAGTTTGAATGTTCAACTCGGCGCACACAACCGCCCACCTGAGAGCTCCGTTCGAAAACACAGACGTTGAGACCACGCGCCGCCAATAACGCAGCCACGGTCAGACCGCCAATACCGCCGCCAACGACCACAACGTCATAGGCCATAGCTTCAGAAGAGATGTTTCAGCACAAGCGTAAGGAGATCGGCTGGCGCTGGATGGGGAGTAGGTTCCTGGAACCTCGTGAGGAAAGGCGCGACCAGGAATATAAACGCTTGAATGCCATTGAAAACTAGATGGATTACGAAGGAGGGCAGTAACCTGTGTGTTAAAGCTCGAACGGTCGTTAAGGTCACACTTACGAGCGTGATAACAACGATGACTGCGAGATTGTTTTTGTATTGAAGAAAATGAACGCCGGCAAATAGAAGAGAGACCAGCGCGATGGATGGCCCGGCTCCAATGATACGGTTCAGTCCGGGATACAGCATGCCTCGATAAACAACCTCTTCAACCAACGGCGCCGTCGCAACTGCGAGAAAGGCCGTGACAACACGTGCGCCATACGAACTTTCAATCAGCACATCGAGGTCTGTCTTCTGTCCCGGAAATAATTGCGTAATTAATGCGCCTACTCCAAATAATGCGCCGCCGATTAGGCTGCAGATTATGACACCCTTAAAAGTAGTAAATGACTCGGGCCAGTTGGGCGAGGAGAAGATGAAAGTCTTCCATGATGGAGGCCAGGAGAAGCCGAGCGTCTTGCGGAAAGGAAACCTGCGGCTACTCGTAACCACCAGGTAAGCAATAGCAAAGGTGACGACGTGTGCTGGAATAACGCCGAGCACATTCAAGAGCAGGAATGTCTTGTCGTTCAGCAGATCGCCGAAGGCAGCCTGGTGGGAGATTATGACCTTATGAATTACGTAAGGAAGGACAAGAACGAGCGGTAATAGAAGTAGACACGCAACACTGGCGAGCCACATGATGAACGCTTTGGCGGCGCCCAACCACGGCGGGTCCGCCCACTGCGGATTATCGGGGTCGAGCACGGCCCTAACCGGGGGATACTGAACTGCCCCAGTTGGTTGTATTACGGATGGTATTGCGTTCGGTTGGTCAACGACCGGTTGTTCTACGGGAGAAGGTTGATATTTACTCACAGACCAGCGAGTTTAGGTGACCAGCGTCACATTGCGCAAACGGCCGGGCTTGAGTCACAGAATATGCAATAGATATGTAAGAAAACTACGCCATTGGAGAAGCGTGTTTTCAATGCCATCAAACGGCGGGATATTGGACATCGACCAGTGTTGAGCCGACCCTGGGAGCCGCAAGCATCAAGCCAATGATAGTTTTTGCATCCTGGATTTCGCCGTCTGTGATCATCTCCAGCGCTTGAGAGAAGGGAATTCTAAGCACCTCGAGGATCTCATCATCCTCAAGTCGTTGAGTCGTTTTGGTAAGCTCGGTTGCAAGGTAGACCCACATCTTCTCTTCACAGAATCCCGGTGAAACAAAAAACTCCGTGAGCTTCTCGAGGTTACCTGCGACCAGCCCAAGCTCCTCTTCCAGTTCTCGCGCCGCGCCAACGTCAGGTCGCTCTTTATCATTGAGTGTGCCCGCCGGAGCTTCCAGCAGATAACGAACGGCAGGATGCCGGTACTGTTTTACTAAGGCCACCGTGTCGTCATCGAACACCGGAATTATTACGGCGCTTCCAGAATGGTGCACGACTTCCCGCTGGTAGGTAACGCTTCCTTCCTGCACAGTATCAACGGTGACTTCAAATACTCGACCACTGAATACTTTGATGCTGTCTAGAATTTTTGGTACTTCAGGGTTTGCGTCTGACATATGACACGCAGATTACGGCGAGATGCGCGTCTAAGCAACTTCGAGATCGTGAAGTCGAATAATTTGCGGCCTCAGTTCACCCAGCAAATAGAGCGACCCGGTGACACAAATCAGACCTGTCGGTGGAGTTTTCTCAAGCGCCATGGTCAACGCCTCTCCACTCGAGTCGGCCAGTTTGATCTTCGCTGATGCCAGGTGTCGATTTGCCAGCTTTTGTACCATCAGAACATCTGCAGTTCGCTGGTTATTTACGGGCGTAAGAATTAATTCGTTAACGACAGGAAAGAGCAGCGCACTTATAGCTTCGAGTTGCTTGTCACGCATCGCCCCGAAGATCATCGTAATCGGCAAGCTCACAAATCTTTCAAGGTGCTCTCGCAATGAGGCAGCGCCTGCTGGATTGTGGGCTCCGTCAAGAAGGAATGAAGGTCTACCCCGAACTAACTCCAATCGACCGGCGTGCTTTGCTGAGGCAACGCCGTCACAAATTGCTCGAAGCGACACATCGAACCAACGTCTCAAAGATTCAGCGAGTTGAATTGCGACCGCGCCATTGTTGATTTGATGTCGTCCACGCAGTCCTAACCACACTCGTTCATAAATCGCGTTTGGAGTCGTGAACGTAACACAGAATCTGCCGTCGTCAGAGACCTCAGAAACTTCAACGCGCGAGTCGTTTATTTGCGGATAGACGCCAATCGTTTCGCATCGTGCCCTGATAATGTCGAGCGCTTCAGGAGGTTGATCGTTCGACACGACAATAGCCTTGACGCCGGGGTGAATAATGGCAGCTTTTTCCGCGGCAATCTCAGCAAGCGTATCGCCCAAATATTCCTGATGGTCGAATGCGATCTGGGTGATTGCAACGATCGCAGCTTTGGCGGTAGTCGTGGAGTCGAGTCGCCCGCCAAGGCCTGTCTCGAGAATGGCTAAATCTACGCCAGCTTCCTTAAAGGCGAGGAAGGCGATAGCCGTTACTTGCTCAAAGAAGGTGGGAACTGTATCGAGCCTTCCTTTGGCAACAAGCGATTCTGCGGCATTGCGCACTGCCGTTGCGTGCTTCGCAAATACGTCTGGCTCGATATTGCGACCATTTATGTTGATTCTCTGAGTGATTGAAACGAGATGCGGAGACGTGTAAAGGCCGACATTGATGTGGGCTTCTCTACAGATCGAGTCCAACATAACCGCTGTCGAACCCTTTCCGTTTGTGCCGGCGATTTGAACGGATCGGTAACACCGCTCGGGGTTTCCCAACGCTTCGAGCAGTATTTCCGTGTTCCGCAGGCCGAGCTTCATAGCCAACGTCTCGTGCCCGAGGCTCAACAGGTACTCAACTGCTTGTGAGAAATTCATATGGTACGTTTAAAGACATCCACAGATTACACGGATTGCGCAGATTAAGAACTCAGAGTGCTAAGTTGAATTCTACAGCTCCGCAACACAGTAGCCGAACGACTCAATTAACCTGTCTAAGTTCTTACTGTGTAACCGGTGTAATCTGTGGATAGGTTCTTGTCTTGCGGGGGTCAGACTCTTCGAGAACTGGCGCTGCGTCGTGCTCTTTCGATGTCTGACTCTCCATGAATCTCGGGGTTCATCATGAAGTTCAGTAGCCTGATGATGTAGTCCCGCAGTTCGCGGCGATCGACGATGGCGTCGATCATACCGTGCTCGAGCAGAAACTCTGATCGTTGAAAGTCCTTCGGCAGTTTCTGACGGATCGTTTGCTCAATCACTCTTGGTCCAGCAAACCCGATCAAGGCTTTAGGCTCGCCGATGATCACATCACCAAGCATCGCGAAGCTGGCAGTTACGCCACCAGTGGTTGGGTCAGTCAAAATTGAAATGAAAGGTAGGCGGGCTTCGTCGAGCGCAGCAAGCGCGGCGGAGATCTTCGCCATCTGCATCAACGATAGTGTGCCCTCCTGCATCCTGGCTCCACCAGAAGCAGAAAAGATGACAACAGCGCTGCTTTCATTCATCGCGCGCTCAATCAGTCTTGTAACTTTCTCACCGACTGCCGAGCCCATCGAGCCGCCGATGAAGAGCATGTCCATTGCGCCGGCAACCACTGGGTGATCACCGACCGTGCCTCGCGCATTGATGATCGCTTCAGATAAACCTGACGATTCTTTTGCCTGCGCCAAGCGGGTGGGATATGGCTTGCTGTCGACAAACTTAAGAGGATCGATCGATACCACCTCTGCGTCCAACTCCTCGTATTTACCTTCGTCAAACAACATTGTCAGTCGTTCACGAGCGCCGATACGGAAGTGGTGTCCACAGTGACTGCAGACCTGCAGACCGCTCTCAAGTTCGCCCTTGTAGAGGTGGACCTCACATCCGTCGCATTTTACGAAAACGTTTTCAGTCTTTACGACGCGCTCTTCGGGCGGAACTGCTTCAATGCGCTTTGTTTTCTTGTTGAACCAGGCCATGGGAATGAAAGAAAGGGTATCACAGTGGGGCCCGATTTCGGATTTCGAATTTCGGATTTCGGTTTTCTGTTGTCCGCACAGCAGTTATCGGATGGTGTCGGCGCCGTGACTATTCGTATCAGGGTACGCAACACAAATCCGAATTCCGAAATCGCTTTAAAACTCTATCCCCTGCTGCGCTCTTATTCCGGCTGTAAATGGATGTTTTATTTCACGCATCTCGGTTACGAGGTCTGCTGCCTCAACTAACGCTTCAGGAGCATCACGTCCTGTAACAACGATGTGCAGTGAAGGTTGTGATTCTCGAACTTGGCGAAACTCTTCCAGTACCTCTTCAACCGGTAGCATCTTGTAACTCATAACGTAAACAAGTTCGTCCAACACGATCAATTGATAATTGGCACTGCGCAACTTCTCAAGGCACAGCTCCCATGTGTTCCGAGCCGTTTGTCGATCCTGCTCAGGGTTTTTAGTATCCCACGTAAATCCATCACCCATCGTGTGAACTTCAATGCCGAGTTTCTCTGCCGCTACATGCTCACCATACCGATCGTTCCGCGACTTCATGAACTGGATCATGCAGCATTTCAAACCTCGACCGGCGGCACGCATCAACAACCCCAGGGCGGCTGTTGTTTTCCCTTTGCCGTTCCCGGTGTGGACAATCAACAGCCCACGCGTTTGTTCCGCGTAGTTCTCTCGCCGCCATTTGTACTTCTTTTCTTTTTGCACCATCGAAGTTAGGAGCAGGAGCAGCAGGCAGGAGCAGAATCATTGGTCAGTTATCATTTGACATTTTTCATTTGTCATT
>DATBSH010000306.1:0-18827 GCA_036559885.1 Pyrinomonadaceae bacterium
CAGTAGTCGTTCTGATCTACGGAGTCATCTACCCAAATCTGGCCGTGCTGAACGCATCGCTTCGTCAGGACGGTAGCTGGACGTTCGTTCACTACACGAGTGTTCTGTCACAACGGTCCACAATCGAAGCACTGATCAACAGCATACTTCTGTCGATTGGAACCGTTGTTCTCTGCGCAATTGTTGGCGTTTCGCTGGCATTTCTGTTTGAACGCTACACCTTTCCAGGACGCCGTCTGTTCAGCGTCCTCGCCGCTCTTCCGTTGGTTTTGCCGCCGTTAGTTGGGACGATCGCCTTCATCTTCCTTCTCGGTGAATCCGGCATCCTGTCTCGATTGATCCAAAGCAGTTTCCGCCTGCAATCGGCGCCGTGGACTCTGCGTGGCTGGCCTGCTCTTCTTCTATTTCACACTTACACGATGTATCCGTTCTTTTACGTCTTGACAGGCGCCGGACTCCGTAGAATCGATGCAAGCCTGGCGGAAGCTGCACGCAGCCTCGGCGCGCATCGACTCACCGTCTTGAGCCGCGTAGTGCTGCCCCAACTGACTCCTTCGCTAGTCGCGGCCGGCTTACTGACGTTCATGACCTCAATGGCTTCTTTTAGCGCTCCGTTGTTTTTTGGCGGGGGCGTTCGTGTTCTCACATTGGAAATCTACGGTGCGCGGCAGCGAGGCGACGCCGAAATGGCGGTTACCGAAACGGTCGTGCTCGCAGTCATCTCACTTGCGGCTCTGATCTTTTTTCAGCGTTATGAAGGCACCCGTCGGTTTGTCGCTGCCGCGTTGAAAGGCACGACGCGACGGCGCGAAATCATTCCAAAAGGTCTCGCACGGAACCTCGCGACTGTCGCGGCAATCGTCTCCTCATTGATGCTCGTGTCCCCCGTGTTGACTTTAATACTCGTCAGTTTTGCGCCCGAAGGTTCATGGACCACGCAAGCTATTCCTGCCCAATACAGTCTTTCCAATTATGTTCGTCTATTTAGTGAGCCACAGTCGGGCGAGGTGTTCTTAAACAGCTTTGCTATGTCAGCCATTGCTGCTGTGGCCGCTCTGGCGTGGTCGTTCTGTGTTGTCAGCCTGGTTGCTGGCGAGAGCGGGTCCGGATCACAGCATTCTCGTGCCGCAAAATATGGGAAGCGCTTCGTTTCATTGCTTGTTCTAATTCCATGGGCCTTACCTGGTACCGTGGTGGCGGTTGCAGTCGCGGAAGCTTACGGCAGGCGGAGCCTTTTACTAGGTTCGTTTGTCCTCGTCGGGACGTTTTGGATATTGCCGGTCGTTTACTTTCTGCGATTCATGCCGTTGGTAGTGCGCGCTGTTCAAGCAAGTATGGAACAAATAGATCCCGCCCTTAGCGAAGCCGCCGGTTCATTGGGCGCAAAGGCTCTGCGAAGATTTGTGCGAGTTACGCTTCCGCTGATATGGCCGGGCGCCATTGCGGGGACACTGCTGGCGTTTGTGATCGGGTTGGGAGAATATGTCGCATCTGTCTTGGTCTTTGTGCCGATCAATCGACCGATATCAATTGCGATAGCTTCGGAGATGCGCGACTTCAATCTCGGGACAGCAGCAGCATACGGTGTGGTTTTAATTGGCATCATAGCTATCGTGATGATCGCCGCCGGACGTCTGGAGCGTCTGCGAGGATAATGTTGAGTCGGCACTTCGCTATGGCGTGAGATCAGTACCAACTCGAGGTAGTTAGTGTGTGCCAGGTCGTGATTCAAGTTACGCTAAATTTCAGATTGGAAGGGTGGCTTGAATAGGAGGAGCAGGAGCAGCACGCAGGGGCAGAACAGAACCAATGTCTCCTGCTTGGTGCCGCTGCCTCCTCCGTCGTTTCGAGCCACCCTTCCCAACCTGAAATTTTTCCAATCTTGAATTGTGGGACTGAGGGACTGAAGTGAAAAGATTGGGTCAATTCCGAGCGGGCATTCTGGGTCGCGCACTTCTGCTGCTAACGACAGCGGCGCTGTTGCTGTCGTCCTTTGCTCAAACTCAGCGTTCGCAATCAACTGCTGACCAGAGTGCAACCGACAAGACCAGTAAGGCCGAACTTCATCAGGCACTCCTTGATCTCACGAACTCCTGGACTGTCATGTGTGTCGCTGCGCACCCAGACGACGAGGATGGAAGCACACTCACGGTGCTCCGACGGAAGTACGGTGTCCACACTGTTAGTCTGTTTTCCACTTATGGCGAAGGCGGTCAAAACGCAGTTGGACCGGAACTCTACGAAGAGCTTGGTGTGATTCGCGCGAGAGAGACGATGGCGGCGGCAGCCGTGCAAGGTTCAGAACCGCATTTTCTTGGTTTGCAGGATTTCGGTTTCTCCAAGTCGGCTGAAGAAACTTTTAGAGCGTGGGGCGAGAAAGAAGCGTTGCGTCGAATGGTGTTTGAAATCCGCAAACTGCGGCCTGATGCGATCATTACGAACCACGACACGACTAGCGGGCATGGTCATCACCAGGCTACCGGCCGATTGATTCTTCAGGCGTTCGACGCGGCTGCAGATCCAAAACAGTTTCCTGAACAGTTGACAGAGGTAAAGCCCTGGCAACCACAGCGCTTGTTTGTGCGTGGTGGTCGCTCTCAAACAACAACACCGTCAAACGCAATACAGGTAACAATTGATCCAAACGAAATGGATCCGGTCCGAGGAGAGACTTACGCGCAACAAGCCTTACGCGGCCTCCAGCAACATGCGACACAGGGTCCGTGGCCGAAAAGCATCTCGCCGACTGGTGGTCGCATCGCCCGATATAACCTTGTGCGATCCGCGACAACTGCCGCGCCGTTGCCGGCGGATGCCAAAACCCTCGTCGACGGCTTGCAGCTTCCCGAATCAATCCGTCCCAGGTTTGTTGCACCAACCATCGATGAAAAGCCATTAGCCGGTTTTGCAGGTAATCAGACAGAAGTCTTGGTGGCGTTGATGAACGCGAAACGACGAGGCGCATTCACCGCGCCGAAAGATGTCGTTGCTATCGACCCGGAGCGATTCAAGTTGATGGCTTCACGACTCGATATGGCGCTGGCAAAAATCGTCGGTGTATCGGTAACTATCAAGCCGCCGGATGACACGCTCGTGCCAAACGAAGCGACTAAAGTCGAAGTGTCGTTAGAAAACTCCGGCGAAGAGGAAGTTGCGGTAAAGAAGTGGACGTCCAGCGGATTGCCTGTCATGGAGCAACTCGGCGGACTGAAACGGCCCGACAAGCTGTTGCCCGGCACCGCTGCTTTTCAGGAGTTAATTGTCACTCCACCTAAGCAGACTCCGATAAGCGTCCCGTCTTCTGAACATCTCTACGACGGCCAGCTGTTTGGATCCCCACTGACGGTTGAGGCGGAGATACAGATTGAAGGAGTAACGTTCGTAGTCCGAGATCAGAGACGTATCGACGTTTCTGCCGCAATCGAGATTACGAACAATAACCCATCGCCTTGCGTGGAAACTCCTGCAACAGTTATGTCGTGTGCGAGCACGTCCCTGACATTGCGGAATCACTTGAACCACCGGTTTGATGGAACATTAGAAGTCAAGGCCGCTAAAGATGCAGTCCCACCGCTTAGACACAAGCTATCTCTCGAGAAGCAAGAGACGCAAAAAATTGCGACTGAACCGATTCAGAGATTGGGTGAGAGCAACGTAAGGATCGATCGTGTCCGAGCCTTTACGCTTAAAGCCTCGGTGATTGACAGCGGGTCGAAGGTAGCAGTTACAGAAGAGACTATACCCTCGTGGTACGTCCCCGCTGTTGCAGTGTCGCGGATCCACGTCGGTTACATTCCGAGTTTTGACGCAAGCCTCAGAAATTCTTTGGCTGCGCTTGGGGTTAATGCGAAAGAGCTGAGCAGTAACGACGTAGCGTCAAACGATCTGTCAGCGTTCAACACTATCATCATCGACAACCGGGGATACGAAGCTCACCCGGAACTAATTAAAAGCAACGATAAGCTCCTGAAGTTTGTCGAAGATGGAGGGACTCTGATTGTCTTCTATCACAAAACAAACGAATGGAATCCCGACGAAAGAAGAGCACGGCCACAACTGGCACCTTACTCAATAATTCTAGATGACGATCGTGTCACCGAGGAGAATGCGCCGGTTAAGTTTCTCGTAGCAGGTCATCCATTGTTGAACTTTCCAAACCGCATCACGCAACTCGATTTCGCCAACTGGATTCAGGAGCGTGGTCTGTATTACCCGAAGGAGTGGGATTCACACTACACCGCATTGTTGTCTACTCACGACAGCGGTGAGCCACCACTGAACGGAGGACTGCTGGTCGCGAAATACGGAAAGGGAAACTACATCTACACCAGCATGGTTTGGTACCGGCAGTTACGCGCCGGCATTCCCGGAGGATACCGGTTCTTTGCTAACTTGATCAGTTACGGCAGTAAGTAAGAGTATCCACAGATTACACAGATTACACAGATTAGAACTAAGCCAGTCAACTTGAGTCATAAGATCACCTACAGTCACACTAGGTAGTCTTATTACTCAACTTAACTGCCTTAGCTCTAATCTGTGTAATCTGTGGATATTCCTAAGTCGCGGTATCGAGGGCTGGTTCTTCAGGAAGGGTTTCGCTTTCGAGCCTTTCTTGGGCTCGTTCGAGAAACGTTTTAATCATCTCCCGCACGCGTTTTTGCATCTCGGCGCTAATCGCACTCTCCCCCAACAGCACTGCGAAGCGATGTAGATCTCGCGCGTGTTTTCGCCGGATCTCAACGTGCTGGGCAATGCGGATCAGGACCTTGTGACCGCGCTCTTCAAACGCCGCCGCATAACGTAGGTAGTTCTTAACCTCGGTTCTAGCAGGCGACCACTCCAGGCGATCAGGGGAGTCTTCCGTCTTCTCAACGGTGAAGGATGCGTGGACGGGTCCAATCACGGGCACTTCAGCACGCACCATCCAACGCATGATGCCGCCGGCCTCTTTGCGGATACCTTCAATGCCAGGCATTAAGTCCGCAAAGTTTCTGAGTTCGCCGAAGAACTCCCGCGCACGCTCGATTGTCGTGCGCAATTCCAACTGTTCCGCGTATGATGCTTTTATCCGAAACATCTGTTCTCCGTTCAACTCTCCAGGAGCGTTGATGCAGGCGACCTGAAACCTGTTGTCTCGCCCCACCGTAGTTAAGGTACACGAAGAGGAGAGGTGACGTAAATATTAAAGGTGTGATGAAAGAAAGAATTAAGACTCAAGGCGGATCCAAATGCCCGAGGTGCGACCGTTTCGGGCTAAAAAGCTGGTCAGAATTGACCGAAGAAGAGAAAGAGGTTGTTCGAAGAAGACCCGCCTCTGCTGAGTACTCGTTCACCGAACGCCAACGGTCACATCGCTGGTGCACCCACTGTTGGTTGGAGACGGGTGGCGATGAGGAACGGCTTACCTGACTTCATCACCACTGAACCTTCAGTCCCACAATCAGCAATATTTCAGGTCAGGAGGCCGGTTTACCACCGCTCAAGCTTCATCACCAATCAACCTTCAGTCCCAGCATTCAAGCTCAGCAAAATTTCAGGTCAGGAAGGGCGGTTTACCCCCGCTCAAGTTGTGCTTAGTTCAACTCCAGATGTAGTCTTCAACCTAAAGCTAAATCCTCAAAAAGATACTGAGAAATGAATAGCTTGAATTTGTGGGACTGAAGCTTGAGGATTAATTACAGTTGAGGGCGTAAATCACTAACTTAGGATCCGATCGTACGCCTCTCGGATCAGTTTCATCTGGCCCATCAACGTCTTTTCCAACACTTCGGCTGATTCAAAATTCAACTTCACTGCAACATCTCTCGCAACCGGATGATCCGGGGTGGGCAGACGCGTTGAACGACCGGCGATTAAACGCAGCTGATGATCGACAGACCGCAATAACTCATATCCGCTACTCATTGACAGAAAATCTTCTTCCGAAAGCGATCCCTCTTCACGCAGTCGCTCCAGTGTGGCACGCGTTGAACGATCTTCGCCTTCGTCAGCTATTTCATCTCGCAACTGCAGATAGCGTACTGCGAAGTAGACGTCAAGCATGCCTCCGACGCCATATTTGATATCCGTGCCTGAATGACGGCCGCGTGTTCCCTTCTCTTTTTCGAGCCGGTCACGTACTCGTTTGGTTTCGCTCCGCAGTTCATTCAAATCAAGCTTCAAAGCATTTGCATGAATGCGGTGCCTGGCATGGATTTCAATCATCTTCCCCAAATCCATGTCGCCACCAACCGCTCTCAACTTCACATATGCAAGCCACTCCCAAGGCACACTATAGTCACTCAAATACTCCAGGAATCCTTCTGAACTCGTTACAAGCGGGCCATTCTTACCGTGTGGCCTTAACCGCACGTCGACACGATACAAATAGCCTTCACGCGTAATGCTCGACAGCGCAGCCAACATCAATTCGACGAGTCGTGCGTAAGCCTCATCCTGAGTCATTGATTCAACTGGAGACGGTACGAGTGAGTCGTAGGTCACAAGAATGTCGAGATCTGAGCCGTAGTCGACTCCTCCAGTGCCGAGTCGGCCCAACCCGAGAAACGCGACGCGCGGACCCGCCTTCAATCGTCCGAAGCGCCGAGCCATTTCGCGTCGCGCAATTAAGTAAGCGACATTGATACTGGCGACGGCTAATTCCGTCTGCAGACGATTCGACTCCACGATCGAAACAGCATCGGTCGCATCGAGCGTTCCAATCTCCGTGAGCAGCTGCGCCCACCTCAAGCGAAAGGCTGCGAGCTCAGCCGGGAAGTTGTCCTCCGGATCAATACCCGCGCGTAGAATTGCTCGATAGTCGCGCCGCAAAGCTTGAGGTGGTTTTGTTCCAAGGACCGCGATCAGCGACGGATTTGAAGCAATCATTTCGGCAAAAAAATCCGAAGAGCCGCACATCGTCATCAGCATCTCCAGATCCTTTTGTGTCAAAGCAAGGTGAAGATCTGTTTTTTCCAGCGACTCCGCCACGCGCGTGGCTTGAACCAGCGACCGTTGTGTGTTTAGAGATTGCTCTGCTGCTTTGTAGAGGAGTTGTTCGAGAGAATCAGTAACGGGATCTTGCAGGTGCCTTCGAAACACTCGGGAGATGGCTCTGACCAGGGCGATTTGCTTTTCGAGGCGGCGGCTGCCATCAGTTTTGATCCGTGGCGCATCAGCCTCTCTTTCTTCAACGGTTAGTTCACTGAAAAGCCGATCGTATATCCGCCGGACATTCCTCGTGTGGTGTTGAAGCAACTCAGTAAATTGCTTCTCTGGCGAATCACCGGAGCAACCAACGCGCTTGCCGATTAGTGCTCTTGTGTCCCTCGATTCAGGAACGGTGTGCGTTTGCAAGCCATGCTCCATCTGCAAACGGTGTTCGACAGTCCGCAGAAATCGATAGGCATCAGAAAGGTCACTCCGCTCTTGCTGCGCAATAAAACTGCGGTCTGCCAAGCGTTCGATACTCACGAGCGTATGTGGCGCCCGCAACCAATCGTCACGACCGCCATGTGCAAGTTGCAGGGCTTGTGCAATGAACTCAATTTCTCGTATACCGCCGCGTCCGAGTTTCACATTGAAACCACTCTTCTTCTCCACCTGTCGATCGATCTTTTGTTTTGCCAGTCGCACGCTAGCGAGTGCTTCGGCAACAGATATCTCGGGGCGAAACACGTGTGGCGTCACGAGATCCTTGAAATGTGCAAAGAGTTCCGCTGAACCCGCGGAGGCACGAGAACGGATCAACGTCTGTCGTTCCCAATCCTGGGCGTTCCGCTCGTAATAGCGAATTGCCTCCTTTAAAGAACAAGCAAGAGCGCCGTCCCGTCCGTGTGGACGAAGACGCAAATCGACACGGTATGCAGCACCTTCGCCACCTGACTGGCCCACCAGCCTGGCCACCGCCTCCGATAACTTAACGAAGTATTCGCGGTTACTAACTTCTCCACGATCTCCTGAACCGGACGTGGTTCCTTCATCCGAATAAAGGAAGACCAAATCGATATCGGACGCATAGTTCAACTCGCGCGATCCTAGTTTTCCCAAGCCCATAATGCAGAAGTCAGCTGTAGCGATGCGTCCGCGCTCGTCAATCACGCGCGGGCTTCCATAACGATTGTCTAACTCCTGCCGCGCAAGGTTCAGCGCGTATTGAAGAATTGCATCGGCGAGATTCGACAGCTCTTCAGTTGTCTCGACGAGCGAGTGGTCGCGCCTGATGTCGTGGAGGTAAGTTCGCAGTAATTCGCGACGGCGAAATCGCGCAAGGAGTACTTGCGGAGATAGAGACGAATTCGTCAGTGCAAATCGAGCAAGCGACTCCTTCAGTTCGTCACAGGTTCTGACTCGCGTATTGGCCCGCTCGCGCGCCAACCAAGAGAAGTATTCAGGATTTTGTTCGAGAGTTGTCGCGAGCAGCGGGCTCCAGGCGGCGAGCGTCAAAACGTCGGCGAGAAGGGCCGGCTGCTTTAACAGGTTTCCGTGCGTGGTCGGCTTTTCATTCTTGAGGCGGTCGAGGAAAAGCTCGGCTCCGTGTGGGTCAGGCAGATCACGAAGCAGAAAGTCGAGTCTTCCATCGCTAGTTTGCACGCCGATATATTACAGGAGCAGGAGCAGCAGGCAGGAGCAGGAACAGCATCAGCAGCAGGAGCAGGAGCAGGAGCAGGAAACCGACCTGCTCTTGCCTGCTGCTCCTGCCCCTGTCTTTTAGATGTCGTAGTACAACGAAAACTCCAGCGGATGGGGGCGCATGCGCAATGGAGTGATCTCACGATCGCGTTTGTAGCCAATCCAACGCTCAATTAGTTGGGGGCTAAACACGTCGCCTTTTAAGAGAAAGTCGTTATCGTTTTCCAAAGCACGCAACGAATCATCCAATGAACCTGGCAGAGTCGGAACATCCTTCAATTCCTCTGGCGAGAGATCGTATATGTCCTTCTCGAGCGGTTCACCTGGATCGATGCGGTTCTGTACTCCGTCGAGTCCCGCAAGCAACATCGCAGAGAAAGCGAGATACGCGTTGCACGAAGGATCGGGCGGACGAAACTCCAAACGCTTCAGTTTTGGGTTGGTTGAAAACATCGGGATACGAATCGCAGCTGAACGATTGCGTGCCGAGTAGGCGAGATTTACCGGAGCCTCAAAGCCGGGCACGAGCCGCTTGTAACTATTCGTTGTCGGGGCAGCGAACGCTACGACGGCGGCAGCATGTTTGAGTAAACCGCCGATATAATGTCTCGCCATCTCAGACAAACCCGCATAGCCGTCACCGGCGAAGAGAGGCTTTTCACCTTTCCACAACGATTGGTGACAGTGCATTCCTGAGCCGTTGTCGCCGAAAAGAGGCTTCGGCATAAACGTCGCAGTCTTCCCGTACTGGTAAGCAGTATTGCGAACTACGTATTTGAAGATCTGAAGGTTGTCGGCCGTCCCTAAGAGTGTCGAGTACCGGAAATCGATTTCGCACTGACCAGCGGTGGCCACTTCGTGGTGATGACACTCGACAGTCACGCCGCATTTACCCAGCGTCAAGGAAATCTCCGATCGCAAATCGCTCAAGGTATCTGTTGGTGGAACCGGAACATACCCTTCCTTCGCGCGAATGCGATAGCCAAGATTTGATCCACTGAATTCATTGGCATCGCGGCCGCTATTCCAGTGACCTTCATCCGAATCAATTGCGTAACTCGCCGCGTATTGCTCATTAGTAAACTTAACAGAATCAAATACGAAGAACTCCGCTTCGGGTCCGAAGTAAGACGTGTCGGCAAGGCCGGTGAATTTCAAATAACTTTCGGCGCGCTGTGCAACTGAGCGGGGGTCGTAGGCATATCCTTCTTTTGTGATGGGATCGACGGCACTGCCAATCATGCAAAGTGTCGGCTGCTCCGCGAATGGATCCATCCAGAAGCGGGTCGGATCTGGAACCAGCAACATGTCGGATTCGTGGATCGCTGCCCACCCGCGAATCGAAGAAGCATCGAAGCCGAATCCATCTTCGAACGTATCTTCACCTAGTTCGCCGATTGGGAAGGTTAAGTGTTGCCAGGAGCCAGGCAGGTCTGTAAAGCGGCATGAGATGAACTTGGCGCCCTGGTCGGAGGCATATTTCAAGACAGTCTTAGGGTTCATGTGATCTCCTGAAGATTAAGGGAGTGTTGGGGGTGCTCTTCGCCCCTGCGTGGTCTTTGGTGCGAAGTGTTATGGGGATGATCAGCGGCTCTCGAAAAACTGACGAGCGTCATTGCTACCGGGCTTGTAAAAAGCTGCAATTATAATTGGCGATTGGTTACTGTCAAGGAGTTTTATTACAACGAAATTTGTTGGTCGTTTCGAGTACAAATCTCTTTGTGAATCAAATTATCAATCGGTGTCTGGTACCAGGAAGCTCAAATCCGAGGCATGCGTCAATTATAGAAGGGGAGCGCAGCGACCGATTCAAGATGCCGAACATTTGATGGAAGTTAAATCGGTCGCTGCGCTCCGTTCTGTAATTGCGTAAGTAAAGGAACCCATCCTGAAGCCAAAACTAGTGAAAACCGTTAGGTTTCTTAGCAAATCGATTACTTTTGCGCATGGACCTGAAACAAAAAAGTTATAGACCGATCAGCCGGTTTTCTGTTACATTGCGCGACTAAACGCGTTCCACCCAACACATCTCCGCAACCAGACTCGGGAAATGTACAACTGCGTTCTAGATCGACAACTACTATCCCCAAACTATCAGTTTTTAGGGCAGGAGAACCGCTAATTGACCACAGCAATCGAGCAGACGCTCGAAACCTACGGCATTGAAAATTGGGGTGCCGGCTACTTTGACGTCAACCGCAAGGGAAATCTTATCGTCCGTCCCGTAGAGGGTGACCCCCGCTCAGCTGATCTCAAAGAAATCATCGACGATCTCGCACGACGCGGAATTACCGCTCCTGTGCTACTGCGCTTTCCGCAACTCGTTGCTGCCCAGGTTAGGAAACTGCAACGAGCGTTCAGCCGATCGATACGAGAGTTCGAATATCAGGGTAACCATATGTGTGTTTACCCGATGAAA
The DNA here is from genome assembly GCA_036559885.1 of Pyrinomonadaceae bacterium. Classification (GTDB taxonomy): domain Bacteria; phylum Acidobacteriota; class Blastocatellia; order Pyrinomonadales; family Pyrinomonadaceae; genus PSRF01. Next base: position 11,033 of record DATBSH010000306.1, read on the forward strand.
GTAAATCAACAGCGATCCGTGGTCGAAGAGTACTTACGCGAAGGGTCACGCTACGATTTCGGCCTGGAAGCCGGTTCAAAAGCTGAACTCTATGCAGCCCTGGCTCTGGAACAGCCGGCTGACAGTTTGCTTGTCTTAAATGGTTTCAAAGATCAGGAGTTTATTGAGCTCGCTTTTGCCGGCGCACGTGTCGGAAAGCGCGTGGTGATCGTTATTGAAAAGCTTAACGAGCTGGATCACGTATTGAGTGTTGCCGAGCGTCACGAAGGCCCTCTACCGATGCTCGGCATGCGTGTGAAACTTTATTCGAAAGGTTCCGGTCGGTGGGAAAAGTCAGGTGGCGAAGCGGCAAAGTTCGGACTCACAACCACTGAGCTGCTCGAAGTAATCAGCCGGCTCGAAGAAGCAGATCGCATGGACATGCTGAAACTGCTTCACTTTCATATCGGCTCACAACTCACCGACATCAAGCGCATAAAGAATGCGATGAAAGAAGCCGCGCGTGTGTACGCGAAGGTTTACCAGATGAAGGTCCCGATCGAGCTGCTCGATGTCGGCGGCGGTATGGCAGTGGATTACGACGGCTCTAAGACAGCTTTCGATTCTTCGGCGAACTACACGGCGCAGGAGTTTGCCAACGACGTCATCTACACCATCAAACAGGTTTGTGATGATGAGAACGTTCCTCATCCAACGATCATTCAGGAGTCAGGAAGGTTTCTTGCGGCGTACCACGCGATCCTTGTGACGAATGTCCTCGACGAAATTGAAACGGTGGTTGAGGACATTACACCGATTGAAATTGATGACGACGATCCGCAGGTGGTAATCGAACTTGGGGACCTGCGTGAATCAATCTCGGTCAAGAATTATCGAGAGTACTACCACGACGCGCTTGAGCATCGCGAAGAGTTGTTCACTCTTTTCAATCTCGGACTGATATCTCTCGAGGACCGCGCTAAAGGTGAAGTTTTGTTTTGGGACGTTTGTGAGCGCGCCGACAAATACGCTCAGCAAGCGAAGTATGTGTCGGAAGAATTTGGGGAACTACGCAGACTTTTGTGCGCCAAGTATCTGACAAACTTCTCCGTATTCCGTTCCGTGCCCGACCATTGGGCGTTGGACCAATTATTTCCGATTGTCCCAATACATGGACTGAATCGCCCGCCAACTGAGTACACAACGTTGTGCGATATCACGTGTGACTCAGACGGCATCGTTGACAAATTTGTTGACCTGCACGATGTGAAGCAAGTTTTGGAACTCCATCCGTTAAACCCCGAAGAACCTTACTACCTCGCATTCATGCTCGTCGGCGCGTACCAGGAGGCGATGGGAAACAATCACAACCTCTTTGGCGCGCCGCATGAGGCTCACGTTTATATCGACGAAGAAGGCTATCTCATAAAGAAGGTAATCAGAGGCACAACCGTTGGCGGCGCCGCTGAACGAGCTCGTTACGAACGGAGCTTCTTACACGACGGCTTTAGAAGATTAATTAACCAACGGGTAAAAGACGGAGAGTTGAGTGAGGCGGAGGGTGCCGAACTGGCGCAGTTTTACGAGTCCAGGTACGACGCCTACACGTACCTCGCGGTCAACGGTGTCCGTGGAAGGTCTCGCCGAAAAACTGACTATTAGACTGTTCGATCGCGTTCGCGCTGAGCGTGGAACAACAGTTCGAGTTCGAAAGGTTCATAACCTGCATGGTCACTCAACGAAAACCAAAAGCTTCGAAGTATTTAACCACCCCCACACGTCCAGTTCAGGTTGATCGCGATCGTTCCGTAGCCGGATTGCTGGAAAAGATGGAAGGCACGGGGTTTGGTGGGCGCCAACTCGCTGAGGCCCATCGCATCTGGTTAGACATGCTCGGCGATAACACAACCATCATGGTCGCTGCGTCGGGCGCGTTAATCCCAGCGGGCATGCGTCGGCTGCTGGCGTATGTGATCAAGAATCGTTTCGTTGATGTGCTGATATTGTCCGGATCCCTTCTCTTCCACGATTTGCATGAAACTCTAGGTCGCTATCACTTCCAGGCTCATCCGACGATGACCGATGCGGAGCTGGAGTCGGCTCAAATCAGTCGTATGTGGGATCTGCTGGCGAGCGACGAAGAGTATCGCGAAGCTAAGGAATGGATTGGAGGATTTACTAATCAACTCGATCAGTCGCGGCCCTACTCACCCCGGGAGTTTCTACATCTGCTTGGTCGTGAACTAGCCGAAATTGCTTCGGAAGATGGCGTCTTGACCTCAGCCTACAAGGCTCGTGTTCCGATCTTTTGTCCGGCGATTGCTGATAGTGGGCTTACGGTGGGTATAGCCGGTGCACGCTTCGAGAAGAAGAACAACTTCATGTTCGACATCGTTCAGGACGTGCTGGACATGATGAACCTGATGGCCCATGCGCGTATATCCGGCATAATCAACCTGGGCGGCGGCACACCGAAGAGTTTCGTGCAACAGGCGTCTGTATCATCATTTCTCCAGAAGGAGCATCATCACGGACATAAATATGCGATTCAGATAGCGACCGATGCGCCGCACCCCGGCGGCAGATCAAATGGCGTCTCTTTCGACGAAGGCGCAATCTATGGAAAACTCTCACGAGGAGCTCACACCGCCTATGTCCCGTGCGATGCGACGATTGCATTGCCGATCCTGATCACCTCGCTCTCGCAGACGGCCGCAAAATACATGAAGGGTCGAAAGCGTCCTAACTTCATCTTCGGTCGAGAGCTGATCGTCGAATCGGTGTAAGAATATCCACAGATTACACAGATTTTGAGCCCAAGCAGTTAACTTGAATCTCACGGCTTCCGAGTGGAAGCAAGGAGGCCTGACTTTCAACTTAGCTGTCTTAGTTGGCTTTGCCTCAAAAGTCGGATCTAGCTCGAGGCCGGAGTGTTTTGGTTCGTGTTGGTTAGTGTGCCTTCGTGGATCGTCTTTAGTTTTCTGGACAAAAGGAACGATCCACGAAGTCACACGAACTAAACACGAAACTCGTTACCACCGAAATCGACTTTTGAGGCAAAGCCGTCTTAGTTCTTAATCTGTGTAATCTGCGTAATCTGTGGATACTCTTTCTGCGTAATCTGTGGATACTCTTCCGTCCCAACCGAAAGGCAATTGCCGAAAAATGAAAAAGTACCGCATTGCTTTCTGTTTGTTATGCGCCGGTCTTCTATTCATTCTCATAAGAGTCGAAGCGTTCACCTCGGCGCAAACAGAAGCTGAGGTCAAAGCTCTCTACACAAAGACCGAGCAGATGATTCCAATGCGCGATGGAGTCAAACTGTTCACTTCCATCTATTCGCCTAAAGATCAATCCAGACGTTACCCGATCATGCTGAATCGCACACCCTACAGTGTGGCTCCTTATGGAAAGGACGATTACAAAACATCCTTAGGGCCATCGACCCTATTTCAGGCGGAGCAATTCATTTTTGTTTATCAGGACGTGCGCGGTAAATCGATGTCCGAAGGTGAATACGTCAACATGCGGCCCCACAAAGATAAGAAAGCGGGGCCAAACGATATCGATGAGAGCTCAGATACATACGACACGATTGAATGGCTCGTGAAGAACGTACCAAACAACAACGGCCGCGTCGGTGTCTGGGGTATTTCTTATCCTGGTTTCTATTCAACGATGGCCGTTCTCAGCGGGCATCCCGCGTTGAAAGCAGTTTCGCCGCAGGCACCGATCGCAAACTGGTTTATTGGCGACGACTTCCATCACAACGGGGCTTTGTTTCTTCCACATGCCTTCAATTTCTTTTCCGCTTTTGGTCAGCCCCGGCCGAAACCCACTACCGACATACCTCCTCATTTCGCCCATGGAACGCCCGATGGATATCGTTTCTTTCTAGACATGGGACCAGTCGCAAATGCCGATCGGAAGTTCTTGAAAGGCCGCATCTCGTTCTGGAATGAAATGATGGCCCATCCGAATTACGACGAATTTTGGCAATCGCGAAATGTCGTTCCGCATCTCCGGAACGTGACGACCACGGTGATGACAGTCGGTGGCTGGTTCGATGCCGAGAATCTTTACGGCGCGCTTAATACTTACCAGGGAATCGAACACAACAACCCCGGGATTTACAACACGATCGTCATGGGACCATGGTTCCATGGCGGCTGGTCACGCAGTGATGGTGATGCGTTGGGCAGTATCAGCTTCGGTGCGAAGACTTCGGTTTATTATCGTGAGAAGGTGGAGCTGCCATTTTTCAATTGCCTGCTGAAAGACAAATGCGATGGCAGTGTACCGGAAGCAGTGATGTTTGAGACCGGGTCCAACAAGTGGCGCACTTACGATTACTGGCCACCGACAACGGCCGAGTCGCGTGAACTATTTCTGCAACCGAGCGGTGGTCTGTCGTTCCAAACTCCCGCCGCGGCAACAGGCGAGAGATCTTTCGACGAGTACATTAGCGATCCCGCGCACCCAGTGCCGTACATAAACTCAATCGCGATTGGCATGGCTCGGGAGTACATGGTCGAGGATCAGAGGTTTGCCGCAACAAGGTCCGATGTTCTTGTCTATCAAACACCTCCTCTTGACGCCGACATTACATTTGCAGGCCCGATAAAAGCGACCCTCTATGTTTCGACGTCAGGAACTGATTCAGACTTCATCGTAAAGCTCATCGATGTGTTGCCCGAGAACACACCCGACACTACTACGGGCGTGAAGTTGGGCGGCTATCAGATGCTCATTCGTGGCGAGCCGATGAGAGCGAGATTCAGAAACAATTATTCAAAACCCGAAGCAATGGAACCTGGAAAGATAACGAAGATTGAGTTCACCATGCCCGATATCAATCATTCGTTCTTGCGCAGCCATCGCATCATGGTGCAACTCCAAAGCTCCTGGTTTCCACTGGTCGATCGAAACCCGCAGAAGTTTGTAGATATCAATCGCGCCACGGAGGCAGATTTTCAGAAAGCGACGCAGCGTGTCTATCACTCCGCAGCAAATGCTTCCCGATTGACGGTGAGTGTCTTGAAGTAAAAGAATATCCACAGATTACACAGATTAGAACTAAGGCAGTTAATTTGATGATAGGATCACCGCTGTCCCAGCTTCGGTAGTCTTATCACTCAAGTTAACTGCCTTAGTTCTAATCTGTGTAATCTGTGTAATCTGTGGATATTCTTTTTTCCACCCTAGCGACTCAACAACTTTTGGAGTCTTCGCCAGCGGGGAAGGACGAACCACAGTGTCATGAACATTATGAAAAACGTTGCGGAGAGAACCGGCGCGATCCAACCACCAACGATAACCCTTGCAATCAAATAAGTGTCGATACAAAGGGCCACCGTCAGCGGAAACATGCTGACCACCAGCAATCTGGTCGAGACCGTTAGAAATGTTCTTGTAACCGCTTGCTCGCCGGACTCGCGATGAAATGCCGCCGGCGTCATTATCAGAGCGATCGCAATTACGATAAGAACGATTGCGACCAGATGTGCTTGTTGCTCACCACGGGATAGTTCCTCCGCAAACCTTTGACTAAACACGGATACCAACTGGAACCCGAACAGAGCCTGGATGCCGGGCAAAACCATTCGGCATTCCTCGAGAAGATATTCCGCCGCCTTTGTGAGTGGTAATTCTTCCCGTTCTTCTTCTTGCTGGTTTGCCATTACGTGAGCCACTGCAGAACTTCTTCTTCGCTCGAACTACGCGTCCCGCCAACAACATGTATGAAGTATTCTTCCAGTGAGACTGGACCACGCTGTTGACCATCTCCCACAACTTGAATGCCCTTCCGAAGTTCATTGAGCGAACCTGACGCGAGCAATTTCCCTTGCGAAATGATGGCGATATCACTGCATAGACGCTCGACAATCTCCAGCACATGTGACGTGAGAAAAACCGTCAGACCTCTCGAAGTCAGGCGTGAAAGCAAGTCCTTCAGTGTGCGGGACGCGATAGCGTCAATACCCTCGAACGGCTCATCCAGAAAAAGAATCTCAGGCCGATGAATCAGAGCGCAGGCGAGTGAGAGCTTCTTTTTCATACCGTGCGAGTATTCGATGATCAGCTTCTTCGGATCGTCCTGCAGTTCCATTAGATCCAACAGTTCTTTTGAGCGCAGCAGAATATCGTCTTTGGTGAGTCCGTACATACGCCCGGTGAAGGAGAGCATCTCGGCACCGGTTAGCCGCTCAAACAAATTGAGATCTTCCGGAACGACACCGATCCTCCGCTTTACTTCCATCGGTTGCTCAGAAATATCTCGATCGAGCACGCGGATCTTGCCGCTTGTAGGAGCTAATAGTCCGGTCAGCATCTTAATCGTCGTTGATTTTCCGGCGCCATTCGGACCAAGAAAGCCGAAAAAGCTTCCACGGTTCACTTCAAGATTGATGTGGTCAACGGCTACGAAGTCGCCAAACTGGCGAACAAGAAAAAATGTCTGAACTGCTTTGGATGTTGTTGTAGATAGAGGCTGCTCGAGCATTTGGAACTTTGTACGGGTTCCAAGGGCGAGCGTCAAGGAAGATCGACCCTCTGCGCATGCCATCTCTGTGAAACTAATGCCATGCCTCACAACAGGCGGCAAAGCCGTTTTTTGAGCGCCGCTAACCTCGCAGCAGCTCACGCGCATCATCTGCGCGGACAAATTCAGGCAGTGTTCTGTGAGTACTCATGAGAAAAGCGTTGGTGCTGGAGCGGAGGGCATTGCCGTGAGTTGCAGCCAAGCGAACAAACTTACCGAAAGGCGACCAACCATAGTAATAGCCATCGCGCAAGCTGATGAGGATATCGGCTGTGTGTTTCACCCGAGGAAGGAATAATGATGAATAGATATTGTTCAGGGCGTCAGGATATTCATGAGGCTTGGTCATAGAATACCAAACCGAATCGGGAGCAAACCCGTCGCTGGCAACGTGGTCTTTCAGTGATGCTGCAATCGGATTAAGCTTCAAGGGATCGCCGGTAGTCGGATCGTATCGATACCACTTAGCCTTGGTTTCTGGGGTCTCTCGTTTTTGAATTCGTGCTTCGCCCTGCCGGCTGGTGACCATTACCTCAGTGCCATCACGATAGACGACGAAGTCTACGCCTGGTTCATCAATCAAAGCAGCTGCGACTGACGGCACTAGTTCTTCTGATGAACAATACGCTGCGGCGTAACTGCACAAGCCGAAAGCGGGTATACAAACAGATCGTGTTGTTCCTCCATTAAAGCTCGAACGCACCTCAAACCCATGGCTCCGTAGATTTGTAACCAGATTTGTGCGCTTGTTCTCCTCCAGATTCATGCCGTGATCCGAGAACAGAACAATTTCAGTTTCGTCACCACAAATCTTCCGAATCTCTTTCAGAATAGAGTCAAGACTTTCGAGCGCAATCGCGAGACGTCGAGGGCCTTGGCTGTGCAGTAAGCCGTCAGTGGCTTTTAGAAAAGCGAAGTAGTCACGGTTTTGTGGGGCGGCGTGAAACCTTTCGCGGAACCGCTGCATGTCTGAACGCCAAACGGTGTCAGCAGCAACGTATATCAAAAACTCGAACATCAAGGGCTCCTGATAATCGAGGTCGTCCATGTAAGACGAAGGAATCTTGTCCGGCGTGCGTCGACCAAGGTATTTGCGAATTCCGCCTTGTAGTTGGCGCGACTTCCGATCGAAATACAAACTCTCGTAGCCGGCAGGCGGCGAGGCACCGAGCATTGCCGACAGCGCAACGTTTGTCATTGTGGGAAACGGCGACAGCAGACGTGTGGGTGCGTTAAAGAATTCGAACAGCCCTCGGTGTTGCGCGCTTTGAATTA
>DATBSH010000307.1:0-8063 GCA_036559885.1 Pyrinomonadaceae bacterium
CGCGGCTGCGCGCCAATAGCCATGCGAATGCCGATTTCGTGCGTGCGTTGTGTGACTGAGTAGGACATCACGCCGTAGATACCGACGATTGCCAGCACCAGCGCGATACCTGCGAAGATAGCCAGCAGCATTAGATTCAAACGTTCGGTTGCGACAGACTCGGCGCGGATTTCTCCCATTGTTCGCGGATTGTAAATCGGCTGATCCGGATCGATCTGCCTCACTGCTTGCCTGACCGATGCGAGTAGTTGATTCGGATCTGAGGTTCCTTTGATGATCACTGTCATCGAGCTCAGTGGCATCTGATTGTATGCAAAGTATCCTTGAACGCGATTGTCATCTGTACTCAAGCCTTCCATCTTTACTCTGCCAACAACGCCAATTACTTCCAGTTTGAAGCCGTCAGGGCCTCCTCCGCCTATCATGATCCGCTTGCCAATTGGATCTTCATTGGGCCAATAACGTTTGGCGAATAGCTCATCGATCACTATGTACTGCCGCCCGGCACCGAGCCTTCTTTCTTCCGGAAGTTTGCTTAGAGCCTCCGGATTCAGATGCGATCGGTCATCTCGATCGGTAAAGACTCGTCCGCGCAATACAGGTATCTGCATTGCACGGAAATAATCAGGAGTGACAAGGCAGACCTCCATCAAAGGCCTGTCTTGTGGCTCAGGTTCCGGTCGACCTTCAATGGTGAGTCCAGTCTGCCAACCGTTATTTCCCAGCGGTAAGCCGGACGCCGCCGCGGTCGACTCAACACCCGGCAAGGTGCCAATGTTTTCTAACAGGCGCGTGTAGAACTGTTGTTGCTGATCCTGCGACGGATACTTCTTCTCCGGCAACGCGACGCTGAAGCTGTTGACGTTCTCATACGAGAAGCCTGGATTGACCTGCTGCAGTTTGTAGAAACTCCGAATCATTAGACCTGCGCCGATCAAAAGAACGAGGGTCGTTCCAACTTCGACGACGACCAAAGAACTGCGCAACCAATGGCGGCCACTTGTACCGCGTCCTGTTTCTTTCAGCGTCTCATTGACGTCGACTTCTCCTGCTTGCAGCGCGGGAACAAGACCGAAAAGTATTCCAGTAATAAACGACACGCCGATCGTGAATGCGAGTACGGTCCAATCGAGTCCAATCTCCCGGGAACGCGGGATAGCACTCGGACTTACTTTCAAAATGAAGTCGACGCCAAAGCGTGCGAGCGCCAATCCGATAACGCCACCGACAAGTGACAGCAATACGCTTTCAGTCAATAGTTGCCGTGCGATACGCCAACTCCCGGCTCCCATGGCTGAACGAATCGCCATCTCTTTTCTTCGCGCCGTCGCTCGAGCAAGCAACAGATTGGCGATGTTCGCGCAGGCGATCAGCAACACAAATCCGACGGCTCCAAAGATCACCCACAGCGCTCGACGGACATCACCGACAAAGATCTCCATCAAGGGACGAATCCTTACGCTTGTGCCGGAGTTGCTCTTTGGATACTGCTTCTCGAGATTTGTTGCGACTAAATCCATGTCGGCCTGCGCCTGCTCTTGAGTCATGCCGGGTTTCAGACGCGCGACTCCATAAAGACCAGGATGATTGCCGCGATTATCCCAACCCGGTGAATCTGACACCTGGCCCACCGGAACCCACATTTCTGCGCGGGTGGGATAGAAATAGTCGGCGGGCATGATGCCAATCACGGTGTAGCTTTTGCCGTTCAACGTAATCGCTTGATTAAGAATGCTAGTGTCGCCTCCGAAACGCCGTTGCCACAGGCCGTAACTCAAAACCACAACTGGAGCAGTGCCCGGTTTATCTTCGTCATTAGTGAAAACGCGGCCATACGCCGGACGCACACGAAGAACCTTGAAAAGATCAGCAGAGACTTGACCTGTGACGATGCGTTCCGCTTCGCCGACGCCAGTGAGGTTGTAGCTTTGCCGGTTATACACACCGATACCTTCAAAGACGCGGTTTTGCACCTTCCAGTCCTGGTAGTTCGGATAGGAGATCGACATCTCATCGAGCGCCTGGCTTTTCTCGTTGAGAAGATAAAGACGTTCTGATTCTTCGTATGGAAGTGGACGCAGCAATACGGCGTTGACAACGCTGAAGATCGCTGAGTTAGCGCCAATTCCGAGAGCCAATGCGATAATGACGATCACGCTCACGCTCGGTGTCTTCATCAACATGCGCACGCCGTAACGGATATCCTGCCAAAAAGTCTCCACGTTCTTTTCTCCTTTTAAAACAATCCGCAGATTACACAGATTACGCAGACTAAGAACTTAGACCGCAGAACAAGGCCAACCTGACTATTGAGATCTTAATCTGTGTAACACATCTCCACCTTCTTGTTTTCCTAGCAAGAAACTTCGTGCGGAGCCGCGAAGCGGCGAAATAAGGTAGCCAGGGGCAAGCGCGAAGCGCGCCGCCCCTGGGACCGGATTAGCGATACCGGCGAAGCCCTGAAAGGGCGGAATAACTTCATTGATTATGTCGCCCTTTCAGGGCTGACCTATAAATCACCGCTCGTTCCAGGGGCGGCGCGCTTCGCGCTTGCCCCTGGCTACCTTATTTCGCACCTTCGGTGCTCCTTACCTTTGGTTGCGGCCTAAGCCGCGCTGTGTAATCTGTGTAATCTGTGGATAGTCTTGACTGCTTATTCATAACGTAAAGCCACCAATGGATCGACCTTCGTCGCCCGTCTTGCAGGCACGTAACACGCAATGAACGCCACTATCGTTGACGCGATCAGCACCGTCACAAACATACTTACATCGGCAGGACTTACCTCAAATAGCAATCCACGCATAGCACGCGTTAGCGCAAAGGCTCCGATTATTCCAATTACCTGACCCATCAGCGCCAATTTCATTCCCTGCTGCAGAACCAGTTTCAGCACTGCTGTTCGGTCTGCCCCCAGCGCCATACGAATCCCAAGCTCTTGTTTGCGTTGTGTTACGGCGTACGACAGGAGTCCGTAAATTCCAACAACCGCTAGCATCAACGCGAGTACCCCAAACAGTCCCATCAACAACATATTGAATCTGGGCTTAGCCACGTCATCTGAAACGATTTGTTCGAGTGTATTGACGTTGGAAATCGGCTGGTTCGGATCGATGGCCCAAACGACGCGTTGAACTGCGGAAATGATTGCAGTCGGATCGCTCGCCGTCCGCACAAGCAGCATCATGTCTTGTAACGGCGCTTGTGAAGCGGGTAGATAGTACGTTGGTTCCTCCGCTGCCTTTAACCCAGCGGATTTCACATCGCGAACGACGCCCACGATCTCAACCCATCCCCGGCGGTCGTCTCCCCAGATTCGCGGCGGTTGGTTAGTTTTTATTCGGCGGCCAAGAACCGATCCATCGCGTAGGTATTTACGCACGAACGTTTCATTTACGATTGCAACCCCCGGGTGATCTTTGTCATCGTCACTTGAGAAATAACGGCCACGGATTAGCTGCATTCCGAGCGTTCGAAAGTAATCGGGTGAAACTGGATTGAAGTTCGATGTCGGTGCTCGGTCTTGCGGGCCAACCGGTATTCCTTCGATTTCGAATGATTCTGTCCAGTTCGAACGCAGCGGGTGATCGTAAGCAATCGCAGTTGCTTCGACGCCCGGCAGATTCGTGATGTCATTCGTTAATTGACCGAAGAACTGGTTGACCTTTTCCGGCTTGGCATACTTCCCGAAAGGCAGAGTTACGTCTACTGACAGTACGCGTTCCGGTCGAAACCCAGGATCGACTCTTCGCAAAAGCCAGAAGCTCTTTATTAACAGCGCGGCACCGATGACAAGGATTACAGCAATGCTTACCTGGAAAACCACTAGCGACTGACGGAACCGCAGGCGGTAAGAGCCTGGACCAGACGTGCGACCCCCTTGCTCGAGCGTTGTATGTAGATCTGGTTTGGAAGCCTGCCATGCTGGTATCAGGGCAAACAACAAGCAACTGCCAACTGATAAAACCAAGGTGAAGCTCAACACCCGCCAATCTAGAGTCGCTTGATTTAATCGTGGAATATCCTGAGGTATGAACTTGATGAGCGTCGTCGTTCCCAGCGCCGCAATCGCCAAGCCGGCAATTGCACCGATTGCCGAAAGCATCAAGCCCTCAACGAAGAATTGCATTACCAGTCTTCGTCGAGCTGCTCCTAAGGCTGCGCGAATCGCAATCTCTTTGCTACGCACCGAATGTTGAGCGAGCAGCAATCCGGCAATGTTGGCACACGCAATCAGCAGCACCAAACCTACCGCCAGAAAAAGGATCAGCAGAGCCTGACGAACATCGCCTACCAGCTCCTGGGCGAAGGGACTTACGATAATCCCCTCACCTTTATTCGCCTCGTACTGTTGTGCGAGTCGAGCCCCAATCGTGTTCATCTCCGCAACAGCCTGCTGCAATGTCACACCGCTCTTCAGTCGGCCAAGCACGCCAAGCACATGAGCTGAACGCACGTTCGCCCATTGAGCGGTAAAGGACATGGGAGTCCAGTATTGCTCAGACTCCTCGTCGAACGATATCTGACCTGAAGTTGTCGGACGCGCGGGATAAAGACCTGGCGCCATTATCCCAACGACCGTGTAGGGTTCTCCGCCGAGTAGAACGCTCTTACCGAGGATGTCATTCGCGGATCCAAAGCGACGCTCCCAAATCCGATGACCCAGTATGACGACATGACCCTTGCCCACTTCGTATTCGTCTGGAAGAAACATCCGGCCGATTGCGGGCGCGACTCCCACCACTTCAAAGTAGCCCGAACTGACATGCGTACCCTGTAGTTGTTCCGGTTCACCATTACCTGTAAGCGTCATTGTCGATGCGCCATATGCGGCTATGCCTTCGAATGATGTGCTTTGCTTCTTCCAATCGAAGAAATTTGCCGGTGCTGCACGCCAGCGGCCCTGGCCCGGTACGTTCTCCCAGAGCGCGACCAACCGATCCGGATCCTTATAAGGCAGTGGACGTAGAAGAACAGTATTAACAACACTGAAGATTGCCGCGTTTGCGCCAATTCCCAACGCCAGTGTCAGGATCGCAACAGCTGTGACGGCCGGATTTTTTTGCAACATCCTCGCGCCGTAGCGGATGTCTTGAAAAAGGGTTTGCATTAACCCACCTCGATATTTCGGATAACCGGATGAAGATTTTGGATTCTGGGTTACGAGATCAAGCGTAGTGCTTCACTCATAAAACACCGCGACGCTTTGAGTTATGTCAGATAGGGCTAATAGGTCGTATAGGTCCTATAGTTTCCTACTCATATCTCAATGCCACCAACGGATCGACTCTTGTCGCACGTCGTGCAGGCAACAAACACGCGGCTACCGCAACTATTGTTAACAACACCGGAACAATCACGAAGATAGTCAGATCGTAGACGCTTATTCCTATCAATAACGACGACAACGCGCGCGCGAGCACTGCTGCGAGCAGCAATCCGATGCCCACACCGATGACGGCCAAAACCATTCCATACCTCGTCATCAACCGCAGGACGTCTCGACGTTGGGCGCCTAAGGCCATGCGAATTCCAATCTCACGTGTGCGCTGCGTCACAACGTAGGCCATCACGCTGTAGAGGCCGACAGCGCTTAGCAATAGCGCAACGATTCCGAAAGCAACTGAGAGCGACGCTGCCATCCGCGGAGCCCAAAGAGCCCACGTCATGTGTTCACTCATGGTCTTCACCGCAAAAACAGGCATATGCCTGTCGAGCGATTGGATGTAGCCGCGGATCAGAGCAACGAGCGTGCGAGGATCACCGGCCGTTCGCACAAACAATGTCATGCCAGCTGCTCCACGTTGCATAGCAGCGTAGTAGTAGAACGGTTTTGGATCTTCACTGAGCGAACGATACTTTCCAGTCTTCACTACGCCGACTACTTCGATCGGATCATGGCTATCTGTTCCAACGAGAATCCGTTTGCCGATCGCGCTCTCGCCCGGCCAAAGCATCTGGGCCATTCTCTGATTGATGATGATGGTGCGTTGTGATCCTCTTCGATCGCGATCGTCGAAATCGCGCCCTTCGATTATTGGGATCTGAAGTGTTTGAAAATACCCCGGAGTGATCGAAGTATTCATTATGTTCCGACCGGCACTCCCGCGAACGAGCGTCTCGCCTTCCTTAAGAATCGGTCCGCTGGAATTTGAACTGTCGCCGAGTGGAGGCAAACGGGCGGCGCTGACTGCTTCCACTCCCGGCAAGGCTTTCACACCTTCGACTGCGCTCCGGACGAAGTCTTTGCTTTGCGTTTCGTCGTAACCAATCAACTCGGGATTCACCGAAAGGAGCAACACGTTCTGCGTTGCTCCAAAGCCAGGATCCATTCGCTGAGCGTTTCGAAAGCTTCGAACAAACAACCCGGCACAGACGAGCACTACCAGCGAGAGCGCGACCTGAGCGATGACGAGTGAGTTTCTTAACGTCAGCCGCCGTCGTTTGCCGGTTTCAAAACTGAGTTCGCCTTTTAGAATAGGGACTACCTCAGGTTTGGAGGCGTACCAGGCGGGAGCGAGGCCGAAGACCAAACCTGTCAGCAGAGAGACGACGAGCGTAAATATCAGCGCGCGAGAATCGATCGCGAAGAAGTCGCTAACTACGTTGTACTGAAGTACAGGAATGAACCCTTGCATTAGGAATGTGAGCCAGTAGGCGAGCAATAACCCAAGACCACCTCCAAGCAGCGAAAGCAGAATATTCTCAGTTAAGAGTTGTCGGATCAGACGTGCGCGACTTGCTCCGAGTGCAAGACGGATTCCGATTTCCTTCCGGCGCGCGGCCGCACGCGCCAGCAAGAGATTCGCCACGTTAGCGCACGCAATCACCAGCACTAGACCCACAATAGACATGGCGATAGCCGCTCCACTTTTCATTAGGGCTGCAGCTTCTTCGAAACGGCCATCGAGTTCTGTCAGGGCAGCCGCACTGGTAGTACTTGCGCGATAATCTGGATATGTTTGATTGAGGCGCCTGGCAATAATCGCCAGATCTGCTGTAGCCTGATCCAGCGACACACCAGGCTTCAACCGCGCAACAATGTTCATCCAATGACTATCGCGTTCCTTAAGTAAGTTTGGACTGCGCGTCAGATCCTCGACCATCATCATCGGCACCCAAAAATCGAGAGCGAGTGCAAACTTGCTTCCTTTGAAAGATGGAGGCGCAACGCCGATCACGTTGTAGGTCCTTCCATTTAACTGGATCGTTTTGCCTACAATTTGTGAGTCAGATCCAAGTCGTCGCTGCCACAAGCTGTAGCTAATGACAACCACTGGATGAGCGCCAGGCGTGCTGTCCTCCTCCGGTGAGAACGTTCGACCCATCACCGGCGTGACACGAAGAACATCGAAATAGTTTCCACTGACGACCTGGCCCCAGATGACATCACTATCAGTCTCGGTGCCAATTGCCGCCTGGACCATGTTTTCTGCGATTACACCCGAGAACACTGAATTCTGATCGCGGTAGTCGACATAATCGGGATACGAGAACTCGTCCGCGACGCCGCGATCCTCAGTTGTCTCGACAGGACGCACCAACTCTTCCGGATGTGGGACCGGCATTGGGCGAAAGATGAAAGCACTAACACCGCTGAAGATCGCGGTGTTCGCCCCGATGCCGAGTGCGAGTGTAATCACTGCAACGACGGTAACGCCGAGGTTATTTCCCAGGGTTCGGGCACCGTAGCGAAGGTCTTGAAGGAAGGTATGCACGTCTGACCTCTTGTTTTTTCGGGCTTTTGGTCTTTTGGTCTTTGGGTCTTTCGGTCTTTCGGTCTTTGGGCTTTGGGCTTTTGATCTCAGATCTGGGATCTCAGATCTCAGATCTCAAATCTCAGATCTCAGATCTCAGATCTCAGATCTCATATTTCAGATCTCAGATTTCAGATTTCAGATTTCAGATCTCAAACCAAAGTCCAAACACCAAAGTCCTATTCGTATCTCAACGCCACTAATGGATCTACTTTCGTTGCGCGGCGTGCCGGTATGTAACATGCCAACAACGCCACGATGATCAGCGCTAATGAAACCAATCCAAACGTAAGTGGATCAGTTGCG
>DATBSH010000308.1:0-11638 GCA_036559885.1 Pyrinomonadaceae bacterium
GCCGAAGATCTTTTCAGTGATAATCGCACCGGCCAACAGAATGCCCAGCTGCAAACCAAGAATCGTGACTACCGGGATTAGTCCGTTCTTAAGGACGTGCTTATAAACAACCGTCCTTTCACTCAATCCTTTGGCGCGCGCAGTTCGAACGTAATCTTCACCGAGCTCTTCGATTACTGATGACCGAACCATTCGTGTAAGGATTGCGGAAAGAGCTGCGCCAAGGGTGAAAGCCGGAAGGAGTATGTCGCTCCAATCGAATCTTCCAGACGGCGCGAGTAGTCCGAGCTTCACAGCAAACACGTAGACCAGCATCGGACCAATAACAAAACTCGGAAGGCTAATTCCAATCAGCGCGACTACGGAGGCGACGTTGTCGACCCACGTGCCTTGGTGTGTGCCTGCAATGACACCTAGTGGAATAGCTATCAGTACGGCAAACAGCATTGCGACGATTGCTAATTCAATAGTTGCCGGATAGCGTTCAAGAATTAGATCCCTAACCGGACGGTCGTTCCTAAACGACAGGCCCATGTCGCCATGGATAATCGCGCGCCAGTAATCCGTATATCGATTATCGACGCCATGCCATACAAAATGTCGTTGATTCGAGGCGTCTCGAGGAAATGAGAAGAAGAATGGTGGACGATCCAGACCGTGCTTCTGTCGAAACTGCGCGAATTGTTCCGGAGTCGCCTGGTCTCCAAGAATCGCAACAGCCGGATCGCCGGGAACTAACTCGATCAGTAATGTGACAAGCGAGACGACGGTCCAAGCTACGAGAAGCAGAATGAGAAGGCGTCGTAGAGCGCCGAGGATTCTATGACGAACAGTCGCGTGCAATCAGACGAGCTTTCCTGGGAATTAGGAAGACGCCGCATGATAGCAGAAGCAGGAAGCAGGGGCAGCAGGCAGGCGCAGGAAGAACAGGAGCAGGGGCACGAAACAGGAGCAGGGGCACGAAACAGGAGCACGGGCACGACGCAGGAGCAGGGGCACGACGCAGGAGCAGGAAGAAATCATTGTTGGTCATTTGTTATTGGACCAATGATTCCTTCCTGCTCCTGCCTGCTGCGCCTGCTCCTGTTACTTAAAAACGTAGCCCGGGGTTGGCCCGAATATTCGCACAGCCCCGACAACCGCGCGCTTACCGAACCGAACCCCGGGACTACGTATCTGGTTGCAAGTTGTTTCTAAGATGCAACCAATCTCAATCTCTATGGAGTGCGGCGACTTGTCTCTGCTTCGCCCTATCTGAGCGAACATTAAAAAGCAGCTACAGGTCGCCGCTCTCTCCAATTAATGCTTCACGGCCTCTTGCCCAGGTGGAGAGCCGCGATACCGCCTGTCAAATTCTCAAAACAAACTTCTACAAAACCGGCCTGCTCAATTAACGCAGCGAGTTCCCGTTGATCAGGAAAACGTTTCACAGAATCCGGCAAGTAAGTGTATGCACTACGCGAACCGCTAACGATGCCACCCATGACGGGCAACACACGCGTAAAGTATGTGCCAAACAACACGCGCAACGCCCTGTTAACCGGTCGCGAAAATTCAAGGATCGCTAACCAACCGCCGCGCTTCAAAACTCTGGCGAACTCTGCCAGACCCCTCTCAAGACTGGCGAGATTTCTCAAACCGAAGCCGATTGTGACCACATCGAATGAGCTGTCACTAAACGGTAGATGCAGCGCGTCGCTCTCGACGAGTGTCACATTCTGACCGATCTTTGTCGCGGCAATGTCCAACATCGGCCTGCAAAAATCGGTCGCAAAAACTTTCGCATCCAAAGCCTCAAACAACGTGGCCGCTAAATCGCCGGTGCCACACGCAACATCCAGCACAAGAGCGTCAGGGACTGAAACCTCAGCGGCGATTCTCTCCGCGACGACCCTTCGCCATCTCTTGTCGACATTGCCCGACAGCAGATGATTTAAAAGGTCATACCGGCCAGCGATATTCGCGAACATGTCGCGAACCCGACCAGCGTGCTCGTTTTCAGCACTTCTATTCTCAGGCACAGTTAAGCCAAATTTGATGGGGCTTTGGTTGCAAGTGGCTTGCGAAAAATTTGCGATTAGTTGGGCGTCGCACCTGTACTGGGTTTTGCAGGGCTATTTTGAGGCTTCTTCAAAGGCTCGGGTACTTCGCCAAGGACTTCAAACTCCACGCGTCCGCGTAGCGCAACTTTTAGCTGTTGTGAATCGCCGAGCACCACAGTGGCGACCGGACCATTGAAAAGTCTTGCCGCAAGGCGTTGAGCGTCTGCGGGCGTCAGGTTAGTCACGACTGCGGTCGGCGACCTGGTTTCGGATAATCGATACGTGTCCTGATCCAGCCAGCTGTCGCTGAGAGCATCAGGTTTCGAGAGCATATTGTTTAGTTCAGCAAGCACTTCGTTTTTTGCCCGGTCCATTTCCGCAGGTGAAACAGCACTTGCTGTGAGATCTTGAATGGTCTTTTTTGCAGATGCGATCGCGTCGGCAACAGCTTGATTGCTGATAGAAGCACCCATCACAAACGAACCTGGCAGAAAATAACTTTCGCTGTGCGCGAAGATCGGTCTTTTTGCGAGCGCAGGTGTCATCGCCTCCCATTTATGCTGCACCAATTTTGCAAGGACTTGGGCTGCATAGTAATCAGGATCTGAGCGCGCAACACCCCGTACAGCTAAGCGCACTTCTGCTGAGTCAGGCGCACCGGAAATTACGAGCGTACGTGGATCCGGTAGTGAAGGTTGTCGGAATGTGGCCGGCACAATCTGCTCACTCTTCCGCCACGGTCCGAGCAATTGCCGCAGTGCTCTTAGGGTTCGGGGCTTCGTGATGGCCCCCACAACAGTCAAGGTAGCATTATTCGAATTCAGGAATCGGTCTCGAGCCAACATTAAATCGCCTCTTTCGATCCGGGCGACATCTTCGGCTGATCCACTTGCCGGTCGGCCATAAGGAAAGTCACCGAAGAGGCGAGCGGCCACAGCGCGATCAGCAACTATTGCCGGCGAGATCGCCGTGTCGCGAATGATCTTGATTCGCGCTTCACGAACTCGCGCGACGACCTCTGGCGTGAGCTGGGTAGAGATAAGAGCGTTGTGCAGTACTTCGAGAATCCTCTCCAATTCAGATGGCTTTCCCTCCATGGTGATGGTAATGGAATCGTAGTTAACAACTACATCCAACCGTCCGTTCATCTCTTCGGTGAAATACTCGATGGTCGCTTTATCGGGAAAGAGTATGTCGCCGAGCAGCGCCATCTGACCTGACTTTCCTGCCAGGTCGAAAGCGGCACCACTATGAATTCTGAGCTTAATAAGAACGTCAGAGGTGCCGGGCTTAGGAAGTAGGACGACCCGCAGGCCATTAAGCAATTCTTCACGTTCCGGTTCCGGAACCTGCCCTATTCCGGACTGGCTTCGGAAAAGCAGGACGAGTATCACGGAAAAAAGGACAATTCGAGACTTTGATCTAATAGGCATCTGTGACCGGTAGTGGACTATAAACAGGCCCTGGTATGGGATTGGTAAAAAGGGGTCCAAAACATCTTAGATGCGGGGTCTTTGGTCGTCAACCGTTTGGGTTTTAGCCGCATCCAAAGCCTGTTGAGCGAAAGGGTTGTGGGCTTGATCTGTCCCGGCGGCCACGGCCTTCACGATTGAACTAAATCCCCCACGCATTTCTTTGGGGCCCCGGCATAACTTTTGGGTTGTTAATGGTAACTACAGTAGGAAGCGATTTCCTGCAGGATCGAGTGCTTGGATTGCCCGAGAAAACATCAGACGAGCTTTTGCTCAAGAGGGCAGGAAACGGCGAACAGGCGGCTTTCCTGGAGTTGTATGAAAGGCATCGCGAACCTGTCTTTCGTTTTGCGTACCGTTTGCTGGGCACGGTCGAATTAGCTGAGGATATTACGCACGACTGCTTTCTTAGTTTGATTCGTAAACCTGGCAACTTTCGCGCAGAACGTGGTTCATTGAGAACTTACCTTTTCGCAGCGGCGCGAAATCTCGCGCTAAAGCATTTTCGCGGGTCGGCGCGTGAAGCATCGCTAGATGAACTTGAGATCGAGCCTGACACCGGAACTGAGCAGCCGTTGCGGCAAGTCTTGAGCGAGGAGTTAACCGCTCTGGTTAAGGAGGCAGTTTTGGCCCTTCCGCCACTGCAGCGGGAGGCATTGGTGCTGTTCGAATATGAGGGGTTGTCGTTGAACGAGATCGCAAAGATTACGGAAAGCGACGTTGGTGCGATAAAAGGTCGGTTGTTTAGGGCTAGGGAGCGTATGAAAACCATGCTAAGGCCTTATTTGGACGTTAATCAGGAATTGAATCATAGTCGGGAAATTGTTACCTTGAGGGAGGCCTGAGATGAGCAGCATTGAGCGGGAAGAATTTGTTCCAGATGATGAGCTCAAAGGGCTGCTCGAACGGTGGGTCGCGCCGGGACCTTCGAGAGTTCTCGACAAGCGGGTCGAAACGAGCTTTGCAAGAGAATTTTCAGGTGCAGAGGGGCTGTCTCAGTCTTCGCTGCTCCCCCAAACGCGAGAAGAGGTAGTAACGATGAAGTTTTGTAGTAGGTGTGAGGAAGAGTTCGCTGACAAGTTCAGCTTCTGTCCGGTCGATGGTACTCCGTTAATGGCACGCGCACCGCAACCGACGGACCCCAGCTTGACTGTTAGCAAGGTCGAGCCGAGCCTAAGTGTTACCAAAGCCGAATCAAATCTAACGAAGGCCGAACCAAGCGTAATGATTAGTGAAGCCGAACCAAGCCTAACTGTCAGCCGAGAGGAGTGGCCACCGAAAGTAATTATCAGTTCTCGCCCGGCGCCAAGGCACGACTCGGTTCGTGTAACTGAGCCGACCGCTGCGGCTTTATCGGCTCTCGCCATGCGAGAAGAATATCACCTCACATTTTTGGACGACTCAGGTCTCACTACACGACTCACCCACGAGTTGAAGGATGTCGCTCACGAATATGAACTGACATGGCCTGAATTCAAGCGCGACCCGTTCGGTTTCACTAAACGCACATTCATTGGATATGGCCAGATGCTGCGCAAGTTCCTGGGTAAGCCAAATGTCTTGTTGGCGATGGGCGCTGCTGTGTTCGCGATGTTGGCATTAGTTGGCGTAGTGGTGGCCATGGAGCGGACACAATCGGCGAACACCGGTCGTATTGGGTTAATTGGGTTCGCAATCGTCGCGGCCAGCTTACTTATCGCACTATTTTCCACAATGTTGGGTCGCGACCGGGGCGCAGCAGTTATGGGCGCTGAGCCCTCTGACTCCCGCAGCGTTGTTTCGGGAATGATCAGTGCGTTCGTTTTTCTGTTTCTGATTCTTGGCAGTGTTATCTGGCTTGAGCATAAGCAACGCGCCAGAAATCTATTGGCGCAGAATCAGGACGAATTACAAGTCGAACAAATGATCGACATTCCTGATGAGCAGCCTACCCCCGATCCAGGAACTGCTGGTCTGAACAAGGGCAGTGGCGGCGGCAGTAAACCAAAGCCGGAAAAGGCCGCAGGCGGTGGCGGTGGCGGACGACAGGATCCGAAGCCCGCCTCGTTCGGTAAGACGCCGCAAGCGTCCCTCGAAGTTCCACAGGTGGTCGCTCCAGATCCGAAGCCACCTCAAATTAAGAATCCGTCGTTGCCAGTGGCAGCCACCGTCGTGGCAGATCCACTGTTAGTTCCACCTGACGCACGTGTTCTTCCGTATGGTGACTTCAAATCGAAGAGCACCGATCCGTCATCTGGTCCAGGCACTGGAAACGGTATCGGCACCGGAACGGGCGGAGGTATCGGACCCGGTGAAGGTGGCGGTATTGGTCCCGGTCGTGGAGGAAACATCGGTGGCGGCGATTTCAACGCCGGCGGTGGTGGTCCAGGCGGCGGTGGCGGTGGTGGTTATGACCGCATCTTCACAGGCAAGGAAGTTACTTCCAAGGCTCGTTTGCTTTCAAAGCCTGAACCACAGTACACGGAAGACGCCCGAAAGAATCAGATTACTGGTACGGTTGTGCTGAAGGTCGTGTTTTCATCGAACGGAAGCGTCACAAACATCCGCACAGTTTCAGGCCTGCCTTACGGGTTGACCGAACGTGCGATTGCGGCGGCGCGCCAGATCAAGTTCGTGCCTGCGACGAAAGACGGGCATCAGGTCTCGATGTGGATGCAGCTCGAATACAACTTCAATCTGTATTAGCCGGGAAACAAAACTATAGGACGTATAGGACCGATGGGACCTATACGTCCTATTTCTTTTTTGTACGGCCTCAAATATGCCTTTCGCAGAACCGCCGCAGTCGAATCATTCCTTCCTGCAGTTGCGCCATTGAAGTCGCATAAGAGATTCGAACAAAACCGGGCGCGCCGAAGCCCGTTCCGTCTGTGACTACGGTCTGTTCATCCTTAAGCAATTGTTCCGCGAATTCAGCTGACGTCTTCAAATCCTTCTGCAGGCAGCCACGCACATCAGGAAATGCGTAAAAAGCACCTTCCGGCTCATTGCATTTAACTCCAGGAATGTCGCGCAATGCTTGTAATAGCCACGCTCGCCGAGCAGTGTATTCCGCGAGCATTTCGCCGACGGATTCTTGCGGTCCATTAAGTGCTTCGATGGCTGCGTATTGAGCAATGGACGTGGGATTGGAAGTGGAATGTCCCTGGACCTTCAGCATCGCTTTAATCCAATCTGCAGGCCCCAGTGCGTAGCCCATGCGCCACCCTGTCATTGCATAAGTCTTTGAAAAGGAGCCAGCGATGCAGAGTCGACTACGAAGTTCAGCCGGTAAACTTGCAGCACTGAAAACCTTCGCGGGCGGATAAACAAAGCGTAGATAACATTCGTCTGAAACAACGTAGATGTTTCGCTCTGAGGCGATCTCAATGATGCGTCGGAAGGTCTCCGGCACCAGTACACGTCCTGACGGGTTGCTGGGTGAGTTCAGAATAACCAACTTGGTGCGCGGAGTAATCGCACGCTCGAACTGTTCTGGAGTCAGAAGAAAGTTGGTCGTTTCGGTGTCAATGAAGACGGGCTTCCCACCCGCAAAGACGACCACCTCCGGGAATGTCACCCAGTAAGGTTTCGGAATCAGAACTTCATCACCGGCATTTAATAAGGTGACCACGGCATTGAATATCGCCTGTTTGCCGCCTGATGTTGCCATCACTTCAGCCGGTGCGTATTCGGTACCGAATTGATCTTTATAAAAACGAATGATCGCCGCTTGGAGCTCGCGCACGCCGCCAGTACTGGTGTACTTCGTATGGCCGGCACGCATCGCTTCCTCGGCGGCGCGCTTTATATTTCCGGGAGTATCAAAGTCTGGCTCACCGGCTCCGAAATCAACCACATCGGCGCCAGCAGCTCGCAGCGCTTCAGCGGCCTGCGCAGCCGCAAGCGTTGCCGAGGCCTGCATTCGTGAGACGTTTTCAGAGCAAGGGAAAGGGGACATTGCGGGCCAGGTTTTCATTGGTTCAAATATTTGGACGCACAGCTTGAACTAGCTCCTCTTCCTTTATAGCGGGTTGTGAGTATAACACGCACGATGTTAACAGCCGTTCAAGCTTTGTTTGTTTTTTCTTTCATTCGCTGTTCGACAAGCGGCGGAACGAGTCCGGCGACCGGTCCTCCAAGCTGAAAGACCTCTTTCACCAAACGCGAGCTGACGTACGAGTAGGTTTCTGCAGGCATCATGAAAACGGTTTCTATACTTGGTTCAAGCCGCCTGTTCATGAGGGCCATTTGCAGTTCGTATTCATAATCTGAAATAGCGCGTATACCGCGAACGATCGCATTAGCTTGCTGGGCCACCGCATAGTTCACGAGCAAGCCGCGAAATGAATCCACGCGCAACTTACACTGGCCCTGTTTGATATCTTTCAGGACCTCGGTAAGGATCTCGTGTCGTTCTTCGATGGAGAAGAAGGGCTGCTTTTCGGGGTTTACAAGAATTCCGATAATTATCTCGTCGAAAAGCTTGCAACCACGTTCAATGATGTCGAGGTGACCGTTCGTGACAGGATCAAAAGAGCCGGGGTAGATGGCACGTCGCATGGTGCGAAATGGTAAGGCTATTGCTGCGATTGGTAAAGCAAAAGAATATCCACAGATTACACAGATTAGGAGCTAGACAGCTAAGTTGAGTTTGGGCTTCCGCCAGCTTGCGGTAGCGAATTGAATCACTCAACTTAGCTGTCTAGCTCCTAATCTGTGTAATCTGTGGATATTCTGGGTCTTGACACTGGCCAAAGGCAGATGGTTCAATTACGGCTTGATAATTCGCGTGGTGAGTTAAGGCGACTTGCGGCCACGTAAAATAATCCGCTAAACAGCTCGGCAATCTTGCGTCAGGATTCAAGAGGCTCCGCGTTGTGAAGCGCGGAGCCCTTTTCATTGCCGATTTTGCGCTAAGAGCAAAGGCCTAAGAGCGAAGGGCTAAGAGCCAAGGATGCACTTTGCGCTTACCGCTTTGCTGTTCGCGACAGGTCATGAAGACTTTCCTCGACACCTTAAAAGATCGCATCGTCGTCTTCGATGGCGCGATGGGAACTAATATCCAGTCCCAGAATCTCACTGCCGACGACTTCGGCGGATTGGATGGGTGTAACGAATACCTCGTAATTACGAAGCCGGAAGCAATCGAGAAAGTTCACGCCGGTTTTCTCGACGTCGGTTGCGATGTGATCGAGACTGATTCATTTGGCTCGACCTCAATCGTCCTCGCTGAGTACGACATTGCGAATCGTGCATACGAACTTAACGTGAAAGCTGCGCAGCTTGCTAAACGCATCGCGAGCGATTACAGCACGCCCGACAAACCGCGCTGGGTCGCAGGATCCATAGGCCCAACAACTAAACTTCCTTCGCTGGGGCACATCTCTTTTCTAAACATGAAGGCCTCGTATGCTGAACAAGCGCGGGGACTGGTCGATGGCGGGGCAGATCTTCTAATTGTCGAGACCTGTCAGGACCTACTCCAGACTAAGGCCGCACTCACTGCCATCTTCGAATACTTCGAGGAAATACGACGACGCCTGCCGGTGATCGCCCAGGTAACTATTGAAGCATTTGGAACAATGCTCATGGGAACGGAGATTGGAGCCGCGCTCACGGCTCTTGAGCCGTTTTCTGTCGATCTCATCGGAATGAATTGTGCCACCGGACCAAAACAGATGACGGAGAACGTTCGTTATTTGTGCCAAAACTCAGTGCTACCTGTCTCGGTTATTCCAAACGCAGGCATTCCAGAGAACGTTGGCGGACATGCGCATTACAAAGAGACGCCTGAGTCTCTGGCGGAAGATCTGCAACACTTTGCGCGCGATATCGGTGTTAACGTTGTTGGCGGCTGCTGCGGCACAACACCGAGTCACCTCCGTGCGGTGGTCGAAGCGGTGAAGGATATAACTCCGAAGTCGCGCACCGCTCAAAGACTTCCAGCTGCTTCCTCAATATTCATTCAGCAGCCGTACGTTCAAGACACGTCATTCCTAATCATCGGTGAAAGAGTAAACGCAAGTGGCTCTAAAAAGATGCGGGACTTGCTCAATGTTGAAGATTGGGACGGTCTCGTGTCGTTGGCCCGCGAACAGGAAAAGGAAGGCGCGCATGTCCTTGATGTCAATGTCGACTTCGTGGGACGCGATGGCGAAAAGGACATGCATGAACTAGCCTCCCGGCTTGTGACGAACATCAAGATACCTTTGATGTTCGACTCGACCGAATGGCAGAAGATGGAAGCGGGTCTTCAGCATGCTGGTGGTAAGAGTCTACTCAACTCCACGAATTACGAAGACGGTGAACCGCGGTTTCTTAAAGTACTTGATCTCGCGAAACGGTATGGCGCGAGTGTTGTCATCGGAACGATCGACGAACAAGGGATGGCACGGACCGCGGAAGGAAAATTCCAGATTGCCAAACGAGCCTATGAACAGGCGACTGGAAGCGAAGGTATGCTGCCATCTGACATCTTCTTCGATCCCCTGGCCCTCCCAATCTCGACAGGAATAGAGGAAGACCGAAGAAATGCCCTGGAAACGATCGAGTCGATCAGGCGAATCAAGAAGGAACTGCCGGGCTGCTTGACGCTACTTGGTGTTTCGAACATCTCTTTCGGTCTGAACCCGGCAGCACGAGTGGTGCTGAATTCGGTCTTTCTGCACGATGCAGTTGAAGCGGGTCTCGACGCGGCCATCGTCAATGCAAGCAAGATTGAGCCGTTGAATCGCATCGGAGACAGAGAGTTGAAGGTCGCGCGCGAGTTGATTTACGACCAGCGGAAGTTTGAGGGAGATACTTGTGTTTACGATCCACTGACTGAGTTCACCAAACTTTTCGAAGGTGTTAAGTCTGCTGCCAAAAAGAAGGCCTCGAAAGGTGATACGGTCGAAGAGCGCCTCAAGAACCACATTATCGATGGTGAAAAAATTGGTCTTGAGGATGAACTGCGCACTGCTCTCAACACCTATTCTGCCCTCGACATCATCAACAACATTCTGCTCGAGGGTATGAAAGTAGTGGGTGACCTCTTCGGAAGCGGTCAGATGCAGCTGCCCTTTGTGTTGCAGTCTGCTGAGGCGATGAAAGCCGCCGTACGTTTTCTTGAACCCTTTATGGAGAAGAAAGGCGGCGCGACCGCTAAAGGCACAATGGTGCTCGCCACTGTCAAAGGCGACGTGCATGACATTGGCAAAAACCTTGTGGACATTATTCTAACGAACAACGGTTACAAGGTTCACAATCTTGGAATCAAGCAACCGATCGAAAATATTCTGCAGGCATATGACGAACACGGCGCCGACGCGATTGGAATGAGTGGCTTGCTCGTGAAGTCGACTCTGATCATGAAGGAGAATCTGGAGTTGATGAACGAACGGGGAATTAAGGTTCCTGTTGTTCTTGGTGGCGCTGCTCTGACCCGACGCTATGTGGAAGATGATCTAAAGGCCTTGTACAAGGGGCAGTTGTTCTATGCGCGCGACGCGTTTGCCGGTCTGCACACGATGGACAAACTTGTCGGCGGCAATGGCAAGGCAGCAAGAACAGCCGAACCCACTGCAATTGGCCTTGCCGAACCGCCGGAGGATACGGAGGATCTAGTCGGCGAAGAAGCAAAGTTGGGCATTCGCAAACCGGCTAGACCCCGCGGCGCTGTAACGCAGCCATCGCTAACTAAACACACTTCTCGATCCAACGTTCGGTCTGAAGTGCCGATTCCGACGGCCCCATTTTATGGATCGCGAGTTGTCGAAAACATCAGTCTGGATGAAGTGTTTGGCTACGTGAATGAGACTGCGCTGTTCAAAGGACAGTGGCAGTTCAAACAGGGGCGAACGCCCGCAGACGAATATCAGTTGCTGGTGCAAAATAAGGTTCGACCGATCTACGAAGAATTGAAGGCCAGGAGCAAACGAGAAAACCTTCTTGTGCCTAAGGTTGTGTACGGTTATTTCCGTTGTCAATCAGAAGGAAACGATCTGATTGTTTATGGCGACGGCGAAAAAGAACGCCTACGCTTTACGTTTCCACGACAGCCGTCGGGCAAACACTTATGTCTTGCGGACTTCTTTGCCTCTCGTGACTCCGGGAGAATGGACGTGGTCGCTTTTCATCTGGTGACAGTTGGTCGGCGAGCGA
>DATBSH010000309.1:0-4384 GCA_036559885.1 Pyrinomonadaceae bacterium
GGCAGCGTAATAGAATAGGCTCGGAGATACTCGGCCAATGCAGGGTTTACAAGTGGATCTTCATCTGTCGCACGAATCTGATAGCCAGAACGGGCTGATTTACGGGTGAGCTCAACCGGAAGGAGAACTAGGGGCGCCTTAAAGACCAGCTGGGAATCTAATGACTCGGTGTAGTGGAGCATGCCGATAGCGAGGAATAAAGGATTTACTCCTTGCTCCTCGATCGAAAGCCTAGCCTGTTCGTCCAAGCGTCTGAGCGATTTGTCCAGAGCGTCAGCCTGTGCTGTTGTTTGAAGCTGATCGTCCGTATGACGCTCTTCCACTGAGGCGGAATCGTAAGGAACGAAGTCACTGTGCAGGCCGTCGTCCTCGTCTTCTTCATCGAACCCTGCCAGCGACGATTCTCCCGCAATCAACTCTTCACCAGCATTTATCAGAAGTTGTTGGGAACCACTCGTCGAGCCCACTTCACGCCTAAGCGCCCCTTCCTGTGCCTGAACATCCGGCTCCGGCGCAGCTTTGAAACGCATCGAGCGTTCATCGAGGTAGAGTTGTCGAAACACTGCAGCCGGCCGTTCATCTACTATTGTGATGGTGGAGACCTTGTTGGCCTTGAAGTTCAGCGCACGATTGCGCTTAGTGAGATCGAGCAGTTTTCGCTTCCAGTTCTCAATCGAGGTTTTGACGCGGTCGTTGTCTGACGCTGAGTTGGAGCTATCGGAATTAGTAGTGGGAGTTTCGGTCATAGCTTTCTGGAGATTCAACAAAGACCTCTTTGGTTTTTCTGGTCGAGCGGCGAGGCAGATCAAAGAGGCTGCTTGAGTGAACAAGGATTCGACAGTTCCCTTCAAGAAATCTCGAATCGCAGTCCGAGGGATACTACACTCACGCAGAGTGGCCAATCAAGCCACCGCAAATTGGTTGGGTACTTGTCTGCACGTCCAAATGTCTTCGCGTAAGGCCAGCTGCAGGCCACGTGTTCCGAGGGGGCTCAGACTCGCCGCCGCTACCACTCAAACGTACTTTCATCCACCAAGCCCGTGGCCGTTGGCACTAAGTCGGGTTGCGCCGTCGCCATTCTGTCCTCAATCCCAACTGCACTAATTGAACCGTGCTCGCTGTCGTTTGCGACCGTTTTCGATGCGGTCGAACGGTAAAGCAGCTTGATTGAAAAGGCCTCGGAGCGGCACGACCCGTGCTTAGACCTGCCAATTAAGAATGAATGTGAGATCTCTTGCGGCCACGCTACTTGACGAAGGGCGGAGGTTCGGACATGAGTTTTAGGGGAACGTTAATAAACCCTTACCGTTTTCATGGTGATAAGCGTGCTCTGAATCGTAAGCTTTCCGGGAGAGAGGTCTATCCGTCGGTGGCCAGCGAGCAGCAAAGTAGCGGTAACTCTGGTGAGTGGAATCGAAGTCCATTTGTTAGTGCAATCGTTGTTCCTATGGAATCGTCAACTCATGAAGAGCGTCTCTCTTGTCGATCGCCGCGCCGGCGCCGAGTAACAATAAGAAGCCTGGCTTATAAACTAGGTAGAACTCTAAGGAAGGTCATCAAGGAATTTCGGCGCTAGGCAAGACGAGGCGCATGACTTAGTCCCATTTCTTTGGATGGTGGCAATTTTTCTTAAGCTTTGCGCCGTTCTTCTTCGATTGCCTCAACCCATAGTGCTACAGTCAGATCTTCTCTTTCGGGGTTACCGAGGAACGGTCTCAGTTCCCTTTCATACCGAGTCTTCAGGATGTTCAGATCCAGAGGGATGGTTCGCGCAAGGTGCCTAACGTCGTCTCTGTCACGTTGCGTGTTGCGCTCAAGTTTTGAGAGTGCGAGGTCGTATGGATCAAGAGCGAACAAATGGAGATGCCTGAAATTTCCTGAAGCGATTTCCGTCAACCTTTCCTCATAGTCCTCCGGGACTGACGCCACACCGACGAGCTGAACATAGAGCCTGTGCTTACGATGGAGTTCAGAACCCTGGCCCGCCAAACGAATCACAGACTCGATTTCACTCCTCGGGTTGATCCCAATAACGTCGACGTCGGCAGTTGGTCGCTCCAAGCCGTAAACGATCGTGATTGCAAAGCCCCCGAGCGAGTGTAGTTCTATGTCTTCAGTGAGAGCAGCATCTAGATCGACAAGGAAGGATCTCCATGGTTCGGGAATCGACTTAGAGAGCATGGCTCAGATTTTCAGGTGTAAGATCGGTCAACAGATTCCAATGCTTAGCCTCGTCAGAGCGATTTGATTGAAGCCAACGTCTCTCTGATTGAGTTAGAGAATCGTGACATAAGGTATCTTCACGAGCCAAGCGCGATCTCTCAAGGGTCGACTCCTGTTCGCCCAGCAATGATACCGTCTCATGCTTACCTAGCTTCTCAGCTAGCCGACGCGCAACACTTGTGACAAAGCCGAGCTTGTTCTGAAGATCATTTACTTTGGCTGCGCGAACCAACCACTCCCAATTCAGATCAGGATGCTTCAACAACACCCAGGGCAAAGCCTCAGCCAAACGAGTGTCTAGGTTCTCAAACTTCAATGCGGAGAGCATCACCTCGGCGGGATTCCTCTTACGCCGGGCCTTGAGATACGAGAGTCCCGGATATCCAAGGCCCGCCAGAGCAGAGGCCAGAGCGTTGTTATCCTCAGCTTGAACACTGTGCCAGCCTGTTTCCACTGGTAACTTGGCCGCGGACAAGCGGTATAGCGTTGCGGCCCTCCGTGCCAGTCTGTCTGGTACGCGGCGCATGCCTTTCTCCAACAATGAGAGATAAGGTTGTGAAACGCCGAGCTTGATTGCCGCCTGCTCTTGCGTCCAGCCTCTCTGTTCTCTTCCTGCTCTTAAATCCGTTCCTGTCATCCTTGACCTCGCGACAAGAATATTACAAACTATGTAATATTTCAACTGGCCAGATTCTGGCGCAGATTCCACGCATTTGGGCAGTTCGGTTTTGGAAACGGGTTTTGCGACCATGGAAGATCATTATGCGATCCTTGGAGTATCGGAGAAGGCAACTTTTGATGAGATCAAAGCGGCCCGTCGCGTCTTAGTGTTTAAGCATCATCCAGATAGAAATCCTCAGAACATCGCCGCGGCCAACAGTGCAACGATCAAAATCAACCTCGCGTATGAAGTACTCAGCGATGATAAGGCAAGACGAAGGTACGATGAACTTAGAAGATACATCACGCGACCAGCCACCGAGGTTCGGAGCGCAGCACAAGAGCGGGCCTACTCGGAAGCTCGCAATGCTTATCAGGAATCAGAGGACGCAGCTAGGGAAAGAGTAAAGAAGTGGTTCTACGAGCGTCTAGGCGTGCGCTCGGCGAAGAGACATAGATGCTACGGGCTCCAAGGCAATGGGACTGGGTTGGACAATTTATTGTCGAAGATCGACCGGCGGTTAGGTGACAAAGTGTGGGAGTACAGAGTGACTGCGGCACCTGAATCTTCGGACAAAATGAGGTACCAGATCAGAGTAGTTTGCGACCCGAGCAAGTGTGGTTTCAGGGAGCAACATGCTGATTGGGTGGAAGGGTACTACTTCGGGGCTATTCAAAGCTGGGACCCCAGGGGATGCCGAACATAATGTACAGCTTGCCAAGAGTTGGCTAGCGGATATTCTCCAAGAAGCGGTGTATTCATACCGAATTCGTGTTTTCTTCGGGATTGTTGGAAGTTTGCCAGCCCCTTGGAGATGTTACTTAGACTTGACGGTGGTTCTAATCATTTCGAGCTACGATGCCTTTTTTCATGCGAGCGTACCGGGACTAACAAAGTTCGCGAGAGAAAACACGATGGACGTCGCAACGATCTTCAACCAACTCGCGAATGACAACGGAATTAGTCCTGCTGACTTGTGCTGGAATCAAACAATGAGAAAACACCTTGCTCGGCAAGCGGAGAACATATTACGTGCTAGCCGGGGTATGAGGACGATGCCTGAGCTCAAAGATTGAACTACGCATTGCCGCACTACTCATTGACCCTTAGTCTTGGTCCAAGAAATTTTGTCACGCTATGGTCACGTGACTCGATGAAAATCACTGCTAAAGCATGTCAATTGGTGCAAAGTCGAAGTGCTCTGTAACGGCGGCAAGTTGTAATGAATGATAAAGTTATGTGACGCGATGTAACACTTTGCACAAAACCAAGGGCGCTTTCATAACCCCAAGGTCGGCGGTTCGATCCCGCCCCCCCCGCTACCAAATCCTCCTTATCTCTCAATAACTTATGCTGACCCTGTGGGTTCCATTCCCGTACGCTGGGGCCAATTTGTGCCCGGAATAAAAAGCGGCGCCTCGGACACTGTCAAATCTGTTAGCATTGTCGAGGGGGTGTCCCTTGTATGCCAGAAGAGAAAAACGTCGATTACTACGAACT
>DATBSH010000310.1:0-6377 GCA_036559885.1 Pyrinomonadaceae bacterium
GATAATGATCTCACGTAACTCCGTAACCGAATGTTGCTCATCGGGAAAGATACGCGCCAAGGGATCTGCGAACACGGTCACTGCTTCTTCGAATGAAACGTCATGTTTTGCAAGATTCGCTTCCGCTTTCCTCGGATC
This sequence comes from Pyrinomonadaceae bacterium, assembly GCA_036559885.1. Lineage (GTDB taxonomy): Bacteria > Acidobacteriota > Blastocatellia > Pyrinomonadales > Pyrinomonadaceae > PSRF01. The sequence goes on from DATBSH010000310.1 coordinate 139, forward strand.
CCACTTAAATCGAAGAGACATTCTCCGTGAATGTTAACACGTTTGGGCGCGCACATCGCGGGCAAAGAGGTAACGGATCAGGAAAGTCGGCGATAGAGATCGGCGTTTTTCTGGAGCACGTATTCAGCCGAGCGGCGGAATTCTTCCTCCAACTGAGCCAGCTTCTCTTCGATACTCAGAATCGACAACTGCTCTGGAGTCACGCCGCAGGCGTGGCTCGTTAATAGCCGGGGGCAAGCGAAGCGCCGCCCCCGGAAGCGAGCCAAACCCCAACCGACCCTGAAAGGGTCGCATTCAGTTCCACAGATACCGTTCGTCGTAATCAATCCCATATTCGTCGAGAAATTGTAGTAACTCTTCCTTAAACGTTTGTTTCCGATGATGCTCCTTCTGCTTTGCGATATAGCGCTTCAACATCGGAACATCTCGGTGGCTAATTGAAAAAGCAACATAACCTTCCTGCCACTGAAAATCTCTGAACTGTCTATCGACCGTTTTGATCCATAGCGAACTACCTTGTTTCAGTTCTTTCAGCAACTTGGCCAAGGCAATGTTCTTCGATTGCGAGACCAGCAGATGCACATGATCGCTTGTTCCGCCCGCGTCAAGCAAACGGGATTCATAGGCTTTAAGAATGCCGCCCATGTACGCGAAGAGTTCTGGTTCAATCTCAGGAGTGATGATGGGTCTCCGATTTTTGGTTGAGAAAACAAGATGGGCTAAGAGGCTGGTGAGAGTTTGAGACATTTGTGAGGTCCTTTCGTGACGAGGTTCGACCCTTACAGGATCGAACGTGTTAATGCCATCTACCGTGGACGTTGTCCCCGGCTATTAAATCTGTTCCCTTCGGGAAATAGATTTGCCCGAATGTATCATGTGGGATGATGAGAATCGTCAAACCAGTTCTGATACAAATCCCCTCAAATACCACTCCCCGGATAGGGAAAGGTTCCTGGCTGCGTGAGAGTTTGATCCAGGTGTGTGCGAATTGCAGCATCACACACTGCATAACCCCAATTGATGAGCTGCTCTTGAAGAGTTCGATCGAGTGCTTTCAATCGCGTAGGCGTATTCGCAAGTAAAATTGTCTTATCAAAAGGACAACTCATCGCGGTCGGCAGGTGGTAATCAGCTATGTTAGTTCGTATTCCCCAGTAGGTTCCTTTTCGCAACCCGAGTTGGTATGAACCGACGACCTGTCGTTTACGAAGGCTGCGGACTTGAGTGTCTATCAGGTTGAGCACTCGATAAATATGCTCTAACCATTCGCGCTTTGGTTTCGGTTCATCAGACGAACCGCCACCACCGTCGCTGACAAGAATCGTCTCGTAAACCTTCCACGCAGTTTCCAAGCCGAGGTTGTCGTACACACCGCCATCGGTAAGAACTACTTCTGAAGTGTAAGGCTCGAATTGCAGATCTCCTTTTGTGGAGGGATCGAAGTCAGTGGGATTGAGTTTAAGCACGACAGGCGACAAGAACGGCGGGAACGCAGAGGAAGCAGCCACCGCAACACCCAGATCCACTTGGGGATTCCTGATTAGTCCGACTCGGTAGTCTCCCATGAATGGCTTGCTAAAACGCCATAGAACATTATCCTGAACGTTTGTAGCATTGATTACGAATCTTGGCCCTTCGTTGTCGGACGGAAGATCTTGAAGCGTTGCGTTGCCAAACAGATGCTTGCGATAAGCAGCCGCGATCTCGTCCGCGATTGTTCTTCTCGGCAAAAGAATGCCTTTTATGATTGAGCCTTCATCTATTGTGTCATCGGCGAGTAGCCTTATCGGCTTTACAACTAACTCTTCAAAATTCGTCCCGATGTTGTTTTCGTTGAATTGCAGTCTCGTCCAGTGCAGTCCGAGAAGGCCGGCAATTATAGAGCCGCCCGACACGCTTGATATGCGAACCAATCCGCGCAACAAGCCGAACTCGTTTAATCGCCACAGCGCACCCAAGTGAAACAGCATTGCTCGGTACCCTCCACCTGAAAGGCACAAAGCAATTCCAGGTGTCGGCTGCGCCAGGCGGTTATCAGTCTCGATAAAACGAACTGGCTGAACATTGTCAGTAGCTTTGGGTGAAGCTCGCTCTTCCATATTCATTCCGGTTGAGAGACGACGTTGGACCAAACTAAAAAAGGCTAAGACTCTCTCTCTGAATTAGGCCTGACGGACTTGATACATACGTGTCATTAGTGGCACAAGATTGTGGAATGGCAGATGAACTCAAGTGACCATCTTTATCGGCTTCGACGAGTCACTGACCCTGGCAAAACAATGTTTCAGTCCTGTAAGCCCTATCATGCCCAAAGTTTTGCCCACCCCGGAGCTGATCCTGTAGAATTTCTAACAGCCACGAAGTTCAACTTCTGAACTAGCCTGCGGATTAAACCTTTAACCCGTCTTAAAGGTAGCGGACTGCAAATTATGAGTAATCAGCGATTCAGGGTGAACACTCCCACGATCACTCACGAGACTATTGATGGCGAGGCCGTCATCATCAATCTAGATAGCGGAAACTACTACAGCCTGATGGAGGTGGGGTCTTTTATCTGGGGTCTCGTTGAAAAAGGAGCTTCCGCGAGCGAGGTGCAGAATCTGATCCTCCAAACCTATCAGGGCAACGCTTCGGATATTTATCGAGGCGTGGAAGAGTTACTGGCTCAATTGCAACAGGAGAACCTTATTGTTCCCCTCAACGGAGCGGGAGCGTTTGATCTTATCCAGCTTAATCAGGAACTATCTTCCAACAATAATCACGAGAAACTGTCATTCAATCCACCCTTGCTGCATAAGTATGCTGACATGCAGGAATTGTTGTTGCTGGATCCTATTCACGATGTAGATGACGCGGGTTGGCCCAAGCCAAATCCAGATCCTCCGAAGTGAGATCCTCTAACCCAGAAGTTGTCCAATTAATAAATGCCCACGTCTCAGGTGGCCCCATCAGACATCCCAGGCAAAGAACAAGCGTCCAGATCGGTCGAGTACTTTCAATCCGTCTACGAGCTCTTTAAGTCATCCCAGCAAGTGACTGGTCCGGTTCACCGCAGCTACAGCATCGGTGGCTATCTTATCCGACTAAACTTTTCGGGTGCGGCTTTGCTCTCATTGACCCGGGCCCTCGAACATCTCGCCATAGACGACCACTCAACTCCCGATCTGACCATTTGCCTTTGGGATTCCGAGTCGACGGGTCAACGCATGGCCCCGCGGCCGTGGCAAGAGGGCGATTTTCTCGCGCGTGGTGTGATCCAGGGTTACAACACGGAACGGATTTATACTGCGTTTCAACATGGATCGGCCGCTGTTAGCGTTCTCGATAAGGAACGCAATCTTGCGATTTTCTGGGCACCTGACCCCAGGGTTCCTTATTGGGAAAAGGGGTCACCATTAAGAACCATTCTTCATTGGTGGCTTTTGAGCAAGGGATTGCAACTGGTCCATGCTGCCGCCGTTGGAAACTCAACCGGCGGAGTTTTGATAGGAGGTAAAGGGGGGACTGGCAAGTCGACTACCGCGCTGGCCTGCCTTGAATCCAACCTTTTCTATGTCGGTGATGATTACACGTTGCTCGGATTGGATTCCGGCCCAGTGGTCCATAGCCTTTACAATTCTGCAAAACTAAACAGCGACCAGTTAGAACGCTTTCCGGCATTGTTGCCTAAAATAGACAACACCGAACAATTAGATGAAGAGAAAGCGCTGCTGTTTGTGAACGAACATTATCCCTCGAGAGTCGCCACTCGACTGCCGGTACGCGCGATACTGCTACCTCGGATCACAGGTCTGGCCGAAACGCAGTTGAAACGAGTCTCGGTGGCTACGGCTCTAGCGGCGCTGGCTCCCAGTACGATATTCCAGCTTCCTCGAGCCGGAAACGAGGCATTTAAGTTCCTGGCCACATTTGCGCGACAGCTCCCTTGCTTCAGCCTTGAAGTGGGCACAGATCTTTCCACCATTCCACCCGTAATCGAAAGATTGTTGGCTGAGATTGATTCAACTAGTTTGCCTCCGGAGAAATAAGGTGGCTCCTTTAGTCAGCGTAGTCATACCGGTCTTCAACGGCGAGGGATTCTTGCGCGAAGCGGTCCAGAGTGTGTTGACCCAGAAGTATTCGCCTTTAGAAATCATTATTGTTGACGACGGTTCGACGGATGGCACCGAAAACGTGGCCAGGAGTTTTCCCGCAACAGTTCGCTATTTGCACCAGACTAACAAGGGGCCTGCGGCCGCACGCAACCGGGGTATCGAGCATGCACAAGGTAGTCTGATTGCTTTCGCAGATGCGGACGACTTATGGCCTGCCGCCAAACTCGAGCTGCAACTTCCTTATCTGATTAGAGACCCTATGATTGAAATTGTCATGGGACGAATTCAGCAGGTGCGTTTGTCAAAAACGGTTCATGGCGAAACTCAAGCGGAGGAGTTTGCTGAACCTGCGTTCTCGGTGAACTTAGGAAGTGCCGTTATTAGAAAGTCTGTTTTTGAGCGCGTTGGATTGTTTGATGAAACCATGCGTTACAGCGAGGACGTTGACTGGTTTATGCGGGCAAGGGAAGGTGGTGCTGCAATCAAAACGATTGATGCTGTTACTCTGTTTTATCGTCAGCATGAACAGAATTTGACGCGGGGCAAAAGCACATCAGAGCTCAATGTCTTGAAGGCGCTAAAGAGATCCCTGGATCGACGCAGAGAGCGTTCGGGGTTTGCCGCAGCACTACCGACCTTCAAGATACCACCGTCAACGGTGCAGGAACCGACTCGCATTACAGATAGCGAGGATTGTCCCGATTCGGAGGGCAATCGCTGAATGGGAGTAGTTGTTTCCGCCGAGGGGTACAGCTAATGACCGAGGAACATCCGCTGGTCAGTGTAATCATTCCGGTCCACAACGGTGCACGCTATCTCCGTGCTGCCCTGGACAGCGTCTTTGCACAAACCTATCGTCCCTTTGAGGTAATCGTTGTCGATGATGGCTCAGTAGACGATAGTGGCGTTATCGCGCAAAGCTTTCATGATGTGCGTTACTTCCATCAGGCAAATCAAGGTGTCGCAGCGGCGAGAAACCATGGGATCGAGGTCGCGCGAGGGGAATTTCTCGCGTTTCTCGATCAGGACGATGTCTGGACCCAGGAGAAGCTAAAGCTGCAGATTGGCTACCTTCTGAGTCATCCGGATTTAGGCTACACGCTCACTCAGCAACAGTTCTTTCTTGATCCGGGCGCGACCTTACCTGCCTGGTTTAAGAAGGAACTCTTTTCTTCGGTTCACACTGGTTGGGTGCTCGGTACGCTGGTTGTTCGACGAACAGCGTTTGAGAAAGTCGGTAATTTCGCGGCGGGCTATTCCGCTGCGAGCGACAGTGACTGGTTTTTCCGCGCGAAAGCCGCCGGGATATCAATGGCAGTGGTTCCTGAATTGCTCCTACTTAAAAGGATTCATGAGGCTAACGAATCCGCCCGCGCAAAGGAGGTTCTGTCGGAACTGCGACAGGTAGTAAAGAGCTCGCTCGACCGACAGCGCGGCACTCGTACGGAATAGAAAGTAAGAAAATGACAGAAAGTCCGCTGGTCAGCGTAATCATTCCCGTCTATAACTACGACCGCTATCTAGCCGAGGCGATAGAGAGCGTCGTCAGCCAAACACACCAGCCACTTGAACTAATAGTCGTCGATGATGGGTCAACAGATCAGAGCGGTGAAGTAGCAAGGAGCTTCGCCGACAGGGGCGTGCGGTATTGCCATCAGGTTCATGCCGGAATTGGGCCGGCCCGAAACAAAGGGGTGGAGTTGGCCCAGGGAGACTTTTTAGCTTTTCTCGATGCGGACGATCGCTGGCCCCAGGAGAAAACAGAGCGACAGCTCTGGGCATTTGAAAGTGATCCGACGCTGGAAATGGTTTTCGGTCAGGCTGTGCAACTTCAGAACGGTCCACAGTGGGAATCAGGAGTCAAGGATAAGAAACTTGCTGTGGCCGGCATGGTTCCGGGCATGGTACCTGGAACCATGCTCATCAAACGGGCTGCTTTCTTTCGCGTTGGCAGATTTCAGGGCGACTGGAAGGTAGGAGAGTTTATCGACTGGTATGCACGTGCGGTTGAACTACACATCCGCTCATTGGTCCTGCCGGATTTGTTACTTTGGCGGAGGATTCACGATTCCAATCAGGGTATACGCGAGCGACAGTCGGTCAGTGATTATGCCCGAGTGTTGAAGGCCTCGCTTGATCGAAGGC
>DATBSH010000311.1:0-5734 GCA_036559885.1 Pyrinomonadaceae bacterium
GGAAGGGTGGCTTGCCCCCGCTCAAGCTCAGATTTAATTCAACGTTGAATAATATGCACCGTGAGCGGGGGCAAGCCACCCTTCCCGACCTGTAATTTGGCTAAGCTTGAACTGTCTGCTTAATCTTGAATGGATGCGAATCAAAGCTGCTTTCGCGAATGAATGTCACTACAGCCGCCACGATAAATCCAAAGCTCGCGAGAACTGCGAGCACAATAAGAAGTTTTGCACCATTGCTTCGGGGTTCAGCCACCTAGTCCCTCCCAACCATAAATCACAGCGCCAAAATCAATGCCTTCGAGTCTTATCTGTTTCTTTCCCACCACACGACCGCCCATCTTTTCGTAGAACGACCGGTACGGACTGACTTCGAGCGCCATTAGATACATCGAGTTCTTATGCTGCGCAATTAGAAACTCTTTCACACGTGCGAACAAACGTGCGCCAATGCCCTTCCCCTGTAACTCATGCAGAATATAGATGGCATAAAGTTCAGCATCGTAGGGCCCAATATCGTGTCTTGGGTCTCCGACATCAGCAAATCCAACCACCCGGCCATCTGACGTTTCTGCGACGTACATTTTGTAAAAGCTGTCAGTGAAACGTTCACTAAACGCCTTAGTCCTGTTCTCGATAGTCAGCTTCTGGAGAAAACTATCGGGAACAATGCCCTTGAAAGACTTGTGCCAGGAAAGAACGTGTACCGTGGCTACTCCAGCGGCATCATCCGCCGTTGCTTCACGATAGTTGATTTCAGAAGACATGCTTTTCTGATGTCCGATACGCTTTAGCTTGTCGTGACGTGCCCTATAGTCGACCTGCGGTTTCCACCCGGGTTGATCTTAGCGCATCTCACGACAAGCTAAAGCGTATCGGACATTAGGTGGACATAACGATCCCAAAGTGGTCGCGCAGGGCATCACGGATTTCCGCCTCCGTGCCAAGCTCCCGTTCTTCGCGCGTGTTGCCTTTAGTCGTTATCAATCGATTGTCGCTGATTGTCAGCCGGCCATCCGGCGTTAATCGTGAGCAGATTCGTCCTTGAGTGAAATGAGATTCCGGCGATGTCTGTTGATAGATGCACATCTCTTCATAGTCCGCATACACGTGAGGCTGGAGTGTAAACCTGTATTGAGGTTTCCATTCGCTGCCTTCGATTCTTTGGAGAAGTACATAACGGCCACCATCTTCATCAATTCGATATGCGCGCTTATCCTGGACCTGTTCAGTGCGCACATCGAACCGTAACGGCTCCACAAAAGAGTCACCAAAACCGACGTCTGCCAGCCACCTGTCTTCCAAAGTAACTAACAACGTCATGTGATCGAACTCCGGTCCCCATTCGCCTTTTGAGTTCGCCACGCTAGCCGAGAGCATCTCCACATTGAAGCCGAGCTCGCGGAGAAGCGCTGCAAACAACCCATTCAGCTCGTAACAAAACCCACCTCGCCGGTGAGTGACAATCTTGTCGAACAGGGCGTTGTCGTCAAGAACTATGGGCTCGCGTATATGAATGCTCAAATTTTCGAACGGTACAGATAACAGGTGGCCAACTTGTAATTGGCGGAGAGCTTCAGCCGAAGGGCTACCTAAGCCAGAGTAGTTGATTCGGTTGAGGTAAGCGGCTATGTCCAAGGCTTCAATTTCCGCCGATAGAGTGGTCAGTTGAAATCGGTCGCTTCGCTCCCGTTCTGTACCGTTTCACCATCCTTCGATCTTTCAACTCCGCCTCTGCGAATTCCGGACGTCGATAATTCCAGGTGGCGAGCGGCTCACATAGGGGGAGACCGACATTCGGGGATTCTGCCTTGACCTATGCGGTTAGCTTCTTGTTGCAAGGACCTCCAGATACTCTCCTTCCACGTGCGTCGTTCCATCTGTAGCCAGGTTGTTATCTGACCAAAGTTGCTCCAGGTCTTTTCGCACCGCGGCTTGGGCATTCTCGTCGAGTGCACCAAATGCTCTCTGCGTTGGACCGTAATACATGCGGAAGAACTCGACTACATCGGCGGGCGGAAATGGAAGCTTGAACGAACACATGCGAGGCGTCAGTCTTAGGTCACCGATTCCATCAGTCAGCCGTTCGCGCACCGTTTGTTCGTCACCCCATTTGATCGGAGAGGGCATATTCGGCGGCGGAGGAACATGCTTGCCGGTTACCTTGAACATCTGACCAATAAACCCAGCCGGCGTCCAATTCGCCATTGCAATGCGACCCCCGGGTCGGCATACGCGCACGAGCTCAGACGAAACCACCTCGGGTCGCGGTGCGAACATGGCGCCAAACATAGTGACGACCACATCAAAGGCACTATCCTCGTACGGGAGATTTTCTGCATCACCTTCCTCGAATTGAATCTTCAAGCCTTCAGCTTCAGCACGAGTGCGTCCCTGTTCGAGAAGATTTGTGGCGATATCAACGCCTGTAACGGTTGCCCCTGTACGTGCGGCGGGGATGGTGAGATTACCAGTGCCACAAGCCACATCGAGAACGAGATCACCAGGTTTTAGATTAAGGCGAGTAATAAAATCATCGGCCGCGGCTTGGATGACGTTCGCAATTTGGCCGAAGTCACCAGCCATCCACATGGATTTAAGTCGGGTTTTTAGGGAATCCATATCGGGTTGAGTTGTGCTCATCATCGTTTCTCTCTTTCAACTAAGATAAAGGTAGCCTACTCGATTGTTCTTCAGAGTCGAACGTCGCGGACAAGATCGCGCCGACTGTTCGAGCATGGCGCCTATTCAGACACGCGTCAGACGTTCCTTAAGAGGGCCGTAAAAAAGTTCCAAGAGACTTCTAAGAGCTGGTACTTCTCTTGTCGCGCGACACCACAAAGCCCCGGCTACCTGACTCCGAAGGATTGTCCCACCTCCAATTGAGACCATTGCGAACTCAAACGGTCCAAGTGTCGACATATCTCGTCCAGTCGTCGAGGATTAAGAGCATGCATTTCGTTTGTTGAGGCCGTATCGCGAACTTGCTTTAACGTGCATCACCGACCAGCGCGAAACCAGTCCAATAATACGGATGTTGGTATTCCGGAATACGTCGCAACGACATCATGCTCTGATGCAACGCGGCGGCTTTCGTAAGTGGCCTACCTTGCCTAGGCCTAAGGTTGGAATAAAACTGGTTCAGCAGCGTCAGACGCGGAGCCGGTTCAAGCTGCCAACGACTGAACATCATCGCTGGCGTTCCAGCTACAAACCAGGACCAGGATAGGCCCGGTGTTGCCAAACCCTGAAGATGAGTTGGTGTCTGTGAGCCGGACAAAACGACAAGCTGCGCGGCTGTTTGGAGATTGATTATCTCTCGCGCTTGGAGAAATCCTTCATCTTGGTTAGTCATACCAGGTGCCAGTCCAATGAACGAGGACATTGGAGAGGTGTCGTCAACCAACGCGGGTACTGAGAAATGCAGAACGTCCGCCTGTGGCGCCTCAAGTTTAAATCGGTCCTCGCTTGCGCTTGCTCCGACAAACACTCGACTCCTCGCGTTTCCATAAGTCGTCGCGAGCCGTTTGACCTCCTCTTCCTGCTGGAGCGACGGCGTTAATTTGGTGTTGGCGTACCCAATCTCGACGCGATCAGTGAATGTTTTCGACAAAACAGGGTTGCCAAACCCAATGAAAGATGAGGATGCGGTTGAACGAGTCGGTTGCTTCCGCATTTCACGCAGCGCAGTTAGCGACGCCGCATAAGATACCTGCATCTGATCCGCAAGATAATGATCTGGCAGAGGCTCCAACGCCTCAAAGGGCAAACGCCAGAGAACTCCATCAGGAACAACCACCAGCCTTGTTTTTAGAACTATCTGATCATCCGCAGGCTTGATTAACAAATCGTACAAATCTCGGGCCGACGCTTGGAAATCAGTTGAACGCTCCATCAACCGTCGTTCCAGCTCTCTCACTCGCGTAGTTAGCTCGTCGTTTCTAATCTCTAATGGATAGGCCTTCAATTCAATGGTCGCAGGTCGCCTGCTTCTTGCGGCCCTCGGATCCTTTTCGAGCGTGAGGACAAAAAGATAAGTGTTGTTCTCAGTGACTACATATTCCAATAAGGCAGTAGACGTGTCGGTAACTAGTGAACGCAATTCCTCAAGCTTCAATGGCGGAAGCTCGCCACGATCGAACTTCAATCGAGGGTGAGTTAAGAATAGCTGTTGGCGGAAGTCGGCGTAGGCCGTTTGAGCTTCTCGCAAACGGTCGCGCAAACTCGATCGACGAGCCTCAGTTGAACTTGGCAGTTGGCTCTCATGATCGAGCTGAAATTCAAGCGAAGCGACTGTTCCGGCCAGCTTCTTTTCCTGGCTGTGTTCGTCAGCTGTTAGCCCTTTGATAGTTGCGGCATTGCTGTTCTTTAAAAGGTCAAACAGCGTCTGCACCTTTGCGCGTTCTGCATAGTCGAACGCGTCACCCACCCGATGTTGGCTCAGCAAATGATCAACCAACGCGAGATATGGTAATGAGCTGTTACGTTCTGCACCTGCTCCGGTTGGGCGTGATCGTAACGATTCAACGAGTGAAACAGCGTCGGTGAATGCCTGATAAGCCGGCGTTGTGTGTTCCAACTTCTCGTGCGCCTTGCCGGTGAGCGTCCGCGCATACCACAGCAGATCGGTATTATCCACTTGTCTCGCAATTGTTACGGCACTCTCGGCTGCACTTAACGCTTTTGAGTAATCGTTCTGCAGGAGGAAGGCTTCGGAAACACGGGTCAAGACTTCTCCCACGCTCTCTTTGTTGCCAACTGAATCAAACAGAGTAAGCGCCTTCTGAAAAGTATCAAGCGCCTCGGAATAATTCTTTTGTCGAAGAAGCGTCGAGCCGATTCCGGCGAGAATATCGCCCTGCCCTGACTTATCATCCATCTCCTCACGCAACGTGAGAGCCTGGCGATACGATTCCAGTGCCGACTCGAAGCCACCTTGCATGTAGTAGACATTCCCTATGAGGCTGAGAGAGCGCGCCCTCTCGATATTGTTTGCGGTCGTTTCGAATTCCTTTAGAGCTTTCCTGTAGTATTCAAGCGCGCGAACGTAGTCGCCTTGCAATGCCCTTACGAGTCCGATACTGCCAAGGGTTGTACCAATTGGCGCCTTCATTTCTTCAGAAAGGCTTAGACTCCTGAAGTAATTCTCGAGAGCCGCAGCATAATCGCCGCGGGAGCGATGCACGTTGCCGATTCCTTTCAGTGAAGCTGCGAGTCCCGTTTTGTCTGCTTGTCTCTGCTGGATGGGCAGCGCCTTCTGGAAATACTCAAGCGCTTCCTCATAGTTTCCCTGGAAGTACGCGGAATTTGCAGCACCATTGAGCGCCGCGACTGTTGCGCCGATTTCTGTAGGAGGCACCCACGAGAGCACCTGTTTGTAGAAGTCGAGTGCTTCGGCGTAATCGCCTTGCATGTAAAGCGCATCAGCCAGACGCGTGAGATTCTCCGCACTCTTAAGGCTTTCCTGGCTCTTTCGAAATGCTTCAGCAGCAGCTGTGTAGTTCCGCTGTCCGTAATAGATCGCGCCGATCGAATTCAAGGTGTTGGCAATCTCATCTTTGTCGTTTAAAGCGGTAAACTCTTTCAAAGCCTGTTGAAGAGCTTCAAGAGCTTCTGCTTCACGACGTTGTTCACGGTAGATCAGTGCCACGCCTGAAAGCGCCTTTGCGGATTCATAGTTGTTGGTGACTTCCGTGAACAGCTCTCGGGCCTTTCTATAATGCTCAAGAGCTGCCGG
>DATBSH010000312.1:0-21037 GCA_036559885.1 Pyrinomonadaceae bacterium
CCAAATTAAAACCAGCCGCCCCCACACTTGATGCTTCTACCGCCGTGATCGACGTAGTTAAACGAGGCGAGCTGCGGCGCGAGGTACGAGGCACAGGAACACTTGTCCCCCAAGTGACTCGTTGGGTGCCCGCTCCTGCAGATGGACGCGTTGAAACCATTCTCGTTCAGGCAGGCGTCGAAGTCGGACCTGGTACGGTGCTTGTCGAACTGTCCAATCCGCAGATGGAACAGCAAGCAGCTGACGCCGATTTCCAGGTAAAAACTGCTGAGGCAGATCAGGAAACCCTTCGTGTTCGTCTGGAAAGCGAAAGCATGACTCAGCAGTCAGCCATTGCGTCGATCAACGCTGAGTATAGTCAGGCGAAACTCCAGCTCGACGCTGATGAGGTGCTGGCAAAGCAAGGTCTCGTTGCAGATCTAGTACTGAAGATTTCGCGCGTGCACGTTCAGGATCTTGCGAACCGCTTGAAAGTTGAGCAACAGCGATTGTCGGTTACTTCAAAAGCGACCAAGGCACAATTGAATGGGCAGGCATCTCGTGTCCAGCAGTTGCGGGGCCTTGCCAAGCTAAAACGCGATCAAGTTGACGCGTTAAAAGTTCGGGCGGGCACAGGAGGGGTATTGCAACAGGTTTCAGTGCAGGTCGGTCAGCAGGTTACGCCGGGTTTCAACATTGCGCGCGTCGCTGATCCGGCTTCTTTGAAAGCTGAGCTGAGAATACCCGAGACTCAGATTAAAGACGTTCGCATTGGTCAACCGGTAGCTGTCGATACTCGCAACGGAATCATTCAAGGCCAGGTAGCTCGCATCGATCCAGCGGCGCGCGAAGGAACGTTCACCGTTGACGCGTCATTAACCGGACCGCTGCCTGGGAGCGCGCGACCGGATCTAAGTGTTGACGGAACAATCGAGCTCGAGCGATTGCCCGATGTATTGCACGTCGGCCGGCCGGCCTTTGGGCAAGGTCAGCAAACAGTCGGAATTTTCAAGCTAACACCAGACGGGACTGAAGCAGTACGCACTACCGTTAAACTCGGCCGTAACTCGGTCAGCGAAATAGAAGTAGTTTCCGGACTAAATGAAGGCGATCGCGTGATTCTATCCGACACTTCTGCTCTCGATAATTATCAAGTGATCAGGGTGCGGTAAGATGCGGCATTGGTCTCTTAATTTTTGCATTTTGGTTTTCGGTCTTTGGACTCAGGTCTTTGTCCCTCGATCTTGCGACAGAAATTAAAGGGCAAAGCCAGGAACCAAGACCAAAGTCCAAAGACCAAAGGGAATTAGAAAGAGGATCTCAGATCTCAGATCACAACCACAGGACCCACACTATGGCAACACCAACAATGAATCAAAACGGGAAATCGACGCCGTCGACTTCCACTCCCCTTATTCACTTAGCCGATGTCAAGAAAGTTTTCTACACAGACGAAGTTGAAACGCATGCGCTCTCGGGTATTCACCTCGATATAACCAAAGGTGAATATGTTTCAATCGCGGGACCATCTGGATGCGGCAAGTCCACCCTTCTTTCGATTCTCGGTTTGCTCGACACCCCAACTGAAGGTGAGTACGTGCTGAACGATCACCCGGTGGAAAACCTTTCAATGTCGGAGCGTGCACGTATCCGCAATCGCGAGGTGGGATTTATTTTCCAAAGTTTTAATCTCATCGGCGACCTGACCGTTTATGAAAATGTTGAGCTGCCCTTGACTTATCGCGGAATGAGTTCAGCTGAGCGAAAGAAGAGAACCACTGAAGCACTCGAACGCGTTGGCATGGCACATCGCGCGAAGCACCTGCCGAGTCAGCTCTCTGGAGGTCAACAACAACGTGTTGCTGTTGCACGTGCGGTTGGCGGGCAACCAAGCATTCTGTTGGCGGACGAGCCGACTGGAAATCTCGACTCAACGAATGGTGAGGCGGTAATGGAGTTGCTGCGTGAACTGCACCGTGGCGGCGCAACGATTTGCATGGTTACGCACGACCCGCGTTATGCGCAGCATGCTGATCGAATCGTTCATCTCTTTGACGGATTAATCGTCGAAGAAGAGACGGGTTCAGCTAGCCGCGCTGCGGAGATCGAAGCAGCTAAAAGGGAACTCAAGGAAAGCGGGTTCACTGAAGTCCAATGATCAGCATGCGAAATGTTGAAAAGGCGTTCTCTTATGGTCCGGCCAAGCAGTACGTATTGCGGCGGATAAATCTCGACATTAAGCCAGGTGAGTTCGTTTCGATCATGGGCCCGTCGGGAGCGGGGAAGTCGACATTGCTTCACATTCTTGGCATGCACGATCAGAGCTGGAGCGGCGAATACTATTTCGACGATGTAGCGGTGCACGCGTTGGAGGGAAAGAAGCGCGCGGCGTTGCGCAATCGCAACATCGGATTTGTATTTCAGAGTTATCACCTGCTCGATGATCAGACGGTTTTCGAAAACCTGGAGTTACCGCTGTCATATCGTGACGTAAGCAAGAAAGAGCGGCAGTCGATCGTTTGTGACACGCTTGATCGGTTCCAGATCGTAGGAAAAAAGGATTTATACCCGACTCAACTATCCGGAGGGCAGCAGCAATTAGTTGGAGTTGCACGAGCCGTGGTCGCGAACCCGCGAGTGATTCTTGCTGACGAACCAACGGGGAATCTTCACTCTAGTCAGGGACAGGAAATCATGGAGCTGTTCAAACGACTTAATGAAGAGGGAACCACGATTGTCCAAGTCACTCACTCGGAAACGAATGCGGCCTACGGAAACCGCATCATACAGCTCGAAGACGGCTGGATAGTAAACACTTAACCTGCATTGCTCTGATTGAATCGGATTAGCGAGCGTCGCCGATCTACTCGGCAACGTTGACTTCACCCGTGTGTCTACTGGGACCGCACGCGTCTCGCGTGCGGATGATTGAGTGGCGCGCTGCACGCAGGACGCGTCCAGTCCCAAAAGGAGCAAAGGAAATGGACAGTTTCCTAAGTGATGTTCGGTATGCCATACGCAATCTCGTAAAACGACCCGGCTTCACCGCAATTGCGATCCTGACCCTTGCCGTTGGTATCGGTGCGAACAGCACAATCTTCAGCGCCATCAACGCTCTCCTGCTGAAACCACTGCCTTTTCCAGAGCTTGATCGAGTGGTTGCGATCTGGGATGAGGACGCTGCTCACGGGTACGAACACAACGAAGTTGCGTTTGCCAATTACGCGGACTGGCGCGATCAGAGCCAATCATTTGAGAAGCTCGCGCTTTATCGCTGGTGGAGCGCGAACCTCACTGGCATCGACCCGCCTGAGCGGATTCAGGGAATGCTTGTCACGGCAAGTTTTTTCGACGTAACCGGCACCAGGCCTCTGATGGGTCGTACCTTCTACGAACAGGAGAATCAGCCAGGTAGCGATGCAGTCGCTGTCATCACTTACAGTTTGTGGCAGAGACGCTTCGGCGGCGATCCCAATATCCTCAACAAAACGATCCAACTGAACAACATTACGCGAACGATCGTCGGTGTCATGCCCGAACAGTTCAATTTCCCGAAGGGCTCGGAAGTGTACGGACCTCTGGGGATTACCCCGGAACTTGCGCGCAACAGACAATTTCACACTTTTTATGTGATCGGCCGACTGAATCCTGGCGCGACTCTTCAGAATGCGCAAGCGGAAATCAAAACGATCACAGCACGGCTGCAGCAACAGTATCCCGAGACAAACACAGGGATCAGTGCGAATGTTTACCCTATTGTGAAAGACACCGTGAGGCAGTACGACACGGCGCTCTGGATCATGATGGGCGCGGTTGGCTTCGTACTTTTGATCGGGTGCGCCAACGTTGCCAACCTGATGCTTGCGCGAGCCAGTGGCCGTCAAAAAGAGATCGCGTTGAGATCTGCGCTCGGTGCCAGTCGTTGGCGCATCATTCGACAGTTACTTACCGAGAGCCTGATTGTTGCGCTGATCGGCGGCACACTCGGTGTTCTTGTTGCTGTTTGGGGAATCGATACTCTCAGAGTTGCCAGTCCTGGTGAGGCTGCAAGATTTGCAGCTGGTTGGCAAAATCTCGGTATTAACTTACCGGTGCTCGGATTCACCCTTGTGCTTTCGCTCGCAAGCGGAATTCTTTTCGGACTCGCACCTGCCTTGAGGGTTTCCAGACCGGATCTCAACAACGCGCTTAAGGAAGGGGGGCGTCAATCGACCTCCTCATCCAATCGATTGCGTGGGTCTTTGGTCGTGTTTGAGATGGCACTCTCGCTAATGCTTCTAGTGGGCGCTGGCCTGTTGGCCCGAAGTCTTCTCGCACTCATTAAAACAGATGCCGGCTTCAACCCTCAGAAAGTCCTGACAATGAATCTCATTCTACCGGGGGCGAAGTATAAAGATGACGCGCAGCGTGCATCGTTCTTTTCGGATCTGGTAAGCCGCGTCAAGGTGTTGCCCGGTGTCCAATCGGCCGCGCTGGTCAATTACTTACCGCTCGGTGGCTCCAATTCGTCGGATGCTTTTCTCGTCGAGGGCGTACCTGAGCCGGCTTCGGGACAAGAATTCATCGGACGCTACCGCGTTTGCACACCTGACTACTTTGAAACGATGGGTATCACGTTGGTCAAAGGTCGTCAGTTTACCGACTACGACAAAGCCGGCGCACTGCCGGTCGTCATCGTTAATGAAACACTCGCTCGTAAGCACTGGCCCAACGGTGAAGCAATCGGCAAGCGAATCAGGTTTTACGGGCCAATCGAGCGTGCTCCGTGGATGGAAGTTGTTGGGGTCATCCACGACGTGAAGCACGAACTGAATATTCCAGTAACTCCGGAATTCTATCTGCCGCATGCACAAGATCCTTGGCAAGCGATGGTTTTGGTGACAAAGACAGTAGGCGATCCATCAGCCATGGCTGGCGTGATCAGGCAGCAAGTTTGGGCCATTGATAAAGACCAACCCGTATTCGACGTTCGCACTATGGACGAAGTGCGATCTATCTCAGTCGCAATTTATTCGGCCTCCTCAGTTACTCTCGGGATTTTTGCCGTCATCGCACTGCTCCTCGCAGCGGTCGGGATCTACGGCGTGATGGCATTCGTTGTTACGCAGCAGACTCACGACATTGGTGTTCGCATGGCGTTAGGCGCGCGTGGTCGAGACGTGCTGAAGCTTGTAGTAATGAATGGGATGAAACTCGCGTTGATCGGCGTCGGCGTCGGCCTTGCCGGCTCATGGGCCTTGTCACGATTCATAAAGAAACTTTTGTTCGGCGTCGCGGCGACAGATTTGCTCACATTCGCGATGGTCTCATTGTTCTTGCTAGCGGCTGCATTGCTGGCGTGTTACGTGCCGGCACGAAGAGCAACGAAGGTCGATCCGCTCGTCGCTCTGCGTTACGAATGAGGTGTTATGGATAGCGTAATCAAAGATCTCACATACGCAGTCCGCTCGCTGATTCGTTATCCGACGTTCACGATTGTGACGGTGGCGACTCTTGCCCTCGGCATCGGCGCTAACACAGCCATCTTCACCGTTGTTAACGCTGTGCTGCTACGACCGCTTCCGTACGCAAACCCCGAACGTTTGGTGATGGTTGGTATCAGTACTCCCTCAGCCAAGCTGTTCAATACATCGAAAAACAGGTTCCTCTACTGGCGTGAACAAAGTAAGTCGTTTGAAGGTCTGACTACATTTAGAACTTTCTCCGGGGCGCTTGTTAATGGTGGAGCAGAGCCAGACGACGTGACCGGTCTGCGCGTTTCTGAAGATTTCTTCCAGGTGTTTGCAACTTATCCGCAGATCGGTCGCACCTTCTTGAATGAAGAGAATGTAACTGGCGGCCCAAAAGCCATCATCATCACCGACGCATTATGGAAGCGATACTTCGCTGCGGCTCCCGACATACTCAATAGGTCGGTATCAATCAACAACGTCAACTACACAATTGTCGGCGTAATGCCGAAAACCTTCTGGTTCGAGATCGAGGCGGACTTCATTACACCTTTGCAACTTGGGACGAGTCAGGAACTTTCCACCGCCGGCCTCAATTATCCAGTGATTGGTCGATTGAAACCTGGCGTCACCCAAGATCAAGCGTTGGCCGAGATGAAAGTGATCGGCAATCAATTTCACGCTTCCCATCCGGCCGAATTAATAAAAGGTGAAGGCATCAATGTAGTCGATTACCAAGACTTCATGGTTGGTGAAATCCGTCTTCCGCTAATCGTGTTGTTGAGCGCTGTCGCTTTTGTACTGTTAATTGCTTGCGCCAACGTTGCGAATCTCCAGCTATCCAGAGCTGTGGGCCGGAGCAGAGAAGTCGCAATTCGAGCTGCGCTGGGTGCAAGCCGCTGGCGTGTTGTGCGTCAGTTATTGACTGAAGGTCTGCTGCTTTCGTTTGTCGCCGGTCTAACAGGGTTCTTGATGGCCGGTTGGGGAGTTGCAGCGTTCCAGACTTTAATTCCAGAGGGACTTATACCACGTGCCAACCAAATCAGTTTCAGTCCAGCAGTATTGTTGTTCACAACTAGCGTTTCAGCTGTGGCTGGCATTCTATTCGGTTTAGCGCCTGCGTTTCATGCTACTCGTTTGGATTTGAGTCATGCACTAAAGGCGTCAGCCGCAACCAGCTCGGGGAACCGCGGGCAGGGACGCTTTCGGAGTGCACTGGTAATTAGTCAGGTTTCACTGGCCCTCGTGCTGCTGATTGGGGCTGCGTTGCTGATCCGCACTTTTGCGAATTTGCGTAGCGTCGACCCAGGCTTTGATGCGAGCAACATGCTTACATTCGAGATTGCTCCACGAGGACCGCAGTTCGCTACCACGGCTCAAGTGACCGAGTTTAATCAGCGGGCCATTGAGAGAATCAAGTCTCTTCCGGGAGTCGAAGCTGCGGCTACCAGCAACGTCCTACCGTTGAGACACTGGCTCAACTTGCCTGTCGAATTCGAAGGTAACCCCGATCAAGTTATTTCCGCTGAGTGGCGAATGATCAGTCCCGATTACTTCGACACAATGAAGATGCGTGTCTCTCAGGGGCGGAATGTTTCCAAAGCAGATTCCGCCACTTCAGTTGGTGTTGCAGTCGTTAATGAAGCCTTTGTTCGCCACCACTTTAAAAACGTAGCTCCATTGGGTCAGCGCATCATCGTTGCGAGGACAATGGGCAAAGATCTTGCTCGCTATTCTCCTCTGGAGATCGTTGGAGTTGTCAGCGACAACAAGCAAATGAGCTTAAAAGACGCGGCGTTACCCACCATCTATGTTCCTACCGCGCAAGTGCCCGATGCGTTGATGGCAAATTTCCGCAGTTTTTACTTCGTCATACGCACCGCGGGTAAACCGCTGTCCTACGCCGCCGCCGTCAGACGCGAAATGCTTAGTCTCGACCGCCAACAACCAATCAGAAATGTCCGCACAATGGAAGAGGTTGTTGCTAAGTCGATCTCTCCACAAAGATTTCACATGTCATTGCTGGCATTGTTTGGAGGCATCGGCTTGGCACTCGCATCTGTGGGTATTTATGGCGTGATGGCTTACACCGTTTCTCAACGCACACGTGAGATTGGTATTCGCATGGCTTTAGGGGCCCAGTTGAAGGATGTATTGCTCATGGTACTTGGGCACGGAATGAAGTTGACGGTAATTGGTGCGGCTATTGGATTGGCTGCTTCATTTGCATTGACGCGGGCACTCAAGACGTTGCTATTCGGCGTAACGCCAACTGACTTGTTGACGTTCGCAGCGGTGTCGATCGCGTTGATGGCCATGGCCCTGTTGGCGTCGTATCTTCCCGCGCGACGCGCGACGAAAGTCGATCCATTGATTGCTTTGAGATACGAATAGGAGTGGATTATGGAAACACTGCTCAGAGATCTTCGCTATGGTTTCAGAAGTCTACTGAAGCGGCCGGGGTTTACGTTGATTGCCCTCGTAGCGCTTGCGCTCGGCATCGGGGCTAATACCGCGATCTTCAGTCTCGTGAATGCGGTACTCCTTAAACCGTTACCCTTTCCGGATCCCGATCAGTTGGTATGGGTTTGGGGAAACATTCGCAACGCTGGCAATCGCGCAAGCGTTTCACCTCCTGATTTCCTTGATTTCCGCAGTCAGAACAAAACGTTCGATCAGTTCGCTGCCTCTGGTACCCAACCCTTAGCACTGAATCTGACTGGCGTTGGCGAACCTGAGCGTTTGAGCGCTTCAGGTGTAACGGGCAACTACTTTCAAGCGTTGCGTGTTCAGCCCGCACTCGGTCGGGGGTTTACCTTAGAAAATGAACGCCCCGGCCAGGATCAGGTAGCCGTTCTGAGTTATGCGCTCTGGCAGACTCGCTTTGCGGGCGAAGCTTCCATCGTTAATAAAAGCATCGTGCTTGATGGCAAGAGCTTCCAGGTCATTGGAGTAATGCCAAAGAACTTCACGTTTCCTCACAACGCTGATCTATGGGTTCCAATCAATTTCGACAGCGACCCAGAGATGAAATGGCGCAAAGCGCATTTCTTGCGGCCGATCGGAAGGCTGAAACCAGGACTCAAGCTTTCTGATGCACAGGCCGATACCGATGCGATCTCTCTGGCACTTGAGAATCTCTATCCAGATTCAAATACCGGTTGGAGCGCCCGACTGGTCCCGTTAAGAGAGCAGCTCGTAGGAAGTACGAGAGGGACGTTGTTCATTTTGTTCGGTGCGGTTGGTTTTGTGCTTCTCATTGCGAGTGCCAACGTTGCGAATTTGATGTTGGTGCGCGCCGCGACACGACAAAAAGAGATCGCATTGCGTGCGGCACTTGGTGCGAGTCGCATTCGACTCATTCGCCAGCTACTCACTGAAAGTCTGCTGCTGGCAGTGATTGGCGGGGCGTTGGGCGTTGTGATCGCAATGTTTGGCGTTGATCTGCTTTTGAAGCTCAGTGAAGGAAGTATTCCGATCACGGCTGACGTCAAGATCGACGCAACTGTAATGATGTTTACGCTGCTGGTTTCACTCGGGACCGGCGTGTTGTTTGGTCTTGCTCCGGCTTTCCGCACTTTAAAGCTAAGTCTTACTGATTCTCTCAAGGAAGCAGGAAGAACTGGGACGGGCCAACTAAGCAGCAGAACACGGAGCTTGCTCGTGGTATTCGAATGCGCGGTTGCCGTGGTTCTGTTGGTTGGTGCGGGCCTTTTGATCAGAAGTTTGGTTGAGCTACTCAAGACAAACCCGGGATTCGAAGCGGATGGAGTCTTGACGATGAGGCTTGACCTGTCGCGAAAGAAATATGACACGCCGGAAAAGGCTGCGCAGTTTTTCGGTGGACTTGAAAATCAGATCAGCCGCCTGCCCGGTGTTGAAGCCGTCGGACTTGTCACCGAACTTCCCCTAAGTGGGCAGCTCAACGACATGCCTTTCACCGTCGAAGGCCGCCCAGCCGTTTCGATCGATCAAGCTTTCGACGCCGACTTCCGACGAGTGAATCGTGATTACTTCAAAGCCTTACAAATACCATTGCTGCGTGGACGCAACTTCACTGAACAGGAAGTGGAGCAAAGCAGCAAAGTGTTGCTCGTGAGTGAACAACTCGCCACCACCGTTTTCCCAAATGAAGATCCTATCGGTAAGCGATTACAGTTCGTGATGGGACCAGCTTTGTGGGAGATCATCGGAGTTGTAGGCGACATACGTCACCGGTCGGTAGGCACGCAGCCATTTGCAGCGATGTATATGCCGACGCGGCAAACGGGTCGGAACAATCTCGTAGTCCGCGCGCAGGGTGATCCATTAAACCTTGTCGGCGCGATACGAAGAGAGGTTCATGTGATCGATCCAGAGCAGCCCATCGCCGAGGTAAAAACAATGAACGACTGGGTGGATACCTCAGTTGCGACGCCTCGCTTTAACACTCTGCTGCTAGGACTATTCGCTGCAGTAGCGCTGTTGTTAGCAACAACTGGAATCTACGGAGTGATGTCTTACGTCGTCGCGCAACGCACTCACGAGATTGGAGTGCGGATGGCGTTAGGAGCGGGCCGCTGGAATGTCCTGAACCTAGTGCTTCGGCAGGGAATGGGTTTGGTGTTGGTTGGAGTAGTTCTCGGGTTGTTTGGTGCGTTTGCAGTGACGCGAGTTATGTCAGCGTTGTTGTTCGGTGTTACCGCAAAAGATCCGCTTACATTTGCAGCGGTGGCTATGTTGCTGGCCCTGGTCGCTTTCGTTGCTTGCTACATCCCGGCGAGGCGAGCAACGAAAGTCGATCCGTTGGTGGCGCTTCGTTACGAGTGAGGTTGGCATATGAGCATGTTACTCAAAGACATTCGCTACGGAATTAGAAGCCTTGCCAGGCATCCGGGCTTCACGACTGTTGCGCTGATCACTCTCGCTTTAGGAATTGGGGCAAACACCGCCATTTTCAGTGTAGTCAATGCCATTGTAATCCGACCATTACCATTCGCTGATCCTGAACGCATCGTTTGGTTGTGGGATACGATACGGCCGGGCGTCACCGCGCCGAGTTCGCTTCCTGAGTTCCTCGACTGGAAAGAACAAAACCGATCATTCGAGCAGCTAGCAGCTTTTCTGGCTAGCAATGAGTTTCTCGATGCGGGCGATGGCACAGAGGATGTGCCCGTCGGAATAGTAACGCCGCAGATGTTTTCGCTTTTTCGCGTGAACCCGATCCTCGGTCGGACCTTCACCGACGAAGAAACTTTGCCTGGGCGATCTCGCGTCGCGGTTCTCGGCCACTCGCTGTGGCAAACCCGGTTCGGCTCAGATCCAAATATCGTCGGACGAACGATACAGCTCAGCGGACGCGCTTACACAATTACCGGTGTGATGTCCGCGGGGTTCTCATTCCCGGACCGCGCGATGCTTTGGCGGCCTTTGACTATTGATCCAACAGCCCTGGATCGGGGGCCTCACTTTTTGCGTATCGTGGGCCGGTTGAAGGCAGGCGTCACTCTCGATCAAGCGCAAGCTGAGATGTCACCTCTCGCGGCGCGGCTGTCGCAGCAGCACCCGGAGAAGCAGTCAGGGCACGGCGCGAAGCTCGAAAGTCTGACTGACGTGATCGTGGGTGACATCGGACTGTCGCTTTTCATCTTGCTGGGCGCGGTTGGGTTTGTGTTGCTCATCGCGTGCGCCAACGTGGCGAATCTCATGCTCGCCCGCATCGGTGGACGACAGAGAGAAATCGCCGTGCGCACTGCGCTGGGGGCCAGTCGGCTGCGCATCGTAAGACAGTTGCTCACTGAAAGCTTAATGATCGCCGTCGCCGGCGGGGGCGCGGGATTGTTGCTCGCTATCTGGGCCGTGAGTTGGTTGGTGTCCCTCGGTCCTGAAACAATCCCTCGGCTGCACGAAATCAGTGTCGATAAGCGAGTGGCTGGCTTCACGTTTTTGGTTTCTGTGGCTACGGGTGTGCTGTTCGGTCTTGCTCCCGCGTTACAGATCTCCAAGCCGGCTCTCACGGATGCCTTGAAGGAGAGCGGAAGGACCACGGCCGGTTTACGGAAGAACAGGCTACGCAGTGCGTTGGTCGTAACCGAGGTAGCGCTTTCTCTCGTGCTGCTGGTCGGTGCTGGCTTATTAATTAGAAGCTTCGCAAAACTCAACCAGGTCGATCCTGGGTTCAACGTCGACCGAGTGCTTACGCTGGGAGTGTCGCTGCTGCCTAATAAGTATCCGACGGACGAACAGGTAGCGACGTTTTATTCGCAAATCCTTGAACGTTCGGCGACTGTGCCTGGAGTGGTTTCAGCGGCAGCGACATCAGAATTGCCGCTTTCGGGAAGTAACACCAGCGATTACTTCACAATCGAGGGCCGCCCCCCTATCGCAAAAGAATCCGAACCCCTCACTGAGTATCGAGTAGTCACGCCTCGATACTTCCAGTCAATGGGTATCCCTTTTTTGGCCGGACGCGATTTTTCCGAGACAGACACAAAACAGTCTCCCAATGTCGTCGTCATTAATGATGAGTTCGTGCGCCGTCACTTCGGATCGGAGAATCCGTTGGGTCATCGCCTAAAGCTTCAGGGTCAGAAGCGCGACCCCCTCCTGATAGTCGGAGTGGTTGGAAACGTGCGCCACTTCGGGCTTGATGACCAGCCGACCGCGGAAGCTTACGTTCCTTTTTTGCAGGACCCTCTAAGCCTGGATTACCGGTCGATGACGATTGTGGCGCGAACCAACTCAGAAGATCCTGGCGCCGTCGCAGGCTCGTTGAGAGCCGCACTAACGTCGATGGACAAGAGTCTACCTGTGTATGCGGTTAAACCAATGACGCAATACGTTGGCGACTCACTCGCGCGTCGCCGCTTCAATATGCTCTTACTAAGTGCATTTAGCGGCGTGGCGTTGATGTTGGCGGCAATCGGCATTTACGGCGTTATCAGCTACAGCGTAATCCAACGGACTCATGAGATGGGAATTCGAATGGCGCTCGGCGCCCGGCGGGGAGATGTCCTGAAGTTGGTTGTGCGACAAGCGATGATCTTGGCGTTGGCAGGCGTGGTGATTGGCTTACTCGCTTCGTGGGCGCTAACCCGACTAATCAAAAGCTTGCTATTCAACGTCAGCGTGACCGACCCACTGACGTTTGCCGTGATCGCGCTGCTAATGATTTTGATTGCCTTGCTCGCGTGCCTGATACCGGCGCAGCGAGCAACGAAGATCGATCCGTTAGTTGCGTTGCGCTACGAGTAGGCAGGGTTAAGTAGTTCCGGCGCTACGTTGACTCAGAGCGAAGCGAACCTGCAGACAAAGCTCTGGGAAGAGCAATGGGCAAGAAACAAGTGTCAAATTCTATGGAAAACCTACTCAAAGATCTCCGATACGCAATTCGCAGTTTGTTGAAACGTCCAGGCTTTACGCTTGTCGCTGTGCTCACTCTATCGTTAGGCATCGGAATTAACACAACTGTTTTTAGTCTGGCTAATTCAGTTTTCCTGCGACAGCTTCCAGTTGCTTCCCCACAAAACCTCGTCTGGATATTTTCGGCTCGCGAGAACCCAAGTTCCTATCCGGATTTTCTTCAGTATCAGCAACAAACTGAACTCTTTGATGGCGTGCTCGCTTACGAATGGGTGGGCCTGAATCTCGGAAGCAATGGTCAATCGGAACGCGTTGAAGGCGCACTGGTCACAGGCAATTACTTTGACGTTTTAGGCGTCAAGCCAGAATTGGGTCGCACATTCCTACCTTACGAAGATAAGACTCCAGGCGCTTCTCCAGTCGCTATCATCAGTCACAACTTGTGGCAGCGTCGTTTCAATAGCGACGCAAACGTCATTGGCAAGCCGCTCGTACTCAACGGCCAGGCATTCACAATCGTTGGAGTTGCGCCAACTGATTTTGTCGGCGCTGAAGAGGCTTTCCCTCGCCAGATCTGGATTCCGTTGATGATGCAGGCGACCGTTAGACCAGGTCCCGCAGGCGTGAGCAATGCACCAAACCCTCTCACTAATAGAAACGCACGCACACTCGATGTTATGGCGCGCTTGAAACAAGGGGTGACGTTACAACAGGCGCAAGTGAAGATGAACGTAGTGGCAAGTCGACTCGCGCAGAACTATCCCGATTCAAATCGCGATTTCCAAATAGTTCTTTACACGGCGGGCAATGGACGGCCCGTTTTTCGTTCGATGCTAAAACCGGTCACACAAATACTGCTCGTAGTTGTTGGATTCGTGTTGTTAATTGCCTGCGCAAACGTCGCCAACCTCCTGCTTGCGCGTGCCGCTCGACGTCGAAAGGAAGTCGCGATTCGCCTGACGCTTGGAGCAACTCGCACTCGTCTGATCCGGCAACTCCTTACCGAGAGTATTTTGCTGGCTGTTGTCGGTGGCATAGCGGGCTTAATTCTTAACGTCTGGCTGATCAATTTGTTAACGGCACTCAAACCGGCTGTTCCGTTACCAGTCAATGTTGAATTTCATACTGATTGGCGCGTATTGAGTTTCACGCTGCTACTTTCAGTTCTTGCCGGGATTATTTTCGGACTCGTTCCGGCACTCCAGGCTTCAAAGGATGAACTGGTGCCGGCGCTGAAGGATCAATCACCACAGCTTGGCGATCGCCGTAGTGCTTTCAGCTTGCGTAATGCCCTCGTGATTTGCCAGGTGGCGCTATCTATAGTCGTTCTGATCGCCGCAGGGTTGTTTCTAAGAAGCTTGAATCATGCGCGCGCGATCAATCCGGGCTTTGATGCTGACCATATTCTCACCCTGTCATTCAACACAGCGGCGCAAAAATACGATGCGACTAGGGCCGGTCAGTTCTATCAGCAACTCAGTGGTCGCGTTCAAGCGTTGCCTGGTGTTCAAAACGTCAGCATGGCCCAGTCGGCACCGCTTAGCTATTTCTATTCGCCAGCATTGGCATCACCCGTTGTTGTAGAGGGACACGAACCATCTGCCGGAGAGAACCCACCGTTCGTTGGCAACAATGCTATTGGTCCAAACTTTTTTAGAACAGTGGGTGTTCCAATACTCAGTGGACGCGAATTTACTGATCAAGATCGCGAAGGCGCCCCTCGTGTAGCAATAGTCAACGAAACGCTGGTCCGGAATCTTTTTGCAAACGGCAATCCTATCGGACAGAGACTTCGTGTGCTGACGAGGCAACCGTCGTCCTGGGAAATCATCGGTGTGGTGAAGGACAGTAAGTACAGGTCGTTGGGTGAAGATCCGACGGCATATATTTTTCTGCCTTACCTGCAGAATCCTCAGCCTGCAATGGCCCTGCACGTGCAGACGAGCGGAAATCCAAAAGATTTAGCAGTAGCAATTCGACGTGAAGCGCAAACGCTGGATCCGAATCTCCCGGCGTTCAACGTGATGTCACTAGCCGACAACATCGATATCTCTTTGTTTCCCGCTCGTTTCGGTGCGGTGCTCCTTGGCGTTTTTGGTTTTCTAGCTTTGTTGATTGCCAGTATCGGCATTTACGGCATCATGAGTTATGGCGTGAGCGAACGTACGCACGAGATGGGAATCCGGATGGCGCTCGGCGCGCGCGGCAGCGATGTATTGCGTTTGGTGATTTCTCAAGGGATGTGGCTCGCCTTAATCGGTGTCGCAATTGGTGCTGGTTTGTCATTCGCCACAACGCGCGTAGTTAAGAGCTATCTGTATGACGTAAGGCCTACCGACCCGCTTACATTCATTGGAATTGCACTAATGCTGAGTGGCGTAGCGTTTTTGGCTTGTTACGTCCCCGCGCGAAGAGCAACGAAAGTCGATCCGTTAGTTGCGTTGAGATACGAATAAGAAGTTTGGGTTTGAAAAGGAGATCAAAGAGATGACGAGATGGTTGTTATTAGTCGCGATGGTTCTGATGTTTGCGACTCCAGCGTTGGCCCAGGACGGAAGTGCGGATCGCGAAGCCGTTCGTCAGGCGGTGCTTGATTATGTCGAGGGTATCTACAACGTCGAACCCGCGCGAATCGAACGTAGTGTCAGTCCGAATCTCGCCAAGATGGGTTTTTATCGTCCGCCCACAGAGACCGCGTACCGTCCCGGAAGCAAGATGGCCTTTGAGCAACTAGTCACCATCGCCAAGAACTTCAACAAGGATGGAAAACTTTCGAAAGATGCACCAAAAGACATCGCGATCTACGAAGTGCTGGACCAGACGGCGACTGTAAAGCTGACCGCCGATTGGGGCACTGACTACATGCACCTCGCGAAAATCGATGGCAAATGGATGATCGTTAATGTGCTCTGGCAAAGTCATCCACCGAAGAAATGAGGAAGGACGGTCTTAGGGCTTTGGCCTTTGGTCTTTGATGTTGAGTGCAGGTTGAAGGCCAAGCTGAACCGGAAAGGGCTAAGAACGAAGGCCAAAGACCAAAGACCTAAGGACAAAGAACAAGGAACAAGGTTAGTGATGGAAACACTGCTTCAAGACATTCGCTACGGCATACGGACTCTCTTCAAGCGTCCGTGGTTCGCGTTCATCGCGATCACAACATTGGCGCTTGGGATTGGCGCCAACACCGCGATCTTCACGCTCGTTAACGCTGTAATGCTCAAGACACTTCCGGTTAACAAACCAGAAGAACTCGTGCTTTTCACAGACGCCACAAATGAGGGCACGTCGATTGACGATCCTCCCAAAACGGGCGAATGGAGACGATTCTCATACGCGTCATACGAATACTTTCGCAACCATAATCAGTCGTTTCAGGACATCACTGCGATCCGCAGTGGTGGTAGCGGTCTCAGTGTTCGCAAGACTAGCTCACAGAGTGGGGAACCGGCGCAGAGGGCAAGGGGTCAGCTCGTCTCCGGGAATTACTTTTCGGCGCTTGGTGTGACGGCAATACGTGGTCGTGCTCTCACTCCAAGTGATGATGTTTCAGGTGCCCCCCCGGCTGCTGTTATTAGCCATAAGTATTGGCGCGAACAGTTGAATGGTGATGCGCAGATCGTCGGCAAGAACCTCCTTATTAATGGCACGAACTTCACTGTCGTTGGCGTGATGCCCGCTGAGTTCTTCGGGGAGCGGGTGAGGCGTCCGCCAGATTTCTGGATGCCTTTGGCATTTCAATCCCAAATCGAGTTACGCGAATCATTCCTGGAGAACCCTCAAGTCTATTGGTTGGGGCTTCTGGGCCGTTTGAAACCCGGCGAGTCGATGCAACAAGCAGAGGCCGGCGTGAATTTCGCACTTCGTCAGTTCCTAACCGAACAAGCAGGCAGTCAGTTGAGCGACGATCGACGCCGCAGTATCCAGGAAACGTACGTGAAACTTGCTTCTGGCGCGGGTGGGATCTCCGGATTGCGGAGGCGCTACTCAACGCCCTTGCGCATGTTGATGGTAATTGTGGCGCTTGTTCTTTTGATCGCGTGTGCAAACGTCGGAGGTTTGTTGTTATCGCGCGCTACTTCCCGAAAGGCTGAGATTTCCATGCGGATGGCTCTCGGCGCGTCGCGTGGTCGGATATTGCGACAACTAACCACCGAAAGCATGTTGCTGGCGGTGTTTGGTGGCTTACTAGGGGTGATGCTTTCTTACTGGGGAGTGATGTTGTTGGTGCGGTTGGTTGCACGCGAGGCACCACTTGATACACGCCCGGACCTAGCCGTATTGGGTTTCACGGCCGCGGTGTCGATTATTTCCGGCATTCTCTTTGGCCTTTGGCCAGCCGTTCGCGCGAGCAAAGCGGATTTGGCGTCAGCCATCAAAGAGCGAACCAGGATTGGTACGCGCAGCGGTCGATTGCGTCTCAGCCCCTCATCAGCACTCGTCGTACTACAGGTCAGCCTTTCAATGGTCCTATTGACTGGCGCCGGGTTATTCGCGGGCAGCCTGCTGCAATTGCAACGAGAGGACTTGGGCTTCAATCGTGACAACGTGCTCGTCCTAACTATTGATCCGCGCCTCGCTGGTTACAAACCCGATGAACTTCCGTCGCTTTACCAGCGGATTCTTGATCGATTGAGCGCTGTTCCTAACGTTCGGTCTGCAACGCTGGCAACCTACGCACCGTTGAGCGGAACGAGACGGTCGAGCAGCATTCTGATTCCTAGCTTCAACGCAACAAATGATGAAGATCTCGTGATTGACGACATCCTCACGGGGCCGAACTACGCCAGGACTCTGGGGCTGCCGGTCCTCCAGGGACGCGAAATAGGACCACAAGATACCGTCGCATCACACAAGATTGCGGTCGTTAATCAAAGCTTCGTTAATCGTTACTTTCAAAATCAGAATCCGCTCGGGCGAACATTCAAGTTTGACGACGTAGAAATCAAGAGTGGGCCTTTTGAAATAGTGGGGATAGTTGGTGACATTAAATCGGTGGATCCGAGAGAGCCCGCTCAGCCTACCGTTTATCGGCCGATACTTCAGGTCCAAGACCAATCTGCCTACTCGGTCACCATTCATCTCCGCACACAAGGTGATGCTTCAGCTCTAGCGCCAAATGTGCGACAGATGATCAATCAGATCGACGACAAGCTTCCTATTTTCGAAGTAACCACTCTCGACGCCAGCTTTAACGAAACCCTGAGACAGGAACAACTGGTTATGCAGCTCGTGAGCTTCTTTGGCGCGTTAGCACTGATGCTCGCGTCGATCGGTTTGTACGGTCTTATGGCGCATGGGGTAGCTCGTCGAACGAACGAGATTGGAATTCGAATGGCGCTTGGAGCTCGTCGAAGCAGCATCGCGTGGATGGTTTTGCGAGAGACCCTTTTGTTAGTTGTCGTGGGCCTTTTGATCGGAGTGCCGGCGGCAGTTTTTGCAGCACGTTTCGTTTCGTCGCAACTATTTGGCTTGAGTCCAGGCGACCCAGTGACATTGGCAGCAGCTGCCGCTGTTCTCATCGTTGTCGCAATCGTGGCGGGTTATGTTCCCGCACGACGCGCAACGAAAGTCGATCCGTTGGTGGCGCTTCGTTATGAGTAAACCGACAAGAGATTGAAGATGAAGAGCCTAATTCAAGATTTGAGATACGCGGTGCGGATGCTTTTGAAGTCACCCGGCTTCACGCTGGTGGCAATCTCGTCACTTGCTCTCGGCATCGGCCTTAACACGGCAATCTTCAGTCTCGTCAACGTGACTCTTATTCGACCTGTTCCGGTAATCAGAGATCAGAGCAACGTGTTCTGGCTGAGAGCCCCGATTTCTTACCCAGATTATGTCGACTACCGATCACGTTCACAGAGTTTCGAGGGAATGGCGGCGATCTCCGGTACCACTGACTTCAGCGTCACACGAAGCGGAGAGCCGGAGCTCATCAAGGGTGAATACGTAACTGAAAACTATTTCGACGTGCTTGGTGTGACTGCCCTCAAGGGTAGAACTTTCGTCAAAGAGGAAGGACAAACGCCGACACCTGTCGTCGTCCTCAGTGAGCACCTTTGGCGAACGCGATTCGACTCTGACGCAAACATCATTGGTAAGCAGATCCCTTTAAACGGATTGGGATTCACTGTCGTTGGTGTCACACCACCAAACTTTATAGGCACCGAAGTCGGACTGAATCGGGAGCTTTGGGTGCCGCTGGCAATGGAACCGACGCTCAATCCACCCGACACCAAGCGGGCGGCCGACCCGATTGCGAATAGGTTTCAGGATCGAAACAGCCACTGGTTGGCCGTCTTCGCACGCTTGAAGCCAGGTCTATCACGTGAACAGGCGGCGAGCGATCTGACGAACGTTGCCCGAAGCGTTGCCGAAACATATGCGGGCAAAGTTGATCCAGAAACGTTGCGCAGCGTCCAGCTGCTGCAGATGAGCGGCGGGATGGATCCTAGAGATCAGCAGGAAGCTTTGCCAGTGGCCGGTATCGTGATGGCGGTCGTCGCAATGGTGCTATTGATCGCGTGTTTGAATATGGCTGGTCTGTCAGTGGCGCGCGCGGCAGCGCGACGACGCGAAACCGCCATCCGCCAGGCACTTGGGGCAACCCGTCCGCGACTCGCGCGCCAATGGTTGATCGAGAGCGTCGTACTCGCAATCGCCGGTGGCGCTTTAGGTTTGTTGCTCGGTTTATGGTCCAATCATTTTCTAATTTCATATTTACAGGCTACCCCGCTTGCTTCACTTGATCTCAATTTAGATTGGCGCGTCCTCAGCTTCACCCTCGCAGTATCTGTCGCTACCGGTATCGTGTTCGGACTCGCTCCGGCGCTCCAAGCCACCCGACTGGACCTCGTCACGGCACTCAAAAGCGAAAAAGTATTCGGGCGGGGCGCTCGCGGTTCTCGTTTACGCACATTGTTTGTGACGGCCCAGGTAACTCTCTCAGTGCTGCTACTGATTTGTGCCGGGTTGTTCATACGGTCCCTCCAAACCGCGAGCACGATCGACCCCGGATTCAACGTCGATCGTGTGCTCACTGTGCCCTTGAATCTTAGCCTGTTGCGTTACAAGGAAAGTGATGGCCAGTCCTTTTTTACGAACCTGTTGAATCGATTGGCGACACAACCTGGCGTTGAAAACGTCAGCATGGTCCGATTTCCACAACTCGGTTTTTCCTTTGCGCAATTCCAGGTTTTTGCCGAAGGCGGAAATCGTGGCGCAGCAGAGGAAGGAATTAGCACCGGCTTCAATGTTGTGGGCCCAAACTATTTCAAGACTATGCAAACGCCGTTACTCCGTGGCCGTGATTTCACCGAAGCCGATCGCAAAGGCGCGCCGGGTGTTGTGGTAATTAATGCGACGCTCGCGTCTCTGCTCTGGAAAGGTGAAGAGCCGCTAGGCAAACGCATCAGCGTGACTGGGCCAAGTGGACCATTCCTGCAGGTGGTGGGTGTCGCCCGTGATGGTAAGTACCGCTCGCTCGGTGACTCGCCACATCCATACGTCTATCAGCCTCTCCTGCAGTCGTATGACCCGAAGATGACGCTGCTAGTGCGTACCACGGGTGAGCCTCAGTCCGTCACGGCTCTTGTACGCGAACAAATACACGCACTTGATCCGAATCTTCCGGTCACGGACGTGAAAACTTTGCGGGATCAACTCAATTTCTCGTTGTTCCCATCTCGCGTAGCAGCTTTAACTCTTGCGGGCTTTGGAATCCTGGCGTTGGTGTTAGCCGCGATCGGCATTTATGGCGTGGTCTCCTATTCGGTGGCGCAGCGCACGCACGAGATCGGAATACGCATGGCACTCGGCGCAAAGGAAATAAACGTATTGCGGCTTGTGATTCGAGAAGGTTTGTTTGTGATTACTGTTGGTCTAGTCGTGGGACTATCGCTCGCGTTCGCGGCCACGCGCTTGATCGAAGGTTTTCTGTACGGGGTTGCGGCAACCGACCCCCTCACATTCCTGGCAGTGCCAGTGATGTTGGGAGTCGTTGCGCTTCTTGCCTCTTATTTTCCGGCACGACGCGCAACGAAAGTCGACCCACTGCGGGCGTTGAGATACGAGTAGAAAGAAACAGGAGCTATCTGACCAATAGGGCCGATAGGAATTCATGTTGATGGAATCATTGTTAAAAGATCTTCTCTACGGAATCAGAAGTTTGCTGAAACGGCCAGGCTTTGCCGCACTTGTCGTTCTCACGCTGGCGATCGGGATAGGTGCGAATACGGCGGTCTTCAGTGTAGTGAATCCGATCCTGCTTC
>DATBSH010000313.1:0-12809 GCA_036559885.1 Pyrinomonadaceae bacterium
TGGCGATTACGAGTGGCGGGACCACCCTGACCTACACACCGGCGGCAAATTTCTTCGGTAGTGACTCGTTTACCTATACGATCGATGACGGGAAGGGTAATACGGCTGTCGCCACGGTTCATGTCACTGTGACAAACGTTAACGATGCTCCCGTCGCTAGCAATGATGCGTATTCGACAGATTCGAACACGACGTTGAATGTGGGTGCTCCCGGAGTGCTCTCAAACGATTCCGATGTTGACAATGTCTCGTTTAGTGCCGTGCTGGTAAGCGGACCGTCACATGGGTCGTTAACGCTAAACGCAAACGGTTCGTTCAGCTACAATCCCGCTCACGATTACACAGGACCTGATAGCTTCACATATGAAGCGTTTGATGGAGCTGCGTATTCGAATACTGCAACAGTTCGCATCACGGTAAACGACACAGTTGGGCCTTACCTCAACTCGACGATAGGAATGTCGTCAGTATCGGTAACCAACAGCACTCTTGTAAACGTCGGACTGAATGCGATGGCGACCGACAACGGCGGAGGTCCAGTAACGATTCAGGTTGCTGTCTACGGTGACGAGGATGATGAGACACCGACTTTCGCAAATACTGTTCACTCACCGGACGCGAAAGATATTGCACTTCTGACGTTGCGCCTGCGAGGAGAGCGAGTGGAAGCAAATGACGGCCGTGTTTACTTGATCATTGTTGTTGCTACTGACAATGTCGGCAACGTCACTCGTGCTTACCATACAGTGGTGGTGCCAAAGAACAACAAAGCCGCAAGTCTGGATTCGGTAAATGCTCAAGCCGCTGCAGCCAAGGCATATGCAATGACCAATGGAGTCCCGCCACCGAGTTACTTCGTGATTGGCGATGGACCGATCATTGGACCGAAACAGTGACTCGGGATCAAGTCAAAAAAAAAGGGCGAGAAGCATAAGCCTCTCGCCCTTTTCGTCACGTTCAGGGGCTTTTAGTCTACCGGGTTCACGCGACTTGGCGGTGTGCATGGCGCGCTCGCTGGCATCTCAGTCTCCTTTCAACAGAAGCGGTCTGCTAGAAGATCTTAGCGAGGGGATGATTCCACTATGACTGACTGACTCAGCTGCCCTGGATCGACTATTCGGTGGAAACAGTCTGTTCGTTATTAAGTGCAGCGCGCATGGTATGCCACGGCAGAGTAGCGCATTTGACACGGACCGGGAAGTCTCGAACGCCGGCAAAGATCTTGAGATTACCTAAATTGTTTTCCTGAGTTTCGGCGTCCAACTCGCCTGTTACCATCGAGTGGAACTCGTTGAAGAGCTCTTCAACTTGCTCTTTACTTCTTCCTTTGACGGCTTGGGTCATCATGCTCGCTGCCGCTTTTGAGATTGCGCAGCCGCTGCCTTCGAAGGAAATCTCTTTTACTTCATCGCCTTCGAGATTGAGATAGACATTCAGATGATCGCCACAGAGAGGGTTAAAACCTTCGGCAGTATGCGTCGTCGGCTCGAGCTTATGAAAGTTTCGTGGCTTCTTATTGTGATCGAGTATGACCTGTTGGTACAGCTCGCTTAACTCTGACATATGCACATTGCCGATTGCCGATTGCCGATTGCCGATTGCCGATTAGTCCAACGTACAAGGTCCAAGTCCAATTGGCAATCGGCAATTGGCAATTGGCAATCTAACTAAAAATCTCAATAACCCTTTCAATCGTCTTGGCCAGCACGTCGATCTCTTCCTTCGTATTGTAGAACGCAAACGACGCGCGCGCCGTCGCCGGCACTTTGAACCTCTGCATCACTGGCTGCGCGCAATGATGACCTGCGCGAACCGCAATGCCTTCCTGATCGAGAATAGTGCCAATGTCGTGCGGGTGGATACCATCAATAACAAACGACAGGACACTTGCCTTCTTTCGTGCTGTGCCGATAATCCGTACACCTTCAATCGCCGAAATACGCTCCGTTGCGTAACGTAACAGCTCTGCTTCATGTGTCGCCGCCTGCTCACGACCAATGCTGTTTAGGTAATCGATCGCGGCACCCAGTCCGATTTGGGAAGCGATCGCCGGCGTGCCTGCTTCCATCTTGTTCGGCAGGTCAGCATAGATCGTCTTCTCAAAGGTGACTGATCGGATCATGTCGCCGCCACCCTGGAAGGGATTCATCTTCTCCAGCAACTCGGCTTTTCCGTAAACAACGCCACTACCTGTCGGCGCATACATCTTATGACCGGAGAATGTATAGAAATCACAGTCGAGATCCTGCACATCCACAGGCATGTGCGGGGCACTTTGAGCTCCGTCGATTAATACTGGCACCCCGTACTTGTGCGCCTGCGCAATCATCTGCTTTATAGGATTGATCGTTCCTAAGGCGTTGGAGACGTGCGTTACCGCGACTATTTTTGTCCGTTCGTTCAGCAGACCATCGTACTCATCCAGCAGCAACTCGCCGGCGTCGTTCATTGGAATGACGCGCAGCAATGCCCCCTTCTCTTCGCAGAGCATTTGCCAGGGAACGATGTTGGAGTGATGCTCCATTGCCGAGATGATGATTTCGTCATCGCGCTGAACGAACTTGCGGCCGTAACCATGCATCACCAGGTTAATACCTTCGGTTGTTCCGCGAACGAAAATGCATTCTCTTGACTCGCGCGCATTGATGAACCGCTTCACCTTTTCACGCGCACCTTCGTAAGCGGTGGTAGCGCGCTGGCTCAAGTAATGAACGCCGCGATGGATATTTGAATGTTCGTGTTCGAGGTAGACGCTGCCCCGGTCTATTACGACCTGGGGAACCTGTGAAGAAGCACCATTATCGAGATAAATCAGCGGCTTGCCATTAACGGTTTGATGTAAGACGGGAAAATCGGCGCGGATGCGTTCAACGTCCCATCCGTCTCCCGGCTGCGACAGATTCTTGGATCCGGCAATTATCTTTTCGGCAGCACCCATCATTACGCCTGCAATTTTGTGTGAAGCTGGTTAAGCACGGCCTCATCGAGTTGCGTGCGAATTGATTCAAGTTTGATCTTGCCAATCACTTCTTCAGCAAAGCCATAGGTCAGCAGATTACGAGCCAAGGTGGGATTGAGCCCTCGCGTCTCCAGATAAAACAATTCTTCCGGATCGAGTTGACCAACAGCCGCACCATGAGCGCACTTAACATCGTCAGCAAATATTTCCAGCTGCGGCTTCGTGTCGACGCGGGCACGACTCGACAACAATAGATTCTTGTTCGTCTGCATTGCATCTGTCTTTTGTGCCCCGTGCCTGACAAACACCTTTCCATTGAAAACCGCTCGGCCATTACCGTCGAGGATTCCTTTGTAAAGTTGATGACTGGTGCAATAAGGCTGCTTGTGATCGATCACCGAATGCGTGTCAGCATGCTGATCACTGCTGACGATGTACAGACCATCGACCCAACACTCGGCTCCTTCGTTGTCCAGCACCACCGAGATGTTGTGTCGCGATAACTGTGCGCCCATCGTGATGGAGGTCGCGTCGTAGCTGCTACCTCTTCCGAGTTCAGCGGCAGTCGTTGCCAAGTGGACTGAGTTATTACTTTCGCGCTGAACTCTGTAGTGTTCGAGCCGTGCGCCTTCAAGCAGAACGACCTCGACAACAGCGTTGGTGAAATAGGAGGCATCGCCGGCCGAAACATAGTTCTCGATTATTGTGGCTGAACTGTTTTGTTCACTGACTATTAAAACGCGCGGAAAGTTAGCAATATGCGGCTCGGTTGAATCAGCTATGAAAGTTATTTCCAAAGGTGCTTCAAGTTTGACGTTCCGCGGCACGAAGACAAATAGCCCTGACTGCAGGAAAGCAGTATTCAATGCGGTCAAGCCGTTATCGTGGTAATTGGCGTTGCGGGCCACGTACTCGCGAGCAATCTTTCCATACCGCGCGTCAGCGATGGCCTCGAGGAGATCCATTGCTACCACGTTCTGCAATCCAACCAGCGATGACAGTTCATTACTGAAGAAACCGTTAACGAGTACGGCGTTGGTGTCTTGCGTTTCTGCGTAGCCAAAACTCGCCTTCCGCTCTCGTAGATCGCTTGAAGTTTCGCTCGCGACAACGGGAGTAATCCTCTCCTTCAAAAAGGGCGCGAGGTTCGTATACTTCCAGTCTTCAGCCGCAATGGTAGGAAAACCCAACTGCTCGAAACGGTCCATCGCGCTGCCACGCACCAATTCAGCCCAAGCGGCAGTTGGCCTCGCTTGGCGCGCCGCGCGAAAAGCTGCTTGATAGTTGTTCTCTGCTTTGATTAATTCCGTAACCATTCTTACTTCGCCGGTGCACCCGCTCCATTTCCCGTGGCTTCAGCTGTTTTGATCCAGTCGTATCCCTTCTCTTCTAACTCG
Source organism: Pyrinomonadaceae bacterium (assembly GCA_036559885.1). Lineage (GTDB taxonomy): Bacteria > Acidobacteriota > Blastocatellia > Pyrinomonadales > Pyrinomonadaceae > PSRF01. Next base: position 4,357 of record DATBSH010000313.1, read on the forward strand.
AGGGCGAGTTCCTTCCCGCCTTCGCGTGCGATACGGCCCTGGGCTAACACGTGCACATAGTCTGGAACGATGTAATTCAAGAGCCGCTGATAGTGAGTGACGACGATGATTGCATTCTCTGGAGTCCGTAGTTGATTCACGCCTCCGGCGACGACGCGCAGCGCATCAATGTCCAACCCCGAATCCGTTTCATCCAGAATTGCGAGCTTCGGTTCCAACACAGCCATCTGAAGAATTTCATTCCGTTTCTTCTCGCCGCCCGAAAAACCTTCGTTGACTGAGCGAGTCATAAAGCTCGCATCCATCTCAACTACCTGCGCGCGTTTCTTTAAAAGATCCTTGAACTCCAGTGGGTCTAGTTCTTCCTCGCCGATATGTTTGCGCTTCTCGTTGTAAGCAAGACGAAGAAATTGTGCATTTGAAACACCCGGTACCTCGATTGGGTATTGAAACGCCATAAATACCCCTTCGCGCGCGCGTTCATCCGGAGACATTTCAAGCAGGTTTCGGCCCTGGTACAAAACTTCTCCAGCCGTAACCTCATAGGCGGGGTGGCCGGCCAAAACTTTCGCCAGTGTCGATTTACCGGACCCGTTTGGTCCCATGATGGCGTGTATCTCGCCCTTCTTAACCGTCAGGTCGATGCCCCGAAGAATCTCATTGCCATCGACAGTGGCATGTAAATTTCGAATCTCTAACATTGAACACTCCAGTCGGGCGGAAGAAATCCACAGATTACACGCCAGGAGCAGTAAGCCGGAGCAGGAGCAGGAAGTGACTGCCGGATTTGGAGTTGCTGCTCCTGCTTACTGCCCCTGCTCCTGATCTGGGTAATCTGTGGATTCTCCTCTACCCGACACTTCCTTCCAACTTAAGACCTAACAACCGCTGTGCTTCGACAGCAAACTCCATCGGCAGCTGGAGAAACACATCTTTACAAAATCCATTAATAATCAACGACACGGCATCTTCCTGTGAGATACCACGCTGCTGCAGATAAAACAGCTGCTCCTCACTGATCTTTGAAGTCGACGCTTCATGTTCCACGCTCGAGCTGTCGTTCATCACTTCGATGTACGGGAAAGTATTCGCACCGCAATCTGAACCGATGAGCATCGAATCACATTGCGTGTAGTTGCGAGCGTTCTCCGCCTTCGGCATCACCTTCACGAGACCGCGATAGCTGTTATTTGATTTTCCTGCTGCGATACCTTTCGAGATAATTGTCGAGCGGGTGTTCTTGCCCAGATGAATCATCTTCGTTCCGGTATCTGCCTGTTGCGCATGATTCGTTAACGCCACTGAGTAAAACTCGCCGATTGAATTGTCGCCCGCGAGGATGCATGAAGGGTACTTCCAGGTGATAGCTGAGCCCGTTTCAACCTGCGTCCACGAAATCTTTGAATTCCGGCCGGCGCACTTGCCGCGCTTCGTTACAAAGTTATAAATGCCTCCGCGTCCTTCTTCATCGCCTGCATACCAGTTCTGCACTGTTGAGTATTTGATCTGGGCGTCATCCAGCGCTACGAGCTCAACGACCGCAGCGTGAAGTTGGTTGCGGTCGAACTTAGGGGCTGTACATCCTTCCAGATATGAGACGTACGAGCCCTCTTCCGCTACGATCAAGGTGCGTTCAAATTGTCCAGACTCGGCATTATTAATGCGGAAGTATGTCGACAGCTCCATTGGACAGCGAACACCCTTGGGGATGAAACAGAAGCTGCCGTCGGTATAAACCGCGCTGTTCAAAGCAGCGAAGAAGTTATCGTTGGTCGGAACAACGGATCCAAGATACTTCTTGACCAGTTCCGGATACTCCCGAATCGCCTCAGTGAATGAGCAGAAGATTACGCCGTGCTTCTTCAGCTTCTCCTTATAAGTAGTAGCAACGGATACCGAATCAAAAACTGCGTCGACGGCAACACCCGCAAGTTGTTTTTGTTCCTGCAGTGGGATTCCCAACTTATCGAACGTCCTCAACAGTTCCGGATCGACTTCGTCGAGGCTCTGTTTCGTAGGCTTCTGCTTCGGAGCGCTGTAATAAATGATGTTCTGATAGTCTATGTCCGGATAATGAATGTTAGGCCAATGCTTCGGCTCGGTCATTGTTAACCAATGACGGAAAGCCTTCAGCCGAAACTCGAGCATCCACTCCGGTTCTTTCTTCTTCTCTACGATCAGACGGATCGTGTCTTCATTGAGCCCGCGCGGAATTACATCTGACTCAATGTCCGTAACGAATCCGTATTTGTATTCCTGTCTACCTAGTAGCTCCGTCGCGCTCATCAGTTCCTCGTTCTATACATCCATTCCAATTTTTTCTAAGCCTGCGTACCTTGCGGCCGCTGCTTCAAACCGTGTATCTGGTGAAGGGCGGCATCCACATTCTTCTCAGTCCCTAACAACTGTGACAGCGTGATATCTGCCAACGCGTCATTCACGATCTGATGCAGCTCGACGATCACGGGGCGAATGCCGCAATCGCCTGTATGCACGCACGCATCGAGCACGCCCGCGTAGCTCTTGCAATGAGAGTCAGCGGGTTCTCCTTCCAGAACGCGAATCACCTGGTTCAAGTGAATTTGCGAAGCAGGTACACTCAGCGTGTACCCTCCCTTCGTTCCGCGTTGTGACTGCACGAGCCTAGCCTTCGTCAAAATCCACATCAGCTTTCCGGCATTTGCGACCGAAATACCTTCTCGCCGCGCGATCTGATTAAGCGTCAGCGATTCACCATCCAGCTCGGCCCTGGCGAGCTGGAGAAGGCACCGCAATCCGTATTCTTCCTGAGCCGAAATCTTCATACGTTCTCCGGCTAAGTTATTAACCACGGGCATCTTAAGCTATACCTTACTTTTTAGTCAAGATTGGGGGGGGGCCGTGATTGCTGTGTGAGATGGATAAGTCCTGCCGGTCACGACCACGCAGTTGATTTAGAGTTTGAATTCGAAGTCGATATAACCGGAGAGGCGAACTGGCTTGTCGTTTATCTTTGTCGGCGGGAAATTCCATTCACGTGCAGCTTCTTCGGCTGCCTGCCTCAGCAGCATCGGGCCTTCGGAGCCTTTAATAGTCACTTTTCCATTTTCATCGAGCAACACAAACACCCGAACCGTGCCGCTGACACCAGACGTTCTTGCTGTCTGCGGATATTGGGGTCTGACGCGCTTAACTTCCCTTCCACTTAATGAACCGGTTGTCACTGTTTCTGGCTCAGACGACTGGGCGGTTGATCCTGACGACGTAGTCGGTTTCGATGTTGGTTGAGTTGCGGAAGACGTGGTGGATGTCGAGTTAGGTTGAGTTGAAACAGTCGCCGACTTTGGCTCGGGAGTAGGAACTGCGGCTGCTGAGTTATTGTTTGTGCTATTAGTTTCGGGGGACCCTGCAGGTTTTGGTCCGGCAAATGGGTTTGGAATCTTTGCCGTTACAGCTTCCAAAGCGGGGGGCCGTCCAAGAGAAGCGATCTGGATCTGTCTTGAGGCCAATTTCTCTCGAGCGCCTGCGTATTCTTTCTGCCACTTATCTCGGTCTTCTGCATCTCGCGCAAGTGAAACACGAAGACCAAGAACGTCTTCTTTCAAAGCCCAGGCGTCGTATGCCCGACCGTTCTCATTCGTAGTCTCGTTCGCCTGCGCTACCAAACGCTCGAGCAAGAAGCGCATCTGATCGATATCTTTGAGTGCTTCGAGCGGTAAATCGCTATCGTTGACATTGATTCCAAAACTACGGTAACGCGCCAATCGCATTCGTACACCGTTGATTACCTGACCAGCGACAGCGAAGTATGCCCTTATTGATTCATCTTTCTTCATACCACGTTGTTGAAAGGCTTCATCCAGCAGAGCAACGGGTCGAACGTAATTGCCCTCCTCAAGATAGATGCCAATCAGCATTAGTGTGGTGATGTTGCGCTCTACCACATCTCTAGCGGTGGCACGAACTGACTCTAACTCGGTGGCAGCGGATTCAAGTTGATGTGCGGCTGCCAATGCGCGCGCTCGCTCAATGCGAGACATAACCGCGTCTCGATTGGGATTCTCAGATGGATATGCAGGCGACTGCGCCGCCGCGGTTGCGGCGACTACTAGCAGGAGGATTGTCGGGAGAATGACACGAACACCTGGGTAAAACGGTCGGAAAGAACTCAACTCACTACTCCTGGGAACACAAAAGCGAGCATCACGCTCGCTTAACAGCTTAGGAAACTTTGACGCCTTATTATGGCCAGTCAAGCAGATTGATGCAAGTGGGTCTTTAGATTCTTCTGTTTAAGGTTCTGTCGGTAGACTCAGACTCTTCGCGATCCTTTCTCGAAACACGCGCGCGCTTCTTTTGATCGCCGACTCGTTTAATGTCAACAGTCGCCGGTTGCGCATCACAACACGCCCATTGATGATCACTGTGTGTACGTCGTTCGATTTGGTCGCATACACGAGGTCTGAATAGACATTGTAAAGTGGAATCTGATTCAAAGAATCGCGTTCAATGATAAGAAGGTCCGCACGTTTCGATACTTCTAGAGAACCGATCTCCTTCTCCAAATGCAGCGCCTGAGCTCCGCGAATCGTCGCCAATTCAAATGCTTGCTGCGCTGAAAGAACCTTGGGATCGCCGGTAAATACCTTGTGCAACTTAGCCGCTGTGTCCATCTCTTCCCACATATTCAAATCATTGTTCGAGGCGGCGCCATCGGTACCAAGTCCCACAAACAATCCCTCCGCCATCATGCGCGGAACCGGGCTTACTCCAGAGGCGAGCTTCATGTTTGATTGAGGGTTATGGACGATGCCAACACCTCGTTGTTTCAAGATGTTTGTTTCACCATCCTGCGGCCAAACCATGTGAGCCGCGATTACGCGGTTATTCAGGAATCCGATTCGCTCGAGGTATGCAACTGGACTTGCTCCCTTCGCCTTTACACTGTCGTCGACCTCTCGCTTTGTCTCAGAGATATGCGTGACGATCGGAGCGCCAGTGCGGTCGGAAAATGCCCGTGCGGCTTTCAGATGTTCTTCTGAAACAGTGTAGGGGGCGTGAGGGGCGATAGCCGCGACAATTAATTCGTGTCCTTTCCAGTGACGGACGAATCTTTCGACATATGCCATCGCTTCGGCGTTTGTCTTGTTATCGGCAACAGGAAAGTCAATGATTGTTTCTCCCAGGACGCCTCGGACCCCCGCTTTTGCCGTTTCATCCGCGATGGCGTCTTCGAAGTAATACATGTCGCAGTAGGTCGTCGTACCCCCGCGAATCATCTCAGCCAGCCCGAGACGTGTGCCTACTCGCACGAATTCCTCGCTCACATTCTTCGCTTCAGCTGGAAAGATGTATTTCGTAAGCCACTCTTGCAGATCGAGATCGTCGGCGAGGCCGCGGAAGAGTGTCATCGGAATGTGAGTATGGCCGTTGATGAGACCGGGAACGATCAGTTTTCCCTGAGCGTTGATCGTTTGCAGCGCCGAATATTTACTACGGATTGCAACACGCGTATCAATCGCGACTATCCTTCCATCTTTGATCGCGATTCCCGCATCATGAAGAATGCGACGGCCTTCGTCCATCGTCACGACAGTGCCGCCGAGAACCAGGAGGTCTGCTCGTTCGGCGCGCTGCCGCCGCGATTGGGCGGCAGCATCAGAACGGGCGTTAGAGATCATTGCGGTTAAAGTAAATAACGTCAGCAGAAGCTTACGCATAAGGTGTCGTCAGGTTCATCGTTCGCAGCAGTACAAAAAGGATCTTACTTCCTGGTCGATTTGAGGAACCGTGCGTCGAAAGCTCGCGGCAGTAAGTCAGCGACATGAAAGACCTCACTCTGGCCCTCGAGATTCGCGAAGACTATCTCGGCGCCGCGCGCGAACTCCCAGATGATCTGGCGGCAGGTACCGCAAGGTGGGGTTAAGCTTTCCGTGTCCGCGACAACCGCGAGTTGAGTAAAGTTACGCTCACCTTCTGACAGCGCTTTCCAAATAGCCACTCGCTCTGCACACACTGTTAACCCATAACTAGCGCTCTCGATATTGCATCCGGTGTAGACTTTTCCGCTTTCGGTTCTTATCGCAGCCCCTACAAGAAAATTTGAGAATGGTGCTACAGATCGCAATCGCGCATTTTGCGCCGCCTCGATCAATGGCTGAAAAACTTCAACGCTCAAACTCATCCTCCAACAGCTGAAATAGCATTTGCTAGTCTCTCGCGAATCTTCCCACTTAACAAATCAATACTCACCAGATTATGACCGCCTTCAGGAATAATCACATCCGCATATCGCTTCGATGGCTCTACGAATTGCATGTGCATCGGTCTCACAGTGGCGACGTATTGCTCGATGACTGACTCGATCGTACGACCTCTCTCCGCAAGGTCTCGTTGGAGTCGACGTATAAAACGAATGTCGTCGGGAGTATCAACGAAGACCTTGATGTCCATTAACTCGAGAAGCCGTGGTTCGGCAAAAATCAGAATGCCTTCGACTATGACAATTGGTTTTGGATCAACAGCGCGAGTTTCGTTCATTCGGGTGTGCGCCTTGAAGTCGTAGATTGGCAAATCCACGGGTTCACCAGCTTTCAACTTGCGCACATGATGCGCAAGAAGGTCGTTGTCGATCGCGTCGGGATGGTCAAAATTTGCGACTTGACGAAAATCCAGTGGAAGGTCTTTGAGGTTTCGATAGTAGGAGTCTTGTTGGATGAAAACTACCTGGCTGGCCGGCACCGATTCGAGAATACGGTTTGCAACAGTCGTCTTCCCGGACCCCGTGCCGCCGCAGATGCCGATTATCATTTGGCTCAAACCCGTTTCCCTGATTCACAATCACTTCTAATCAAAAATCGTAATGCTTAAACTCTCGTATTCAAGCGAACAACAACTCGCCTTAGTAACTGTGTGAACGTTGCACTAACACGATTGCCGGTCGCCATGACGTCTTCATGACTGATGGGCTCATCGGTCACCCCGGCCGCGAGATTAGTTACGCACGAGATACCGAGTACCTCCAAATCCATATGCCGGGCAACTATCGCCTCCGGGACCGTGCTCATGCCGACAGCATCAGCGCCACAATTTCTCATCAGGTGGATCTCGGCTGGTGTTTCGTAACTCGGACCAGTCAGAGCCGCATAAACGCCTCGTCTTATATCAATACCCATTTCGCGTGCCTCTTCCATCACGATCTCTTGAAGCGCTGGCGAGTACACTGCAGACATGTCTGGGAATCGCGGACCAAACCTCTCGTCATTCGGTCCACGAAGCGGGTTATCACCCATGAGATTCAAGTGATCAGTGATAACCATGAGTGTGCCAGGATTGAATTGCACATTTACCCCTCCGGACGCATTGGTCAGGATGATCGTTTTCAGTCCCAACAACTTCAGGGCGCGTACCGGGAAAGTCACTTCTTCGAGCGAGTATCCTTCGTAATAGTGAAGGCGTCCCTTCATCGCGAGTAACGGCACTTGATCAATCTTGCCGATCACTAATTCCCCGGCGTGTCCGACTGCCGTAGAACGACCGAACCCAGGAATTTCCTGGTATGGGATCGTTATCGACTCCTCGAAGTCATCGGCGAAGGCACCCAGACCACTGCCAAGAACCACGGCGATTCGTGGTTGCGAACTAATGCGCGCACGGATAATGCGCGCCGCGTGCTCTGCACGCTCGTATAAACCGGAGCCTGCTACTCGCTCACTCATTGAGCCCTCCGCGGTTATTCTACTTCTCCTTTTGATAAGGAACACCTAAGGCACGGGGCGGCCTGGACGAGCCGATGAAACCGGCAAGCACGATGATGGTCAAAACGTACGGCACCATCTGGATAAATTGGACGGGTATGTCTTCACCTGAGGGCAACTTTACCGCACCCTGCATTTGTATTGAGACGGCTTCAGTGAAACCGAATAACAAACAGGCTAGCATCGTCTGTACTGGTCGCCATTTACCAAAAATTAACGCTGCGAGAGCTATGAATCCCCTGCCGGCGGTCATGTTGCGAGTAAACAAAGACGACTGGCCAATTGACAAATAGGCACCTCCCAAACCGGCGAGAACCCCAGCAATAAGGACACCGCTGTACCTAATTCTCGAAACACTCACGCCGGCTGCATCTGCCGCCTCCGGCTTCTCGCCAACCGCACGCAATCGAAGTCCGAAAGGTGTTCGATACAGAACGTACCAGCTAATGAACACAAGAATGAGAATGGTTATCCCAATCACCACGGCCGATTGGGGCAACAGATGCTCCTTTGGCAGCTGTGGGGTCGATCCTGACGAAAGAAAAAGAGCACCGCTGAGCAATCCTGGGACACCGAGCATCAGAATATTGATTGCGGCTACGGTCACCACCTGATCTGCTTTGTACTTTATGCAGACCAATGCGTAGATGATTGCCAGAAAGAGTCCCGCTCCTGCCCCTGCAAGTAAGCCGACCCATTGGCTCGTACTGCCCAAGC
>DATBSH010000314.1:0-7869 GCA_036559885.1 Pyrinomonadaceae bacterium
CAAAGTCCAAAAACCAAAGTCCAAAGTCCGAAGATCAAAGGACATCAGACTTTGGCGTCACAGTCCCTTGAACAACTCGCGATGCAGTTCCGCAACACGTTCCGGATCCACTTTCGGCTTGCGATCGTACGTCAGCAGCCCGTTAATCTCTTGCTCGATATCCGTCAATTGCGTGTAGCAAAAACCCGCCAGGAATTTCAGTGAGGAGATTCCCTCCATCAGGTCTGCATACTTCTCCAGTAACTCTTCATTCGTTTTGAAGGAATCGTAAAACTGATAAAGCAGATCACGTTTGTCTGGTGGCACACCTTCCGGAATCGAAAGAAACCCGCCTACCTCCGAAAGCACGATCGGTTGACCGCGATAATGTGAACCGCGAGCGAACAGCGGCTTCTCGCCGATCCAAACCTTCTGTGGCAGTTTTCCCGTCGACAGCGTTTCTTGATAACGAGTGGCTAGTTTCTCAGCGGTTGGAGTGTAGTCGTGAATCGCGCAGATGTCCGTAATGTCGGTGTGTTCCCAGCCATCATTATCGACAATCGGTCGCGTGGTGTCGTGCCGTCGGGTCACACGGACCATGCGCTCAATAAAGGCATACTGCCCGGCATGTTCCTGGCCCAAGCCGGGAAAACCCATACTCTCATTCACTGGAACCCAGGTAATGATGCAAGGATGGTTGTAATCGCGTCTTACTGCAACTTGCCATTCGCTGGATAACAGATTTTCTGCCGTTGACGACCACTCACGAGCGTTCGGCATTTCTTCCCACACCAACAGTCCCAGCCGATCGCACCAGTAAAGCCAACGTTGATCTTCAATCTTTTGATGTTTTCTCGCGCCATTGAAACCAAACAATTTGATCCACCCGATATCTGTTTGCAAAGCTTCATCCGACGGCGCGGTCAAATAGCCATCAGGCCAATAACCCTGGTCGAGCACCATCTTTAAATACGTCGGTTTGCCGTTCAGCAGAACCTTCCCATTCAGCAGTCGCAACCCTCGGAGGCCCACGTACGACTTCACCTCGTCCAATAAAGTTTCTTCTTCATAGAGTCGAAAGCGCAGATCGTAGAGGTGAGGTGAATCCGGAGACCACAGCTTCGCATAAGGAATGACGAGAGCGATGCGTCCTGTGGCAACGGCAGTGAGGTCTTCGCCGCGTGCAACGACCTTTGCGCCTTCTGCCACCTCAAGCTCAATTCGCCATGGTGCAGAGGGAGCGTGAAGAAACACGGTTACTTCAATAAGGTTTCGCCTTGCCCAGGTAAGGATTCTGAGTTCTTCAATACGTATCGGCGGCGCAGGTTCGAGCCAAACCGTTTGCCAGATACCAGTTGTGCAGTAGTAATCGATTCCCTCCGGGATCCCAGTATGTGATTGCTTCCCACGCGGCTGTTGCGGATCCTGACGGTCCTCGACGCGAAGGGTTAGTCGATTCGTGCCACGCTTTACATATGGAGCAATATCGAATTGAAATGGTATGTGGCCGCCTTGATTGTGCCCTACCTCCTGTCCATTGACCCAGATCGTGGAGGAGTAATCAACGGCCCCGAAATTTAGGAGCAGATCCTTGCCTGACCAGTCTTCTGAAAACTCAAAACTGCGCGCGTACCAAACGACTTCGTGGATGCTTTTGTCGTTAATGCCGGAAAGTTTGGTCTGATACGCGAAAGGGACGATGATGCGATCTGGGAGTGTCCTGCCATCGTGCCAGCCTTCTGCTAGCCCAACATCATTGTTGTCAAAGGCAAACTCCCACTCACCATTTAGGTTGAGCCATTCATCGCGAACAAACTGTGGTCGGGGATACTCGGGACGGGGAATCGCTATTTGTTCATCACTCATCGCCGCTATCTGAGTTTACAAGCAGGTTTACATGCTCTACTTTTGCCGCTGAAATCTCACAAAGATGTGACGGGTACTACTCATGTTTGCATCAATTGCTCGTGCTGCATGGTCCTATCCGAATACTTCGGCGTTTTCACGCGATTGAGTAAGCGATCGAAATATTGCCGTTGGCTCTGTAACTCGCGCGCCAGCGGCTCGTAAATTTCTCGATTACCCTGCTCATCCGGATAATCCCACAATCCATTATGGCAATGTCGATCGTCCACCCACCCAGGGTGATTGACTATCGGATAAAGACAGACACCTTCGACTTGTACACCCGCTCTCATCGCTCGACGCACTTGTTTACTGACATAGCGAAACCATGAGGGTCGTGCTTGATCTTCAATTCCAGTTTCTGCGAGGAAAAGGGGTCGCTTGTAGCGCGCGTAGATCTCTTTAAGCAATTCACTGAACGGTCGATACCTCGGATTAGTCGGTTGAATGAACGAACCACCAAGGATCCATTGATTATGAACGTAGTAGTTGACGCCAATGATGTCGAGATATTCCGGTTTTCCACCCAGGTGAGGTTTCAGGTAACCACCCAGCATGTCCCAGGCTGCATATTGAGATAACCTGTAAGCTTCTGCATCACGACACTGCTTTGGATTATTCGGATCTTCAGGAAGCACATTGATGATCGGATCGATTTGGGTAATACGCGTGCGAGGATTCACGTCCCAAATGGCTTCGATTCCGGCGACGGCGGTCCGAATCAGCTGCTCCTTTAATTCGTCGCCGCGATCTCGTGCATACGGATTGAGCCACGCAGAATCGCCGCCACCCCACGCAAAGAAAGAAATCTCATTTATCGGCGTTATGAAAGGAGTTTCGTCGCCTTCATCACGCAGCAGCTTCGCAAACTCGCGCGCGAGCTGCGCGAACGATGTAACAAACTGTGGCTTAAAGATATCAAGCCAGTCAGGCCAACCGTAATGACAAAGGTCCCAGATGACTTGCGTGCCAGTTTCTCGCGCCGCCCGGACCATCCCGATTGCGCTACTGAAGTCGTACTTTCCGGGTCTTTGTTCAATAAGATGCCAACGAATGCCCTCTCGAGCTGTTGTGATCTCCTGTTCGTGAAGGCGAAGGTAGTCTAGCGTGGCTAGTTCATCGTGGCGGGTGGCTGCTATCTCGTCGAGACGCTTACCCGATGGGAGATAATGCGTCGAGCACTCGAACCCTCCCATAAGGAAACTGTCAAACAACCCTTCGTATCTAATCATCCGAAAAGCCAGGAGCAGGAGCAGCAGGCAGGAGCAGGAAAACTCGGTTTCCTGCTCCTGCTTCCTGCCCCTGCCTCCGTTTTTTCTCTCCCTTTTCTATTGTGTGAGAGTCAATTCCTTTCTGACCTCATTCGCTCGTAGCCGCCGACTGCCGAGGTCTACCACTGACCGAGTTGTAGTTCCCATTACGAGCGCTTCCTGCCGCTTGGCGCTGACCATCTTCGCATAAACCGTGAGCGCCTGCGCAACAATTTGATCCATGTTGTAGTACTTGTAGGTGGCGAGGCGTCCCACGAAATGAACGTCCGGCGTCGCATCAGCGAGTGCTTTGTACCTCGCGTAGAGCTCAGCATTCTCCTTACGTGGCACGGGATAATAAGGATCACCTTCTGCCTGCGGAAATTCATAAACGATGCTCGTCTTCTGATGCTCTTGTCCAGTTAGGTACTTGAACTCCGTCACACGAGTGTAGAGCTGCTCATTCGGATAATTAATAACCGGAGCCGACTGAAATACCGGTATGTCGTGCGTTTCGTGTTTGAACTCCAAAGAGCGATACGGCAGTTTTCCGTAACGGTATTCAAAAAACGAATCAACTGGACCCGTATAGATCATCTCCCGATACGGAATGTCTTTCCGGATCTCGCGAAAGTCACAGTTCAACAATACTTTGATGTTCGGGTGATCCAGCATTTTCTCAAACATCGCTGTGTAGCCGTGAAGGGGCATCGCTTGATATGTGTCGGTGAAGTATCGATCATCCCGATTAGTTCTTGTCGGGACGCGCGAAGTCACGCTGGCATCCAGTTCCGACGGATCCAGGCCCCACTGCTTTCTCGTGTAGTTTTTGAAGAACTTCTCGTAGAGCTCGCGGCCCACCGAACTAACAACGACGTCCTCTGACGTTCGAATCTGTTCGCGTGGTTCAGCAACACGCTTGTAGAAATCCTCCATTTCAAACGAAGTGAGGTTCAAACCATATAACGCATTAATTGTGTCGAGGTTAATAGGGATGGGAACTATCTGACCGTCCACACTTGCCCGAACTCTGTGTTGATATGGTCTCCATTCAGTAAAACGAGATAAGTACTCAAAAACTTCCCGCGAGTTAGTGTGGAAAATATGAGGCCCGTACTTATGAACCAGAATGCCGGCTTCGTTGTAATGGTCGTATGCGTTTCCACCGATGTGCGCTCGTTTATCACACAGCAGAACCTTTTTCTTCGAGCCTCGCGCCAGGCGCTCAGCTAACACACTCCCAGCGAATCCCGCACCTACAATCAAGTAATCAAACATAACGTCCCTCCCCCCTTGGTCCACTATATGACTATCAATGAATTAGACAGCTCCGGCGGCGCCAGCGATTTCCGTCTTATGAATGCCGAGAGCTGGCGATTTCACGACGGGTTTGCGCTGTCGGGCAGAACCTATCTCTTCTATTAATTTCCACATTTCCGACCACGTGGTGTCCCATGACATCCGAGAAAGAAACGCGTCTACTTGTTCCAGCCAAGTGGATGTATCGTGATCTTCAGACAGCAGCCGTTCCGCGGCGCGACAAAATTCCTCCGGTGTATCTGCAATTTGTACCAGCCCCTTCTCTCCATACGGACGGACTACGTCAGCAATCGACGTAGAAATCACCGGCTTACCCGCAGCCAGGTATTCTGGAGTTTTTGTGGGACTGATGAATTTCGTTGATTCGTTGCGAGCGAAAAGCAACAACGCTACGTCCCATCCGGCGATATACTTCGGAAGGTCTTTGTAGGCTTTGCCTCCAAGATAGTGAATGTTCGGCGCCTGAGGTAATTCCGCTGGATCAATCTTCACGACGGGGCCGACAATCACGAAATGCCAATCCGGATGCTCCTTCGACACAGCCGTCAACAATTCGATATCGAATCTTTCATCGACAACGCCAAAGAACCCCAAACGAGGATGAGGAATATCCTTTTGATCCTCGGGATCCAATTCGGGCGAAAGCGTCCTCGCCTGCATAAAGTCATCCCGGTCGATGCTGCTTGGGAAAGCATGCACGCACGGGTGATAAGCCTTCTTAGCTTCGTACAAACTTTGACCGCCGGTGAAGACGAGATCGGCTCGCGCGAACAATTCAGCTTCGAGATCTTTCAACTGTTTGGGCGCACCCTTGAATGCGGACAGTTCGTCCATGCAATCAAACACTGTTACAGAGGGTTTCAAGTGTCGAGTGAAGTCCAGCGCCATCGGCGTGTAGTACCAAAGGACAAAGTCCCGCACACTCTCGGTAATCAACAGCCGATCGATCATCTGCCTCAAGACAGCTTCCCTGGCGATTGAGCTGCGCAATCCATGTGTGAGTCGAGGAACAATTACTTTAACGCCACAATCTGCTTCTCTCATGTCTAGACGCATCGAGCCGTCATCAAACACGGGCTCTTCAACGAAGTAGACACGGCGGCCGCGAGCAGCACGACTCAGAAGATGTTGTGGTCGTTGGTAAACAAAATCCCAGCGCAAGTGCGAGACACAAATCAAATCTGCCGAGTAGTTTTCTTTGCGAGATGTTGACGCGGTGAGTACCGCGCCATCAGTGGCTTGGCTATCTACCTCGTTGTGTTTTGCAAGCCAGAGTTTAATCATCTCGTTCGGATACATGAATGTTGCATCTCTTTGTTCCATATCCATTTCTTCTTTCTCAAAGTTCAAACCGACTCACTCTACAACTCAACCACGGCTCGGCATGACCCGGCGGTGCAACAAGCAATAACAACTTTGTTTAGGTCGTTGCCGATCTAAACGACTCTGTGAGGGTCTCAGCGGATAGAGACGCTACGTCGCGAGGCGCTTCGATAATTGCTAAATGTGGTGAACAATTCGCCTCATTTCGGTACAGCGCAATTCGACTTCGTTACTTTATCGTCCGCTTTCGTAGTTCTAAATGACCGCACTGCTGATAATCGCAAACTCGATGCCAGCAATCTACTCGCTGTTCTTGTCGAAAAGATTGAGACAGCGGCGGAGACGGGAAGACACGGAGACGCGGAGACACGGAGACGCGGAGAGACGCGGAGACCCGGAGACGCGGAGCGAGATGGCCGATGCGCGAAAGAAAAGATGCCTTCGCCATGTCACCGCGTCTCCGTGTCTCCGCGTCCCCGCGCTGCCTGCTGTCTGCTGCTCCTGCCCCTGTCCTGTGTAATCTGTGGATACTCTTTTATGCTGCGGCCATGTCAGCTTCGCTAATATCAAAATTGGCAGACACCTTTTGCACGTCGTCGTGATCCTCGAGGGCTTCCACCAGCTTTAGCATCTGTCTAGCATCACTTCCTTCGAGCCTTACGTAGTTCTGAGGGACCATTTCAATTTCAGCAACTTGCGGTTCTATAGCAGCGCTTTTCACCGCGCTCAAGACAGTTTCAAAGTTTTCCGGCGACGTAATGATTTCAAAATTGTCTTCGTCATCTCGCAGGTCGTCGGCGCCGGCCTCAATGGCGATATCAAACAACTCCTCTTCTGGTTTAGCACTCTTACTGACAACGATGTAGCCCTTCTTCTCAAACATCCATCCAACGGATCCACTCTCGCCAAGATTCCCGCCGTTCTTCGAGAAGATGTGACGAATCTCCGCGACCGTTCGATTGCGGTTGTCAGTCATCGATTGAATAAGCAAAGCAACTCCACCGGGGCCGTATCCCTCGTAGGTGATCTCCTCGTAGTGCACACCTTCTTCTTCTCCGGTGCCTCGGCGAATTGCCCGGTCGATAGTGTCGTTTGGCATGTTGCCGGCTTTTGCGTCGGCAATCGCCTTGCGAAGACGGGCGTTGCCATCCGGATCGCCGCCGCCTGAGCGAGCGGCTACCGTTATCTCTTTAATGAACTTTGTAAAAAGCTTTCCGCGCTTGGCATCGAGCGCGCCTTTCTTGTGCTTGATACTATGCCACTTCGAATGTCCTGACATTTTTACTGAATCCTCTTGGGATGTGATATGCGATAGGTCCTGTGGGCCCCCATGGGCCCTACCAGTCCAATCCATTTCCAAGTTGTGAGTTCCGAGGTCGGCAATATATCACAGACAGCAAGCGTCATTGGAGTGACAACGTGCCTTGATTGCGACTTTCGGTCCGAGCTTGATGTCTTCGGCAAGATAGACCTCGCCCATACCACCAACGCCGAGTCGATCGAGTATTCGATAATGAGAGATTTGGGATGATTCCATAATCTGCTGTCAGCGACTGACGGCTTGAAGTTCGTCTGGCGAAATACCTTCGATGCTGACTTTCTTCACTCGTCCCGACTGGCCTGAAAGAATCGTGACCGCGTTAGCCCGAACTGCAAACTTCTTTGCGAGCACCTGCAGGAGTTCTTCATTTGCCGCGCCATCGACTGGCGGCGCTGCAATCTTCACACGCAATATTCCCGCCTGTTCCCCGACAATCTCACTCCGCGACGCGCGCGGCACTACCTTGACGTTGAACACGATTCTGTTTTCGTGAATGGAATAGTCAATCACTACTTTTGTTCTATAGAGTAAGCTGACCGGCTCCTCGCAAGAGCGTGCCGTTAATAGCTTGTTGAAACAGCCAAAGAATAAGAAAGGCAATGATGGGAGAGATGTCCATCATTCCAAGCGGCGGAATGATGCGCCGCAAAGGACCTAACAATGGCTCCGTTGTATCAACCAGAAATCTCATCAGCCGATTCGAATAACTGACCATTCCCCAAGAGAAAATGATACGTATGAAAATCAAGAGTATGTAGATTGAGATCGCAC
>DATBSH010000315.1:0-18470 GCA_036559885.1 Pyrinomonadaceae bacterium
AAATCGATGGCGGCGATGGTCAATTCAAAGGTGTCACAGGAAGTGGCAACTTCAAGACTGTGGCGAAATCAGAAACTGAACTTGAAGCCACCTGGACAGGTGCATATGAACTGGCAATGGCGAAATCTGGCTGAAAACAGAGAAGGTGAACCGCTAAGGCGTAAAGCTGAGTGAGTAACCCTTTGCTCAGCTACACATGAATACAGGAATGGAAACGGGCGACTTTAAGTCGCCCGTTTTGTTTTCATCCCGACGTAATAGGACAGGAGCAAAGGGCTCAGCGCAAATCCTGGTATATGAACCTGGGTCTCTCTATATATAAAGGACACGATTGAGCGATTTCTATATATAAGGACACGATTGAGGGTTTCTCGTGCCTCTAACTACTCCCTACCACCCACCCGCCCAGTGTAAGAGTTGGTTTCTCAGATCACCTTGCCTGAGATTTGCCAATGTCGGCTCTCAGATTTGCTGGCGCGTGAACCGTTCCATCCTCCACAAAATCTTCGGGACGATACCTCAAGACAAATGCGAAGGCAGAAAGCCATTCAGACAGTCTCGGATTCCGTTCCCACCTAGTGATCGTTCGAGCCCATCAGAAATGTCCCGCCAGGTATCCACTTCATGTGTTCCGATGGTGGTTTGCCCGGACGCGCCGATGGAAATCACTTCCGCGGTAGTGTTAATCATGAACACCCTCTTTCCATTTGACGAAATCGATTACTTCATCTCACCAAGTTTGATTTTCAGACCAGTCGTGAGCAGCAGATCATTCTTCTCGAAGCCGAATGGTGGATTCGATAAATAGCGATCACTGACCGTAATTTGCCACCCAATTCGCCTGCTTATATCTGTAACCAACGCGGTGTCGAAGTTGATTCGATACTCGCCACCGTTCGTCAAATTAGGAAAGACGAACAACTGTTCATTCAACGAGACGCGCGAGCTGAACCGGTGCGAAAGCGTTTGGCCCACCTGCGCTTCCGCAGAACTGCGATCGTTGAAATCTCCCTTGAAGTACTCGCGATTCCAGGCTAGACCCCCAAGGAGATCGAGTTGTGTTCTTTCGTTGCGAATAGCGTGATAGCCAATGCCGCCGCCCAGCACAAACCGCAGGGTCAGGGCCTGTAAACCGTTATGTTCAAGGTCCGTAAAGCCATAGCCAAACCATCGCTTGTTGATGTCGCGGTCGTAGCGCACACCGCCGCGAACAGTATTAGCAACAGTCCGGGACTCGCCACTTGTGCTGTCGCGGCTATAGACCGAAGCGCCATAAATACTTGTCTTGTCGCCCGTGGTGGCGCGCGTCATTGCTAAACCGATGGCGAGGTTTGTGGTGTCAGAGTTTCCGGAGGTTAAGGCCAGACCAATATCAGCACCGCCGCTCCACCCTTCAAGCCATCCGGGATTCAGTGATTTCTCATAAGCTACATGTTCCGCTTCGGATCTGATTACGCGGATGTCAGATCGGCGAATTGAAAGCGCATTCGTATTTGCGACGCGCAACTCAGCCTTATCCTCCGAAACAGTTAGAACTCCGGCAACCGTCCGACCGTCGGCAAGGGTGATGTAAAGCGGTTGATCCGACACGATGTTGGTGATGTTGGACAGATCCACACTTACATCGCCAAGGAGGTCCGTCTTTACCAAGAGGTTGCTTCCATCAGATTTCACGATCCTCCCGCTAACTCGGTCCCCATTCTTCAAGGTAATCTGATCAGCCGGTGTCTCACAGCACAGTACGAGAATGAGCACTACTAGAATCGCTGGTCGTTTCATATAAACCTAACCTCGGTTGAAACCCAGTAACACCAAAAATTCATCACTCAGCGTGCCTGGCCGAAAGATCAATTCGCCTTGCGAGCCGAGTATTGCGTGAGCGTGTTGGGAAAAACTTGAACCTCCTCTGGTGCTCGGTTTCGGTTTGCTGTCAGCACCGTTTGCGCCGTTACGCCTTGTCCATATGTTCCCTCCATATCACTCTTCTCCGGCGAGATGACGTTCCCTTTGAGTGACAGACCACCGAACAGTCCTTTGCTGCGGGAATAAGTGAGTATTTCGGCGTCAAGTTTTGCATCAGTACTTGCTGCTGACGTTCTTCCGACAGGACCGGCTGCGACCGATGCCTCTCCACCTAACTCAAACTTGTCTGATAGCAGACTCTTCATTCCACTTTCATTCATGATCAGCATCACGAAATCTGTAGCAGATCCACCGGCCTGCAAACCAACGCTGCCGCCCTTTAGCTCGAAGTACGCAGGGGCCGACCAACCCGATGGTGTTCGACAACTCGCGACACCACGGCCGCCCTGTGCTCCGATGATGAAACCGCCCTTCTTGACGCTCGGAAAAACAGCAACACACTCAGCTTTCGCCAACAGGTCACTGGGAATTCCTTTGTCAGGCGTGGCCATGATCTCGTTCATGACCTTGGAAGCCTTTGCCGCCTGACTCGCTCCTTCCTTAGTGTTCGGCCCCCGGATCGGGGGTTCCGCAGACTGGGTCGGCGGTGGCGTCTTCGTCTTCGATTTTGGTTGAGCGTTTGCGTTATCAATCAGCACGAGCACTGAAACGCAAAACAAGATCGTCCATCCAATGCTTGATACTACCTTCATGGTACTAATCCTTTCTTTACCTCAATGGGCAACACCGTAATCGGTTACGAAAATTGCCGCACTCAATAACCGGTTGTTGAGCTCAAGGCTAGAGCGTCATTTGCGGTTGTCAGTTGGATCAAGCAGCTAAATCTCCGTCCGCGAGAGGGGGCCTAAAAGTGTTTACCATGTCTCCGAACAAATGTTCACCATGTCTCCGGTCTATACAGAAGGGCGGTTTACCCCCGCTCAAGTTTCATCGTGAAGCTTGAGTGGTGATGTGAGTTATTCACGCCGTTCCCTGAGCCGAACGAGCAGCGGTCGGAAAAACCACGCTCCAATCTCGCTTCATATCAGCCAAAATCCATCCATAACCGGGAGCATCGCTGAGCACTTTGTCTAATTCGCCACTCAAAACATGCTGCCGGTCGTAGACGAACTCACGTTCACCATCCGTGTGGTGAACTATCAACCCCAACGACGGTCGCTGATCATTCCGGCCAACTGTTGTCCACATCAACATCTCTCGGTCGCCGTCGGAATTTCCAAAGCAAGCAATCGGTCGTCGACCAATGTACTTGTTTATGCTAACCGGCTTCCCAGCTTTGTCGTCGAAAAAGTCTAATTGTGCATCACGCATGAGCAGCGTCTTGCCACGGCGGAATTCAAAACGAGTTTTAATAGTTGATCCGATCACTTGATGCGGTGGGATACCGTAAGCACTCTCGGCAAAAGTGCGCATGAACTCAGCCCCGCCACCCGAAACAATAAACGTCGCAAATCCTCGCGAACGTAGATAGGTCAGCACCTCCAGCATTGGTTGATAAATCACTTCTGTGAATAACCGGTTGAGTTTTGGGTGTCGAGCTGTAGCAAGCCAATCGCGCACAGTTTGATTGAACTCATCCGTACTCATTCCCGCGTGCGTCGCCATCCCCAGTTCGGCGACTCCCTTCATTCCAGTGGCGAGTGCCGTTTTGAGGTCGCCGACAAGGATCGATTTGAACGGTTCTGTCCGTTGCCACTCGGGATGTTGAGGTGCAAGCGCTTTGATTCGATCACCCATAAAAAAGACCTGAACGGGGACTGGCTGCTCACACCAAATTGTGCCGTCGTTGTCGAATACAGCTATCCGTTCATTGATTGGAACGTAGTCGTTGCTGCCCGCGGTCGAAACACTCTCAACGAAATCGAGAATCGATCGTTTTGTGTTGCCATCATTCCATGACGGCAGTGGATCAGAAGGTGACATGATGCCCCCTTATACGAATCTTCAGCGGCGCCCACCATACAAATTGCGGAGCCTCTCATGGGCAAGCGAAGCGCGCCCTGCGCTCAAGATTAGTCACCACTCAAGCCCATACTCTGAGTGGTTTGCCAGACCTGACTTGCGCCAACTTGAGCGTTGACGCGCTTCGCTTGCCCATCTCTAGACACTGGGTTGCCGGACCGAAGACGCACTTCCACAGAGAACTCATCGATGATCTGCGTTGAAAGCCAGCACATCGGATCTCCAACCGGTAATTGCCAACCGGTAAGGCCGGCAACAAATAGTTGCCGTCATGATCACTTTCCGGACGCGAGTCGCACTGCTCGCCGAATTAACCGCTGTAATCCTCGCGCCACTGACGCTGGCGCCGTTTGGATCAACCACTCGACCTGAAAGAGTTGCGTTTGATTGAGCATGTGCAGAGATACAGAGCGCCAGGGTGAGGACGATCCCTGACGATGAGAGAAAGCTTGAGAGAGAACCTTGCCGACACATCGCAAAACCACGCTGAGATCTTTCCACGGGAGGTTAAGGTCCGCCGTTAGACGTGTAAACTAACACCCCCGGTGAACGTGTGATCCAGAGGCGGACCCAGCAGTGAGGACGGGAATACTTCAAAATTGGCAAGACTCGCTCGCCACTAACTACTTGCCTTACGGCCCATCGGAAACTGTCGGAATGCCGAATACCTTAATGTGCGAGGAGAATTGGCGCAATCCGTAAAAATACGGAGAAATAATGAGTAGGTTTGGTTTCTTAAGACACTGTTAAACCAGGTGTGATGTAGTTTTCAACGCGGGAATTCGATTTGAGTTATGTGATCCAGTACCCTCAAGAATCCAATTTCACACTCGGCTGCACAATTCCGTTGCGGATTGCGTAGTGCACGAGCTCCACGATCGAGTTGGCATCGAGTTTTTGCATAATGGACCGCCGATGCGTTTCGACTGTCCTTATGCTGATGCCCACACTGCTATTCTCCGAAACCTATTCAGCGGTCTAATTGTCCTTTCTGTGACCACGAATACGTATTATGAAACTGACCGAACAAGTTGGGACACCTTAATCCCGCGAATGACTGAGCACAATCCCTAAAATTACGGGGACTTCCTCGTCCTTTGATCATGAAATAAGCCCAAGCCGCAAAGCATACTTGATCAGTTCTGCTGTAGTTTCAACGCCCAGCGCCTCCATCATTTCATATTTGTGCGATTCGGCAGTTCTCGTTGAGATGCTCAGCTGGGCGGCAATCTCTTTCATCGTAAGGCCCTCACTAATCAATCTGAGCACTTCTCGTTGGCGCGGCGTGATCGTCGCCCTGTGCGATGGAGCTCGCGAGGCCTCGGACACCCTGGTAGCAACAAGAGGCGTCACGTACGAATTGCCTTGTACTACTTCTCTTATCGCAGTCACCAGCTCTTCGCCAGCGGCTTGCTTCAGAACGTAACCGGACGCGCCGCAACGAAACGCCTCGGAGACAAGCGCGTCGTCATCATGCATCGTCAGAAAGATCACTTTCGCGTCATTACCTTCTGCCCTTATGCGACGCACCGCATCGAATCCATTAAGACGCGGCATCGAGATGTCTACGATGATGACCTCTGGCCTTAAGCTGCGCGCGGCCTCCAGGAGCGCCTCACCGTTGGAAACGGTACCAAGAAGTTCGAACTCATCCGCAAGAAAACTTTGCATCCCTTGGGCAAACATCGTGTGATCATCAGCCAGAAGTAAGCGTACGCGATTCATAGTCAGCTCAATGGTGCTCGCGCGATAATTGTGGTGCCGTGCTGCGGCATAGATTTGATTTCACAGCTCCCTTGTAACAATCGAAGGCGCTCCTCGATACTTACCAATCCGAGACCATCACCGTGTCGCGCAGTCTCAACATGAAAACCTTTTCCGGCGTCAGACACGCGAAGCTCAATAACGTTGTCAAAGCATTTAAGTGACACCTGTGCAGAGGAGGCTGCTGAATGTCGAGCGACATTTCGCAAGGCTTCTACCGCCACGCGGTAAATGCAAATCGATGTTTGAAAGGGAATTCTGACTTCGCCGGTATCCGCATTTAGAATCACTTCGATCTGTTCTTCATTTCTGAAGCTTTGGATAAATGACTCGAGCGCGGTCACCAAGCCTAAATGTTCCAACACAGCAGGGTGAAGCTGGTGTGAAAGGCTGCGAATCTCATTTGTGAGATTGTCAATGTGTCCACGTAGTACATCGAGCTCCAGAGCAAGTTCAGCTTCCGACATCGGAAGCTTTTTCTTTAGCCGGCTGATGCTGACCGAGAGGGTTGCGACTCTTTGACTGAGATCATCGTGAAGCTCGCGCGACATACGACGTCGCTCAGCCTCCTGGGCGTCTATCAAACGACCTAACAAATCACGGATTTGGTTATGGCTATGATGTAGTTTCTCCTGGCTATCTTTCAACGCTTGCAAGGCACGCTGACGATCAGTCACGTCTCGAACGACACTGAGCGTCTTATCTCCTTCCATACCGATAAGGCGGGCCTCATAGTGTCTTTCCTCGTTGTCCATCATTAACGAGTACTCAAGGATTTGTGGCCGGTCTGTCACACCTGCTTTCTCGAGACATGCCATCACCTGCGCCGCAACCCGACGCGGCAATACATCAGACACACGCTTCCCTAGAAATGCGGCTGGCGGTACCAACAACTTGCCAGGTCCTCTCGCGTGATAATCCAGATAGATACCATCTCGACTGATCAGAAAAACCATATCGGGAAGTGCACGCAAGATGGCCCTATTCCGTTCTGACGTTTCTTGAAGCGCTTCCTCCGCGAGCTTCCAGTTGGTCACATCAAGATTGACACCCATCATTCTCGTTGGTTGCCCGTTATGGTTGAGTATTACCTTTCCCACGCCACGCACCCAACGGACATTTCCATCCTTCTGTGGAATTCGGAATTCAGCATCGTAGGGTGCGCCCTCGAAGATGGAATGCTTAATCGCTTCTTTGATCCTGGTTCGATCATCAACGTGAATCAATGAATAGAACGCCTCGCTGGTTATCGAACTGTCGGTCGCTAATCCAAGCATACGTTTACTTTGCGCCGACCAATCTGCGGTGTCCTCCGCTATGCGCCAATCCCACGTACCCATCTGAGCTGCATCCAAAGCCATCGACAGTCGCTCCTCCTCCTGAAGAGCAGTTTCTTGAGATCGCTCTCGCTCCTTTATTAATGCAGCAAGAAACAGTAATGGCATTGAAGCGAGGATTAAGAAGAGCTGCACCGAAAGCGCGTTCATTTCAGCAGACTGAGTTGCGAAAGGCCCAAGTCCGTGTATGGCGCCCCAAATAGCAAAAAAGCTCACAGCCAGCAAAGCCGTGCTGGACCCTCGCGGACCAAATCGTATAGCGGCCCACAACATTAGCGGCAGTGGCAGATAAAGAAACGCCGGCGTCGTATTCTGACCCGCCCTTTGTGTGCCGAAACTGATCAGTCCAACTAGAACTAAGCCAACTACGAGAAGAAAGAGTTCGACATAGCGAGACCACCGTACTCCTCTTACTGAATGCATCGAGTAAGTGCGCCAGGTAACAATCAATGGCACTAAGGTTACAGATGCGAGCACATTCGAAAAGACACGCATGCGGAACACATCCCAGTAGGGGCTTTGACCGTACCTGTTAAGTACGACGAACCCAGCGTCAAGGAACGATGACAGGAAAGGACCGAGTGCCGCAGCCACCAGGAACATTCCAACCGAACGTGTGCTGTCGAAACGAATCTCCTCTCTTGCGAGATATCGGAAAACCAACGCGCCGATCAGAGCTTCAGTGCAATTACTCAGGAACCAACTCAAAGTCATCGATGCGGGAATGTTAGCGCCAAGTTCGACCAGGAGATGAGCCGGAAAAACAGCAAGCAGAATGAAAAACCACCAACGAGGAGGAGACAGTAATAACGCCGCAAGTAGAATGGCATTTGGAGGCCAGAGAGTCGAAACGGGGTGAGGCTGAAAAGTTAATGCTAACCCAACTTTCGCACCGACGTAATACGCAATGCTAGTTAATAATGCGGCAATTACGAGCCGGGGGACCTTTGCCCGAGCTTCAAGGAAATTGGTGCGGTGTCGTGCGGTATTGACGACAAGTTCCGTCATCCTCGATTCTCCAAATCGTGACGGTCGGCCCAGGTTACATCACACTGAAAAACTCGCTACGTTTGGTTGGTTAGAGCGCCAAGTATAGCATGAGGGCAACGTGATTCTTACGATCCACAAGTCGTCGGAGGACCCGCTCAACGGGATGCAGTAGCGTTGCGACCTACTATCGTCGGACGTACATTGACGTGCGAAACTACAACCGAATGCGCCGTTCGGAATGATGAAGGGCAGGATGGGCTTGTCACGAAGTGAACGACGCAGAGGAAGGCACCGTCATCGGCATTGAACGAGTTTCCGATGTGGCTACTTCCTAAAGATTCGTTGGAGTCATCCGCGGGAGCATTACGTCTCTTACTTCGGCAGATATAATTGTCGCGAATCTTTGGTTCAGCGCTAATAATCAGGAACTTAACAAGTCAGTTTGCGAAGTCAGTTTCTAGAACTTAGTGGCGACAGGAAGGTGCGGCCCGCGAGGACCTCATGGACCGCAAGAAGCAGATCTATTGCCATTCGCGTTTTGAATACATAACCGTCGGCACCTGTCTTAAGAGCGGCACCGATAAAATCGAAATCGTCATGGATCGTCAGGAAGATTACTTTCGCTGTTGAGCCACTCTGTTTGAGTCGGGTGGCGGTCTCGATGCCGCTCACCTCAGGCATTGAGATATCAAGAACACAGACATCCGGTTTCAATCGAGCTGCGGCCTCCAAAAGTGCTTCACCATCGGCTACAGCGTCCAACACCTGAAACTCACTCTTGAGAATACGAACGACATTGTCGCGCATCAACGTGTGATCTTCTGCCACTAGAATCCGCGCCCGCGTCACCGGCTACTCCTTTGCGCCTACCTCAGATGTCGGGTTTGACCTCAAGCAAAGTTTGAGCAAGCCACCTTTATACTGCGCGATAGGCGAATAGCAGTCTAGCAGATGCGTTTAGACACAATAACTGGCAAAAATGACAGGTAGTTATGCGTGGTAGCAAGACTTGCTACCACGCTGTTGCTGGCGCGAGCGAGTTTCTCATTGCATACTCGATGAGCTCTGCGCTGCTTCTGATCTGGAGATGCTCCATCATGGTGTACTTATGGAAAGCGACAGTTCGAGGCGAGACGTTAAGTACAAACGCGACCTCTTTCATTGAACGACCCTCGGCCAATAGTTGAAGCACTTCTTTCTGGCGGAGGGTTAAGTGATTCTTGCTCTTTCTTCTCTTGAAATTCTGCACAAACGAGCCGACCATTCCCTTGGTCATGAGTGGTGTTACATAGTATCCACCCCGTACCACCTCTCTTAATGCCTGCAATAACTCGGAAGCGGCCGAGTTCTTGAGCAGAAACGCTGAGGCGCCGAGTCGAAAAGCTTCGCCAGCTAAATCAGCATCCTGACTCATAGTTAAATAGACGAGCCTCACAAGAGGCATCATCTGTTTAAGCTCTTGTCCCGCGTTCAAGCCATTCATTAACGGCATCCCAATGTCGAGGACGATGACGTTTGGATTGAGCTTGGGCGCGTTCGCGACAAGAGTGTGACCATCGGCAAAAAGGCCGACAACTTCAAACTCGGGTTCAATTAGTTTCTTGAGGGCATCCAGGACCAACGTGTGATCGTCTGCAAGTATGACCCGGGGGCGTTTCATAATTCCTCCATCGACTTCTGACGTTTTAAAAGCATCTACCTTAGGCGGAAGCTTTCGACCTTTGAGGGAAAAAGGCGCCGCGCTGTTCCATGTTGCGCGATGGGGAGACAACTTCGCGACTCAGCGGCACCCAAACTTCAATACGTGTACCGAAGCGGCGTTGCGAACGAATATTGATTTCACCTCCGACAATACGCAGTCGCTCCTGCATACTGACGAAGCCAAGTCCCTTTTCCATAGCGTCTGACTTCACATCGAAACCGCAGCCATCATCTGAAACTGAAAGATGAACTGCATTCTCAGTCTTCGTCAGCACAACCTGAGCAGATTGTGCACGGCTGTGCTTCACGCAGTTTCGAAGAAGCTCTTGTGCAATTCTAAACATGCATAGGGTGGCATCTTTAGGTAGCGCACTTGGGAATCCAGTTTGTTGAAATCCAACTCTCAGGTTGCCGCCCTGTGACATTTCGTCGCAGAGGCTTCTAACAGCTGCCGCCAATCCCAAGTGGTCTAACTTCGAAGGGTGAAGTTTATAGGACAGACGGTGAATATCAGTTGAAATCTCTTTAGCCTGCGTTTGCAACCTCTGAAGACGCTTGCGCATACTGAAAGGGCTGTGAAGTTCTTGACTCATTTGATCGAGTTCCATTGAAAGAACAGCCATGCGCTGATTCAAATCGTCGTGCAATTCGCGGGCGACGCGTTTGCGTTCCTCCTCTTGCGCAGTGATCAACCGGGCCCCGAGGTCTTTTAGCGCTTCTTCGGCGCGTTTTCTCTCGGAGATGTCGATCATGAAACCGTGCATCTGCTCGGGAACGCCATTCTGTCGAGTTACGTTAACAAGGTTCTGAACCCAGACAACTCGGCCATCAGTACCGAGCATGCGAAAAATGAGTTCGAAGTGTTCTGCTGTTTTAGTTTGCTTTACATAGGCAGCGAGTACTTGTCGTCTATCCTCCGGATGGATATGCGAAAGTAGGAAGTTCGGCTCATACCAGGCACTTGCGGGATACCCGAAAATCTTGGCCGCTTGGTCACTGACGTTCGTGAAGCGGACGTCTTTTACCTTTCCTTCCCATTCAATGATCTTTGTAGTATCGAGTAAGTGCGTCAGTCTTTCGTTGCTATTCTGAAAATGCTCTCGAGCAGCGGGGGCATCTTCATGTGTGATCAGAACTCGAAAGGTAGCGCCCGGCAAATTCAAGCGCGCGGCGTGCATCAAGAACACGCTCTGGGCCGTTGGCGAGTCGTAGTAATACTTGCGATGAAATTCCTTTTCTTTGCCAACCAGGATTCGCTTGATGTCATCAGCGAGGGTTAGACTTGCGTCTTCATCGAGTTCAGATTCCGTAAACCTTCTGAAGTTTTCAAAACGATAGTGCCCGCCATCATCTTGATCTCTGTCTGGGTTCCGATCGAGTTCACCGAGCCGCCACGCTTTGCTCGCGTACAGGATCTTTCCGGATTCATCAAGCACAGCCACGTTCGACACACAGGCATCCACGATTGGCCGCAGAAAATCATCCGACAGGTTCTCTGACCTGCGGCGGATGTTCTCGTTGGGTTGTTTCTTTGGCGTGATATCCATTCCGGGAGACCACTTTCGTGGAGTTTGGACCTGCCGCTGCGACTGAAACCAACGCGTGCTCATCTTCGAGTCGTCTCGATTGAGTCCTTCAGTGGTTAGTCTGGCCGACGTATCGACCTGCTATTGTCTTAAGGTCGGCTTGCTTGGAACGTTATGACCGCTTTGGAATCAGTGCTCTCAATACTCAGGACCGTTATCGCCCCGCGAAGAATCGAGAAGTTGTTTGAGCGAAGGTAATTGTTAAGGTCTAACTCTGTATCCCACTCGCTCATCAGCAGAGACGAGTTTTCGTCCGCCGCATCGAGATAAAAACGAAATGTCCGGCATCCTTGAACAGCTTTCACCGGTTCCAGTAAACGGCTAATGGTTTGGAATAGCTCCGTACGATGCTCAGGATGGACGGTAATTCTGGTTGCATTAACGATCACGTCGACACCTACACTCGTAGAGAGATTCCCGACCCTCGGAGCCGCACACCCGATGCCCTCAGAACCTTTTCTTGAATGAAAACGCGTAACCTTGAAATAACGAGGTGCCTTACTCTTCGCAAATCCCGTGCACAATCGACAAGAGAACGACAACTTTCCGCTATGGTGTTTTCTTACAACGCTTTAACTGTTCTGGGCGGGGGTGAGGGTTATTGCCGCGCTTAAGCTTGGCCGTTGTATTTCGCGGTTTCCGCGTTTGGCCAACGTGGCCAATCTTAAGACAAAATGACTAATGCTCAGGTGCCCCAAGCATCAGTGTTTCGAGTGAAGTCTTCTTCCACAACGCCAGATCGGCGCCGCTGTATTCCGAGCTTAACCATTCGCGTACGAAGCGTGCTGGGATTTAAACCGAGAACCTTTGCGGCGCCATAAGGGCCTTCAATTCGCCAACCAGTATTTTCCAACGTCCGGAAGATGTAATCCCGTTCAATCTGTTCAAGGCTTTTCGGAGGTAGGGATAGTTCGTCGACCTCGGCTTCGAAACGATCGACAACTTGCAGAGTATTGCCTTTGGTGTGAATGACTGCGCGTTCAATTACATTCGCCAATTCCCTGACGTTTCCAGGCCACGAATGCGCCTGCAAAGTTTGTATTGTTCGCGGGGAAACCGACGTAATAGTCTTCCCGAACTTCTTGGCATACTTGGCCACGAAGTGTTCGACCAAAAGAGGGATGTCGTCCTTACGGTGTCTGAGAGGAGGAACGGTGATGGGAAAGACATTCAACCGGTACCATAGATCCTCGCGAAAATTACCCTTTTCAACTTCCACGTTTAGATTCTTGTTGGTGGCGGCGATAATCCGAACGTCCACCCTTAATGTTTTAGTGCCTCCGATTCGTTCAAACTCCCCTTCTTGAATTACTCGCAGTAACTTCACTTGTGACTCCGTTGGCAGCTCACCAATTTCATCTAGAAAGATTGTGCCGCCATTAGCCAGTTCAAACCGACCTAACTTTCGGGCGAGCGCTCCGGTAAACGAACCTTTCTCATGTCCGAACAATTCGCTCTCAATTAACGTCGGCGACAAGGCAGCACAATTCAACTTTATCAAAGGCTGATTCGCACGAGAACCGGTGCCATGTATCGCGCGCGCTACCAATTCTTTACCTGTACCGGTCTCCCCACTGATCAGCACGGTGGAGTTTGTCCGCGCGACCTGCGTAACTTTGAAAAGCACATATTTGATGGCGTCACTCTGGCCGACAATTTCGCCAAAAGTCTGATCGAGCTGCAACTCCTCCTTCAGGTAGATATTTTGCGCCTCGAGTTCGTTCTTTAATTGATTGAGCTCTTCATGAGCCTTGCGCAAAGCCACCTCCGATTCTTTACGGTCAGTAATATCAAGGCATGAACCGATGTATCCGAGGAACCTCCCATCAGAAGAGAACCGTGGTGTTCCACAATCAATAATCCAACGATACTCTCCATCCTTTCGTCGCATCCTATACTCAACTTCAAATCTTTTTCTTTCATCAAAGCTGCTCTCGTAGATCTTCACACAACGCTCGTAATCGTCTGGGTGGACCGCCTTCGCCCAACCGTTGGCGAGTTCTTCTTCCATGGTGTGGCCAGTAAAATCGAGCCACTGTTTGTTGTAGTACGTGGAGCGTTTTGACTGGTCCGCGACCCAGATCATAACCGGCGCTGTATCCGCCATATTTCTAAACCGTTCTTCGCTCTCGCGTAATGCCTGCTGTGCTTGAGTAATCTCGGTGATATCGCTTGAAGCAACTAGCAGGCACCCTTCGCCGGCAATCTCCAACTGCTCCGCGGACGAGAGCAATACTCTGAATGAGCCATCTTTGATCCGAAACCTTGCTTCGTAGTTAACAAGCGAGCCGCGCTCCTTTAATTGCTGAACGAAGGCGTCACGCGCCTGTGGTGTCTCCCAAATCCGAAGTTCTAAAGAGCTGTGACCAATCACTTCCTCGCGCGTGTACCCGCTCATTTCGAGAAAGCTCTCGTTCACATCGCGATAAATTCCATTGGCGAGCGTTGTCAACGACATCGGCTGCGGATTGGCTTTAAAAGCTTTGCCAAATCTTTCTTCGCTACGTCGTAACTCATCGACGACCCGCTTTCGCCCTGTAATGTCGCGCACTACTGCGAGCACAACATCCTGGCCACTCAGTAGCGCACGCTTCAAACTAACCTCGACCCAAAATAAACGACCCAACTTGTCTCTTGCTCGCCATTCGAAAAGTTGTGGTTCACCTCCGGCCGCCTTTTTAATCCACTCAAGCGCTTCTGCCTGCGTGTAGGGCACTTCCCCAGAACTTAGGTCGGCGACATTGAGTGTCTTCACCTCTTCGACCGTCCAACCATACATTTCACACATTTTTGCGTTGGCATCTAAGATCTGTCCGGTCTCAATGTTATGAATGAAGATAGCGTCGTTAGCGGCATCGAAAACGGCGCGGTAATTCGCGGCAGATTCTCTCCGCTCTACTTCCACGCGGTCTCGCTCAGCGATGTCATATAAATGACCTCCATCCGTTTGACCTCGCTCCTTTTCCGCCAACTTCTGGTTTTCGCTTGGCATCTCTGCTTGCCTACGTCGCGTCCGAACAAACAACAGCCAGACGATCAGTGACGTTGCAACAAGAACGGCTACTGTAGCCACAGCGATGTACCATTGGTTGAGGTGTACAGGAACTTGAAGAGTTGTGAAGGCGGGCGGACAGACGGAGACTGCGATAAGGAGATTTATTTTGCTCGGGGAGACAAGGCATTTCATGGCCGCACTCTAAACTCGCGAGGCTTGTTAGAACCCCCTCGACGGTCGAGTGTTTGCAAGCGAGGAAACACCTTGGGGAGAGGGAGCTTACTTTGCCGTTAATATAAACTATTTCATAGGTACACCATACAGCTTCTACTCGTCTGCGATCCTCGCCGCTGCATGCAGATGCTTAGGGAAAGCGCTGGCTCAGAATGCCTCGCCTACACCAATCGAAAGGGTGTGGCCCTCTCTGCCATAAGCAAAGTCGATACGGTAATTAATATGGTTCTTCTTATCTAGCTTGAAGCGCAAACCGACGCCGGCTGCCGGCAGCAACTGATCCGAACGAAAATCACCCCAGCGGCCAGCTACCCCACCAACACCGGCAAATGCCACAAGCCCCAATCTCTTCGGCAGTTCGAACCGATATTCAGCCTGTGACGCAAACATGCGACGGTTCTGAAACTCACCTGTCGTGTATCCTCGCAAGTCGCTGTTAAAGCCATACAGACAGAGGTCATAGAATGGGACGCTGCCATTCGCTGAACAAGCCATTGCTCGATAAGCGAAGACTTGCTTGTCTGCCATCTGTCGGAATCCGTTGAATGCGACTTTGTAGGTCTGATATTCACGACGACTACCCCAGGCTTGATCGAAGAAGTCGCCAGTGAAATCGAAAAGTGTACCGCTGGTTGGATAGAAGGTGCTGTTCCGTCTATCGCGCTGCACGTGAAACCCCAGCGCTGCAGAGGTCGACTTAAGATCGATCTCCGGAATTACGAAGCCACCCGGAGGACTAATCCCTCCGTCTATTCCAGTTGATAGCCGCCTATATTGGAAACGTGGACCAATGAAAATATTTCGCACATTTCGCATCAGCTCACCAAAAAAGATCTTTCCATGGATACTGAGCGGAACTGAAATAGGATCTTTTCCTGGAATGCGACCGATACCGAAGAAATCTAGATTCGCGCGGCCCGTGATGAATGCGAACGTAGTCTGATACTTATTCTCTTTCATGTAGAGCTTGGCTCCAGATGCGAGCCCGCGACTACCATTGTTTGTGTACGCACCGGCGAGCCCAACCCAAGACGGTGGCGAAACATTGTCGTCAGTGTCGAGCTTAAAAACATATGCGGTGATTAGGATGAGGCCGGAGCCAAATGCCGGGCTTGAGATCGGGATGGGAGCAATGACGAACGAACCGCGTTTTTCCTTTTTCGCATTTGTTTTGTCCTGTGTCGAATTGGCAGCTTGAGTGTCCACTTTGTCGGTCGTCTTTGAATTGCCAGTCTGGCCTTTCTTATCTTGAGATGTCTTGTCTTGTGATGTCGAATTCGCATTTTTAGCAAACGAGACCGAGACTCCGCTAAATACCCAAAACAAGATCAGCGCAAATGCTGCTAACTGATGAGCACGGCCGGTACGCAGGACCAATTCGATAGCCATCGTGCAACGTCGCCCCTCGAACCTTTTCGATCGACCTGTCATGTATGTTCCTGCTGTCCGACTCCACTCAAATTTAAAGTGCGGAGCCACAGACGATAGCGAAGTGTTACTGCGACTCTCGCAGGGACGTCACCCTCGCTGATTACTCCTTTTCTCAGCGCCGGCCGCCTCCCCTGAAACCTCCACCGCCACGAGAACCTCCGCCCCGGAAGCTTCCAGCGCTACTGCTTCGATTGCGGTTGTAGGTGCCGAAATCGCTTGAGCGCCTTGAGCCCTCCATTCGGTTCGCACGGTCGCGTTCGAGGCTTTTGAACGTCGAAGAATCCATTTGATTTCTGCCAGATCCGCTTGTCTGTTCTCCTCTCGCGCTGTCTCGTTGACTCGCACGGGCCGACTGCCGTTCACGCTCTCTCGCACTATCATTCAAAAAACCTTCGCGGGTTGAGTTTGATCTTTCCGGTCTTTGAGCCGAGTTCCAACTACCGTTGTCCCATTTACTCCAATTGCCATTTTGATCTCGGCGGTACACGTTTCCATCGCGACCCGCGTAAACATTGTCGCCGCGTGTCGCCAGGCCCCCGCTACCACCTTCACCCTTACGTCTAATCATTGCTCCCTCGTCGCCACGTGTAACGCGGGTGGTATTCCCAGTCGCGCGATTAGTGAAACGCTTTGTGCTAGCCCAGTCATCGCCACGTTGCACCTGAGTCGAACCCCAACTTCCATACACACCAGCGCCCTGCCGAGTCTGGGCATAAGTTCCTGTTCTTGGGTTGTAAGCCTGCGCCGCACCGCGTGCGCCATATGGCCCATACGCAAAAGCGCCGCGCGCATACGTTCCCGTGCTGGGGTTATACCGAGCTCCAAAACCAACTCCACCGTATGGTCCATAGATCCTTCCGGCCGTTCCATACACACCTGTGTATGGGTTGTACCAGGCACCATAGCCGTAAGTTCGCCAGTATGGGTAATAGATTGGGTAATAGCCGCCATACCAGTAATACGGAGGGTAGTACCAACCTGTACCCCACACTGCGCAACCCCAGCCGATCATCATGCCGGAGTATCCCGCAACCGCCGCATAAGTAACCCAATCGTCGCTATCGTTGTCGTCTTGCTCGACCGTTACGTACGTGACGCTGTGAGCCGGAGAGCTGGCGGGGATATCGTAAATTTCTTTTGGAACTGACTCGGCGAGGGTCCACGGCCCTTTCGGTGTGTTTGAGGTGAACCAAATGCCCTGATAGCACATGTAATAGGCGTCACCGACCTTGATTATTTCTTTGTCTGTATTTACGGCACGTTGGAGTTGTGTGCTTTGAATTGAGTCGTACTGAGGGTCACCCTGATAAATGACATCAGGTGCCTTAATCTCTTTTTTGTTGACGCGCGCGATCTGTGGCACTGAAGCTAACAGTACTGCTTCTGCGGCCTGTTGAGTTCCCGGGACTGAGGCCAGCACACGCGAACGCGGATGCTCCAATGAAATCCGCTTAAAGTCTTCCGGCAAGTCTGGCGTGGCAAAAACCCAATGCCCGTTGAAGTTCGGTGCGCGGAACCATCTGCCCGCCACTAAGTAATAGAGTGGGCCATCTGCCCCGGTGGTAAACAGATCGCTTTCGGTGTTGCTTACCCACAGCAGCGATGTTCCTGGGACCGGAACAAACTTCGGCTTTCCTTCGATCAGAAGGAGTTCAGCCGGCTCAGTGCTGACGTACACGATCGGCAATTCACCAGTCTGCTTTCCCGGCAGGTTGGCTTTGACGTCCTTCCAATTCTCATCATCGGGCAGTTTTGAAAAGCTGTCGGGCAACTTTCCAGCGCGGCTCCATGGACCAGTCACAGCCGTTGACCGGAGCCAGGTATCTTCATTGCGCAGGTAATAAACCGCGGTGGGACTATGTTGGAAAAGATCCCAGTTGGTATTAACGGCAAACTTTAGCTCGTTTTCCTTAATGGGACTCCAGATTGGTTCACCATCGAAGTCAACAAGAATCGCCGGCTTTGTGCTCAGAAAGATTTTGGGCGGATCCGCCTTCAAACCTTCGACGTTCTTCGGACTGATTTGACTTTTATCGACCTGGACCAGCACGCGATCCAGAGCAATTATCCGGTCCTCATCAGGAATGCTTTTCTCGATCTCGCTTACGATCTCTCGTGTCTGATCCTTTGATAGTGATTGGAAATTTGCTTCGGTAATCTTGAGCGCTGAGAACTTGACCAGTCTCTGTTCCAAAGACACTGACGTATCAGCCTCGATCTTGATCGTGCCTAGCGTCGGCTTCTCTGCTCCCTTAGCGATGTATGAAACCGCCGAAAGAGCGACCATGTGCTTGCGGTCGTCCCAGTTCGCGACCTGCGGCTGATAAAGCACGACTTGCGCTTCGCTCGGCAAACTGAAACCGCGCGGCCAGCGGCGCTCAAAAGGCTGGGGGGCTGTTTGGCCACCGGACACCTGAGGTGGGAGTGCGCCGCGTGCACCGGCTTTGTTCAGAATTGCGAAGTCGGAAAACACAAGTGACAGAGCCAAAAAGACAATGAACAGTAGTGCGGTGCTCGTTCGTTTCATGGGAATCTTTACCTCTCTTG
>DATBSH010000316.1:0-15042 GCA_036559885.1 Pyrinomonadaceae bacterium
GCTGAAACGGTGGGCATCGGCAGCCGGGGCAGCTACTACGAAGAAGCTGGCGCCTTGCGTGACATGGTAGCCAATCATCTCTTGCAGCTACTGGCACTGACGGCGATGGAACCTCCGGTAGCGATGGATGCGGATTCAGTACGCGAAGAGAAGACGCAGGTCTGGCGATCTATTCGTCCGATGTCGCCAGATGACGTCGCTCAGAAAACAGTACGCGGGCAATATGGACCAGGTGAAATTGACGGTAGCCGAGTCGTAGGCTACCGAGAAGAGAACCGCGTCGCTAAGAATTCGTCAATAGAAACTTATGTTGCGGTTGAGTTTCGAATAGAAAACTGGCGCTGGGCGGGTGTGCCGTTCTACGTACGCACCGGCAAACGATTAGCCCGTTCACTGACAGAAATCATCGTTCATTTTAAGCGGACGCCGCAGGCACTCTTCGCTGACACTCCCGATCATCATATTGAACCGAACGTGATCGCACTGCGCATTTCGCCTGACGAAGGCATTTCTCTTAGTTTCGGCGCTAAGCGTCCGGGCATACAGATGCGTGCCGGCTCGGTACACATGGATTTCTGCTATCGAACGGGATTTGGCGTGAAATCGCCTTCAGCTTACGAAACATTATTGCTTGATGCGATGCGTGGTGACGCAACACTATTCACTCGTCGCGATGGAGTAGAAGCTCAATGGAAGCTGATCACGCCCATCGAGGAAGCGTGGACGAAACAACGACCGCCGGAGTTCCCCAACTACCAAGCGGGCAGCAACGGTCCGACATCAGCCGATGAATTAGTGAGGCGTAACGGCCACAGTTGGCGTTCGATCAAGGACAATCTCAGCGGGTGCGAAGAGTAACCGGAATAACTTCTTCCAGGCGTTCAGAACGCACATGAGTATTAAGCGCCACCGCGCCGCAATCTGCTCTCCGCGAGTTGGTCAGCCGCCTTGCTTGTTGTAATGCCTTCCGCCCTCGCTCGTTCATAAATCGTCAAAATCGTCTCGTAAATGTCATCTATCTTTTTTGCTGCGCGTGCTGATCCCCACCCCAGAAGCTCGATGCAACCGTTGAAGACTCCACCTACGTTGGCGACGTAGTCCGGCGCGTACAGAATGTTTCTTTCCCGGAGCGACTCTCCGTGTCGCTCCTCCAAAAGTTGATTGTTGGCTGCGCCGGCAACGATCTGCACTTTGAGTTCAGGAATCGTTCGATCGTTGATAACACCACCTAGAGCACAAGGCGTAAAGATGTCAGCAGCCACACTGAAAATCTCATTTGGCTGCACGACTTCAACGGCGAATTCGTTTGCTACGCGTGCCACACTGTTAGCATTAACATCCGCAATTATGAGTTTAGCTCCCGCCGCATGCAGCATCTTCGTCAATTGGTACCCGACGTGTCCGCAGCCCTGGACCGCAACCGTTACACTCGAAAGGTCGTCAGTATTCCAAAGGTATTTTGCGGAGGCCTGTATGGCACGGAACACACCACGCGCCGTGTAAGGTGAAGGATCACCTGAAAGCCCCAGGAGACCGGCAACGTGGCGAGTTTCCAGCCGCACGATTTCCATGTCGGCCGGACTTGTTCCAACATCTTCGGCGGTGATGTAACGTCCCCGCAGCGTTTCAACGAAACGACCGTGCGCTCGAAGAATCGCCTCTCGATTCGACTTCCTGTTATCACCAATGATAATCGCCTTACCGCCACCGAGCGGGAGCCCCGCCACTGCGGTCTTGTAAGTCATTCCTCGAGAAAGCCGCAACGCATCGGTAAGCGCCTCTTCGTCGCTTGCGTAATTCCAAAAACGCGTCCCGCCAACGGCTGGACCAAGCGCAGTACTATGAATTGCGATGATGCCGCGATAACCGCTCGCAGAATCGCGTCCAAAAAGGACCTTCTCGTGGTCTGTATTCGTTATCTTTTCGACGATTTCCATATGTGTGATCGATTCAGATGAACCTTAACCGTACGTCCAGAAAATCGAAGTTGTTGCATGCAGATTCATTCGAAGTTCGTGATTAGATTCAATTTTTCGTAGGCTTTCGCGCAACCAATTACGTGGTCACGACGTTAGGAGTTACTGGTCGACGGAAACGCGATGCGAGAGCAATCAGACACCTGGTGACTACTAATGATGCATCGCAACAACTAAACTATCGAGGCTCAATGAACCAATGAATGTGTTTCGAATCGCGCTCGCAAATGTCCGCTTTCCCGAGACTCCGGCGGAATCGGTGACCTTGGCCGAGCAAGCCATCGCTCAAGCGGCGAGCGAGAGGGCTGACCTCACCTGCTTTCCCGAGTGCTTCGTTCCCGGTTATCGAGGCATAGGAAAGCGTGTGCCGCCGCCGGATGTTGCGTTCCTGGAACGCGCATGGTCCACAGTCGCGGAAGCTGCGGCCAAAGCAAAAGTGGCGGTCATTCTCGGAACTGAACGGGTGGTCGAAGGAGCGGTTGTTCCTACTGCACTGGTGGTAACTCGAGATGGAACTATCATCGGTTTTCAAGACAAGGTCCAACTTGACCCTTCCGAAGACAACATCTATTCACCTGGTTCAGTTAGGCAAGTTTTCGAGACTGACGGCCTGAAGTTTGGCGTAGTGATCTGCCATGAAGGTTGGCGCTATCCGGAAACGGTTCGTTGGGCCGTCCAACGTGGCGCACATATCGTGTTCCATCCACATTTTCACGAAGCTGAGCCGGACAGTTATAGACCTTCCAGTTTCGCGGATCCCGCCAACTCATTCCATGAAAAGGCGGCGCTTTGTCGGGCGGCGGAGAATAACTGCTACTTCGCAACTGTTAACTACGCAAGTCCTGGCTCGCCGACGACTTCGGCAGTAGTGAAGCCGGATGGTACGCTGCTGAGTTATCAGCCTTACGGCAAAGACGGCTTGCTGATTGCTGACATCGACGTAGCAGCAGCCACACGTCTCCTCGCAACGCGCTATAAACCTGTCTAGACGTTTCCCCTTAATGAATCTTCAATTCAAGATTCTAACTTTCTACGTCTGCGCCTGCGGTTGAACAGTAAGAAGAATTTGACGAATCGCACCCAAGTGGTAAGCGGTGTGCGCGATGATGGCCAGGGCGACGCTTATTTCGTCTTCACCCCAGCTGTTAGCGCGTCGCAGCTGCTCTTTGATTATTGCATAAGCTCGCCGCAGGTCTTGTCTGAGAGTATCCCACTGGGCTGCTTTGACAGCCTTGATTCGCCAACTGTCGTCCCAATTGATCTTATCCCTCGCTCCAAGCAAGAGGTTGTGGTGAACGTCGATGTAGAAGCGGATGTGTTCGCTGTGTGCAGCGATAGTAGAACCTTCAGCTCTCGCTTGGGCCGAAGCTATCTCCGCAGGAATATCGTCAAGCGTTTGAAAGAGACCCGTACCTTTCTCAAGAAAGGCACTTGGTCCTGTTGGCTCTGGGCCCTCAAATGTCTCTTTAAGGAGTTGCGAAAATTCCTTCGTAATTTGTGTCTGAACACCTGGTGTCATGGTAATCCCCCAATGTTGTTTAGCCTGAACTCATCAAGCTAGGAAAAATGACTTGTGGGCACTGGTACTTTGGCAGTTCAAAGACGGGGAGTTGATATTAGGCGCTATACAGCTCGCAGTTTGCGAGATTTCGTAGCGCTCTTAGCGTTGTCGAGATGATCGTTCTCCTGCCGGAGATAGTTCGCCACCATTGCCTCCGCTTCGGTCAATTCGATCACCTTTGCAATGAAGAGGTGCAATCCTTCCAGAGTAACGTCCTGCTCTCGCTTTAGACGGCATAGCACCGATGCGCTGTCACTATCCAGGAAAACCAAGTCGGCAAGATCCAACGTCAGATGGCGCCCGGTTTCTTCCCGGATATCCCGACAGATCTTTTCCAGCAGCTCGGCGTCCTCGAGATACAGAGAGCCTTGTACCTTCAGCACTGTATGAGGAGCTTGTGGCTGTTCAATCTTTTCGCTGTTCCCTGCCCCCGCTTCGACACATTGTCGCGTCTTGTTGCACTCCTGTTGAGTTATACGTAGCGGCATGTCTTTCCTTTTCGTTAATTAGTAGTCCGCGTTTCAAGAATCCGTTCTTGACAGTCTTTGCGTCCAGCGGGGTGGAGAAGTCTTACGCTGACTGTTGCTTATGCAACGGAGTTGCCACGTCGAAAGACTTTCTGCGTATGGCAACATATTTGAATTCATTGACGTAGAACTGCAAACGGGGTCTGAAAGCACAGTTTTTTGCGTACCTCGTTCGAACAAGTCGTGACCATTGGTCGGCATTTGACCGTATTTGGTCATCGCGCATTTGGCTAGAACAATTCGGCTCAAGTATTCTTCCCCTGAACACGTTTATCGAATGCAAGTTGATGAGGTTCAAATGGCTGAGAGTACAGCTCAAATCGCGGTTGCTGCTTTGAGACAAGAGCAATACCTCACCCTGCTCGGACTCGAAAAAGCGATCAGCTCTCATCGAAACATCCCGGATCTCTTTCGCGATCTGGCTTGTCGTCTCCAGGATCTTTTCAAGTTTCGGGACATCGGGGTCATGCTTCATGACGAAACTCAAAACGTAATGCGGCTGTATGTTCTTGAAGCCTGCGAAGATTTGTTACGTGAGCCGGTTAAGGACATTCCAATCGAAGGTTCGATTGCAGGTTGGGTCTGGCAAAACCAGCGACCAGTTATCGTTAGCAATCTCGAGCAAGAGACCAGATTTCCAGCCGCTAAAGGCCTTCGGCCGTATCCCGCGAAAGCTGTTTGCAGTCTGCCTTTGACTACAGCGCACCAGCGGTTAGGTACACTGAATGTTTGGAGCGAAGAGATTGGTGCCTATGACGACCTCGATTTGGAGTTTGCTCAATTGGTAGCCACACAAATCGCAGTAGCCGTCGACAATGCGATCCATTTCCAGGAAGCGCAGCGCTATCAGCAAGAACTAGCACGAGAGAGAGACATGCTCCGCGTTATGCTCGATGTAAACAACGCGGTTGCCTCACACTTGGATTTGCGTCAGATGTTGGAGGCGGCGACGAAGAGTCTTCAAGGTGTGATGCACTTTGCCTGCTTGAGTGTTTTCTTGTACGACCCCGAGCGAAACTCTCTGCGACTCAATCTACTGGACTTTCCTGCGGGCCGAGGTTTGATTAACGAAGATGCCGAAATTTCTTTGAAAGAAAATCCGACTGTCACACCGGCAGGTTTGGCGTTCACGAACCGTGAGCCGGTGATCATGCCTTCGATTGACATCGAACGCTTTCCTTCGTGCATGGCACGTTTGTTAACCGCTGAAGGTATTAAGTCTGGGTGCAGTATTCCCCTAATCTCGCACGGAAAAGCATTAGGCGTACTAAATGTCGGTAGCGCGAAACCGGGTGCGTTTACTGACAGTGATGCCCAACTCCTAAGTCAGGTAGCGAATCAGCTAGCGATCGCAATCGAAAACGCTCTCGCCTATCGAGAAATCGATTTGCTTAAGAATAAGCTTGAAGAAGAAAAGCTTTATCTCGAGGAAGAGATCTCCAACCAGTTTAATTTCCGAGAGATTATTGGCCACAGTCACAGTCTCAAACGGGCTCTACAGGATGCGCAGACTGTTGCACCCACAGACTCAAATGTTTTGATTTTTGGCGAGACCGGGACCGGCAAAGAGTTAATCGCACGTGCAATTCACAACCTCAGTAGTCGGAAAGATCACACACTCGTCAAGGTGAATTGTGCGGCAATTCCCACGGGCCTACTTGAAAGTGAAATGTTCGGGCACGAGAAAGGAGCGTTCACCGGAGCTATCGAACAACGAAAAGGAAGGTTTGAGCTCGCGCACAGAGGCACACTCTTTCTGGACGAAGTAGAAGACATTCCACTGGACCTCCAACCCAAATTGTTGCGCGTGCTGCAGGAACAGGAATTCGAGAGACTCGGAAGTTCCCGAACGATATCGGTCGATGTTCGTGTCGTTGCTGCTACAAATGCCGACCTGGCACAGTTGGTCGCTGACAAGAAATTCCGCAGCGATCTCTATTATCGTCTGAACGTGTTTCCAATTACTTTGCCTCCTTTACGCGAACGGACGGACGACATCCAATTGCTCGTGCACTTCTTCGCTCAGAAGTTTGCGCAGCGTATGAAGAAACCGATCGAGCGAATCCCAACTGAGACTGTGGCCGCGCTGACTCGCTACAGTTGGCCCGGTAACATTCGCGAACTGCAAAACCTCATAGAACGAGCAGTAATCCTCTCGCGCGGCACGGTGCTGGAAGTTCCGTTGGCTGAACTGAAGGAGAACGGAAAAACAGCCACGGAGCATAACGGAGTGAATGGAAGCAGTAACGCTCTCGAGGCGGTCGAGCGTGAACACATCCTTCGGGTGTTGCGCGACACAAATTGGGTAATTGGCGGACCCTCAGGTGCAGCTGCACGCCTCGGTTTGCCCAGGACTACTCTCAATAACAAAATGCAGAAGCTTGGCATCAGTCGTCCACGCCTGAGCTAAGCGCCAAAGGGCAAAGGGCGAAGGGCAAAGAGTAGGGAGCAGGTCTTGCTCTTTGCTCTTTGCCCTTTGCTCTTTGCTTAACTGCAGTGACCACATACCGTCAGTAGGCGAGATGCGGTCACTGATAAACAGATCATCGGACAAACGTGTCAGGGTCCTTTAAGTATAAAACCTCTCATTTGCACAGTAATCCGAGTCGTGCGCAAGCTTCGGCAAGCGAGTTGGAGCGCGCGCATGAATGGCCACGATCTTGCAGTGTGCATAACCGCGCGGGTGAGAACGAACTTAGTGACCTGCGAGGCACCGTTTTTCGGAAGGACACAGGCTGAAATCATGCGGGGATATCGCCTGTGTCGTGTAAGGGGTGGACCCGGTGGTGAGAGAGAGGCTCACCGCTGGTCCACCCTTCGGCGGTTCGGGAGTACAGCGCTATTCATCAATTGGCTTCAGAACGTTCCAAAGACCCATTCCGCAAATAAATTACGCCTCCAGTCGACTGGGTTGTCTTATAATCTGCTTGAGAGCTCTCGCTGTTAAACGACCATCCCTGAATCTCAACTGCGTACTTGGAACTGACTAGACCGGAGAACCGCCACGCGATTTTGATGCTGTGCTTATCCGCAGCATTAGCGGTAGCTTTGGGATCAGCTTGTCTTAAAAAGGCCAAGCCTGAATCCAGTGCAACGCCGCCCGTGTCGTCTGATTCCAATGCAAAGGTTGATGAAATATTTGAGAGATACCAAGGGGCCGTGGGTGGCAAAGAGGCAGTCGACCGTATCGTCAGCTACCACGGGAAAGGCACCTTTTCGACGTCAGCTTCAAACCTGACCGGCACCTATGAGGTATGGGGTAAGGACCCAGACAAAACGCTCAGCACCATCACATTCTCACCTTCTATCGTGATTAAGAAAGGCTTCGACGGCACAACGCGCTGGGTTCAGACACCGGCAGGTACCTTTAACGATCAGAGTTCAACCGAAATGGCGGAAGTAGAGCGTGATGCGGACATCTATCGTGTCGGAAAAATCAAAAGCCTCTACGAGACGATGAAAATGCAACCCAACGCTCGATTGCATGGGCATGATGTCTATGTAGTTGAAGGAGTTCCTGCACGAGGACCTTCGGAAAAATTGTACTTCGATGTGAAGGATGGCTTGCTCTTACGTTGGGATATGGTGAGGAAGAATCCGAAGCGAGGGAATGTTTTCGTCAAGGTTCATCTGGAAGATTATCGAGACGTAGATGGAGTCAAAGTGCCTTTCAAGGTTCGCTTCGCGTTTGAATCGTTAGATGTCACCCTCCAAATGGATGAACTCAAACACAATGTCGCAATAGACGATACTTTTTTTAAGAAGCCTGGGACTTAAGAATGTCTGGCTTTTGATGGACGGCAAAGTCGATCTGGGTAGACGGCTGTACGCGACGTGATCAAATTGAAGATCAATTAGATTTCAGGTTAGGAAGGGTGGCTTGCCCCGCTCAAGTTGCGCCCTCAGCCTTACGGCATTAGTTCTTTTGATACGGTTCAAGTTTCAGCGCCACAATTGAAGATCAATTAGATTTCAGGTAGGGAAGGGTGGCTTGCCCCCGCTCAACTCACATGACATTGAAGCTTTAGTTGTAATGTGAGTTGAGCGGGGGCAAGCCACCCTTCCCTACCTGAAATCTCTCCCAGCTTGAATGATGGGACTGAACGAATTGAACTCAGGAAGCGCTTAGCAAGCGCTCGTTGTGATGAGAGTAGTGGCTACAAGCGCGAAAGGTAGTTGTTGTAAGACTTCATCGGTGGAGGTTCACTGGTACAGATCCGTGGTCAGGTATCGCAGGCCCGAATCAACCAGGATGGTCACCACAGTTGCCTCCGGGCCGAGACGTTCAGCGACGCGCAACGCCGCAACAACATTCGCTCCGGATGATATTCCAGCAAATAACGCTTCTTCACGCGCCAGCCGCCGTGCCATCGCCTTCGCATCTTCCGTGCTTACCGCCAGAATCTCGTCAACTTTATCAGGTTCCCACAATGGCGGGATGAATCCGATCCCGATTCCTTCGATCTTATGTGATCCTGTTGGGCCACCTGACAGAACTGCGGATTCAGCGGGTTCGACAGCAGCGATGTGAATGTTACTTTTGTGTTCTCGAAGCGCTTTCGCGACTCCGTGAATGGAATGCGCCGTCGCAACCGCATGCACAAACGCATCAACTCGACCAGCTGTCTGTTCCCAAATCTCTTCTCCTAGCGGATAGTAACCACTGATAGCGTCCCGATTATTGAGTTGATCCACCCACCAATGATTTGGCTGAGCGCTAATTCGTTCGGCCGTTGCGATCATTTCTTTGATCAAAGTCTCGTTAATCTTTTTGTTGTCGCTCCGCACAAGCGTGAGTTCAGCTCCGAAGGCACGCATCGTCCGCATCTTCTCTTCACTGAAAGCGTCAGACGAAACAATGTGCAATCGATAGCCTTTCGCCGCGCAAATCAGCGCGAGAGAAACACCCGTGGTTCCCGCAGTGTATTCAACCGCTGTTCCTCCGGGTTTTAACCAACCTTTGACTTCAGCACCTTCGATCGCGGCTTTCGCCATGCGATCTTTCATGCTGCCTGTAGGATTGGTCCATTCCATTTTCGCAAGAATCCGCGCTGACCCACGTGGAACGATTCGTCGAAGTTGTACAATGGGCGTGTTTCCGATTGAGTCGAGAACGTTGCCGGTATTATCCGTGGGTGTGCTTAACTTTACAGACATCGTTTTATCAGTGCCCAGCAGACTCAAGACAAAGTCTTCAAACAACGAGACTATAACCCGAAAGACTCTGTAAAGATCAGCAACATTACAACTGCTAATAATCCTGTAAGCTTAACGAAAAATTCGACGGAGGATCTGATTGGCTACGCGACATGCAGTCCTCACTCATCTGGAGTGATTAATGATCTCAAAATGGACCGTTCATAAGTTCGGCGGCACGAGTCTAGCCGATGCGGATTGTTATCGGGCCGCCGCCAAAATTATTACCTCGCCCTCACGCCAGAACAGATCCGTGGTCGTTTCGGCCATGAGCGGCGTGACCAATTCGCTTATCCATGCAGCGGAATCGGCGGCGGTCCACGACATGTCGTATTTGCACCAACTCGAAGCTCTCAACAACCGGCATCTGGAGACAGTCGCCGAACTACAGCTTCCACATCCACAAGAAGAGTCACTGCGTGACACTATCGTTTCGGATTTCAGAACCATCAAGGAAGTCCTGAGAGGCGTTTGGATCACGCGGCTCGCTTCGGAACGCATCATTGAATTTGTTTCTGGTTATGGGGAGCTGTGGTCGGCCCAATTGATGCACGCCTATCTCGAATCCCATGGCCACCGTTCGAGTTGGCTTGATGCACGCAAGGTTCTCGTAGTCGACCCGAACATCAACGGTGTAGCGATCGATTGGGAGATTTC
The DNA here is from genome assembly GCA_036559885.1 of Pyrinomonadaceae bacterium. Lineage (GTDB taxonomy): Bacteria > Acidobacteriota > Blastocatellia > Pyrinomonadales > Pyrinomonadaceae > PSRF01. The sequence continues at coordinate 9,918 of DATBSH010000316.1, forward strand.
TAAAGAAAAGCTGCAAGCATGGCAGGCCAACCACAGTGATATTGATCTATTCGTAATTACCGGCTACATAGCGTCGACACACGATGGGATTGCAACCACTTTGAAGCGAAACGGTAGCGATCTCTCCGCGTCTATCTTCGCCGCGCTACTCGGCGTGGATTCAGTGACTATATGGACCGACGTTGATGGCGTGTTCAGCGCCGACCCGCGTCGAGTTCCGGATGCCGTTGTTATACCGGAACTTTCCTACCAGGAAGCGGCCGAACTCGCGTATTTCGGAGCGAAGGTGATTCACCCAAATACCATGTCGCCGGCAATTACTAACGACATTACGGTCTGGATAAAAAATACTTTCAAGCCTGAGGCTCGGGGCACGAAAATCTCGGCTTCGTCATCATCCGACGTACCGATAAAAGGTTTTGCAGCGGTTGAAGATATGGCCCTGCTCAATGTGGAAGGGACTGGCATGATTGGCATCCCGGGCATAGCACACAAACTTTTCGGGGCGTTGAGGGCGGTCGATATCTCGATCGTTATGATCTCACAAGCGAGTTCCGAACATTCAATCTGCTTTGCCGTTCCACGCACACAGGCTGAGCTGGCCAAGAAGACAGTTGAACAAACATTTGTCACGGAGATGCACCGCGGCGAGATTCAGACTGTAGAGCTGAGAGAGGGTTGTTGCATCGTCGCGATGGTCGGCGACGGCATGGTCGAAAGAGTGGGCATGGCGGGGCAATTTTTCAGCGCGCTCGGCAAAGCGGGTGTGAATGTGAGAGCAATTGCCCAAGGGTCGTCGGAACGTAACATTTCAGCCGTCATCGAACAACATGAAGCAACAAAAGCGTTGAGAGCCCTTCATTCAGCTTTCTATCTTTCGAGCCAGACTCTTTCGATCGGAGTGATCGGCACCGGCCTCATTGGTGGAACCTTTCTGAGGCAGCTCAGAACTCGCGTTGAGGAACTGAGGGCGCAGCGCGGCATAGACTTGCGTGTGCGTGGAATCATGAACAGCCGCAAGATGATTCTCAACGATCGGCAGCTCTCCCTGGATCGGTGGCAAGATGAGTTGTCTGCGAGCACGACCGACGCAGACCTTCAAGGCTTCGTCAACCACGTGTACGCCTCTCACCTGCCCCACACAGTCGTGATCGATGCGACGGCGAGCGCTGAATTGCCGCATCACTACGAAAGCTGGCTCTCCAAAGGAATCAACATCATCACGCCAAACAAGAAAAGCAACGCCGGACCATTGGCTGAGTACCGCCGTCTGCGCGAAACGGCGCGGAAACATCAACGGTACTTCCTTTACGAGACAAATGTGGGCGCGGGACTGCCGATTATTCAGACGCTTCGCGGGTTAATTGAGACAGGAGACGAGATAACTAAGATAGAGGGGGTGCTCTCAGGCACTCTGTCTTACATCTTCAATTCGTTCGACGGCACGCGTAGGTTCTCCCAAATTGTGCAGGAAGCACACGCGCTGGGTCTGACGGAACCTGATCCGCGCGAGGACTTGTCAGGCGTGGATGTGGCTCGAAAACTTATCATTCTTGCGCGAGAGATGGGACTCGACGTAGAGATGGAAGCAGTTCGCGTTGAAAGCATGGTTCCCGAAGATTTGCGTTCGGCGACCGTTGAGGAGTATCTCAAAACCCTCGAGAGACACGATCGAGCGATGGCTAACTTGTTGAATACAGCCCGCGATCGAGGTCAGGTGTTGCGGTACGTCGGCACAATTGATAGCGACGGTCACATGTCGGCTCAGTTGCGCACCTACCCGACTGATCATCCTTTCGCAAATCTGACTGGCAGCGACAACATCGTCAGCTTTCAAACCGCGCGATACAACACTCAACCAATGATCGTGAGAGGGCCGGGAGCGGGACCAGAAGTCACCGCAGCGGGTGTGTTCGCAGATCTGCTTCGGCTTGCTTCGTTCTTAGGTGCGCCGCAGTAAGCAAGCTAATTTCCATTGAAGCGCGTGCGGTATTCCAGTGAGGCGAGGAACGCTTTGACCATTTCGGCCTGGATGAAGTTACCGTTAAAGGAATTAAGCTTGTTCAGCCAGAAGTTGTAGCCAGGTGCGTCTGGGTCACGCTTGAGATAACCGAAATATTGCATCAGAACAAAAATACGATTGAACTCCGCTTGCTTGAAGGTGGCTTTTTCCGCCACCTTCCGCAATACCGTGCCGCGCGTCTCTGTGCCACCATTGAGACCATTAACCCAAGCGTCGCGTTCAGTGAATGCGACTCCTGCATTGCTGATTAACGCGTCGACATATTGACTGTTCGTCATGCCGCCATACCTGGTGACGAATTCCGGTCGCCCGATCAATTCGTTGAAGTAGGCCTGCTTGTTTGCCTCGAGTTGCTGGGCTGCACCTGGCGCTCCAAAAACATAATTCCGTTGCAACCCCTGACGATCGAACTCAAACTGCGCGTTCGAAGGTAGCGCTCCAAACGCAGCTTTATTCGTCAGGCAGGCTAAAACACCTGTGTCCTGGAACTCTATAGACAAAAAGAAAGCAGCACTGACATTTATCCGCTTCAGCTCCAGGCACGCCGGATCGGTACCGCACATCGTGATCTCGTGAACCCAAAAGTCTAAACCCCCGGAATCCGGCTGCCGATTAAGGAAGTCAAGATAATTCTGGCGCACGAAGAACTGCGGATTCTCTAAAGGATTCGTCGGCGTGGCCACAGAATCGTTATCGGTGATCGTGAACACTGCGACGTTCGGCGTTCCCAGAAACGCGCCGTTCGTCGGGTTGCCCAGCGATAAAGTCGCGGCCTCCGTCCCTTCAACATACGCATCATCAACCACCAGCAACGTGAGCGATTTTGATGTTTCGCCAGGATTAAAAGTTAGGATACCCGCAGCGCTGATATAGTCACCCTGTTTAAGCGCAGTACCATCCGACGTACTGTATCGCACCGTGTTTGTGCCGGAAGTATTTCCAGTGCGAGTCACCGTCACGTCCACTGACAAACCGCCTTCGTTAACTGCATAGCTATTGCTGGTGAATTGGAAGGATGGACCGGCTGTTGGCGTCGGTGTTGGTGTCGGTGTCGGTGTCGGTGTCGGTGTTGGCGTCGGTGTTGGCGTCGGTGTTGGCGTTGGTGTCGGCGTCGGTGTTGGAGTTGGTGTTGGAGTTGGAGTTGGAGTTGGTGTCGGCGTCGGTGTTGGAGTTGGTGTCGGAGTTGGAGTTGGAGTTGGTGTCGGTGTCGGCGTCGGTGTTGGAGTTGGTGTCGGCGGCGGAGGTGAACCGGCGGTCGTAAAACTCCAAACTGGACCAGTGGCTGTTTTGTTGGCCATTGTCTTGCCCACGACCTTCCAAAAATAGGTCGTTCCCGGCTGAAGCGTTGTGGGCAGTGTGAAAGTTTCTTTGACGCCGTCATCTACAGAGCCCGTGTCAAGAAGTGGCTGGCCAGGTACCGCACCGCTTTGCAGCGTGCTCACATTCGAGATCAGCAGCGGCGGATTCGAGTTCGTCCCAAAGAAGATGTCGTATTTGTGGGACCATGGTCCGCCTTCCCACTCTAGCTTCAGTGTCGTTGGCTGGGCAGTTGCGCCGTTCAAAGGCGCCAGATTGATGGGGACACCTGGGGCAAGTGGTACGAATGGTTCGTTCTCTGAAGTCGAATTCCATTTACGTTCGAAGTGGTTCACGAACCACTGGAAGAACCATGCCTTGGTTGTAAAGTAATTGTGCTCTTCCTGTGAATTCGACGATGGTCCGGTCCAATTCGAAGACCCAAAAATCGTCATCCCCTTACTGTAGAGAATCACTGCCTTCTCATGATTGAGACCGAGATGCTTTCGCATTTTGATCTGCACACCGCCCATGAAAAGTCTGTCGAGATTCCAGGCATCCCACTGCCTTGCTGTATTCCGGTATTCATTCGGCTCGTGCAGCAACCGGACAGGAATGCCGCGATTGACGGCTGCGAGCGTTGCATCCGTGTATCGCTGGTTGGTAATGCGATACATGATTACATCGATTTTTTGGGTTTCTGCATTCAAGTTCTGCGCAGTGCGAAGGAAGAAGTCCTGGCTGTCATCCACACTGGGTGGAAAGTTCATTTGAGGATCAATCGGAAACGTTGGATACCGACGCGTTAAAGGACCAGTGATGTTCCCGAAGTTTCCATACCGCAGAGTATCGGTCCAAATGTCGTCGTATTTTTTCTTAAAGCTTTGAATCAAAGCAATATCGTCAGTGAAGTAGACAGCTTCATCGATATAATTCACGAACGGTTGTTGGGGCACGAAAAAGTCTGAAGAGAAATTTCCGCCACTAAACTCCAGTTTGTTTTGACCCGCGAACAGCATCATCTTCCAGTGCAGAATGCCGTCACTCAGCTTAAAGCGCATTGGGATTCCTGCCGCCTTAAGCTGTTCGAGAATCTGTTCGTTACCCGCGTAGGTAGGATTTGCGCGAGGATCCACGAGGATGCGAACCGGAACGCCAGCTTTGAATCGGTTGATTATCTTGGTGGCGAACGATGTGTCCTGCATGAACCAGAAGGCCACATCAATGCCTTGGGTTTCAGCATCGATTAGATTCCAGAGAGGAGTGCGACAGTCTTCGAAGGCGGTGTCGCAGAGGCGTTCCTGGGCCTTATCGTTGCTCCAGAAAAGGAGCACGAAGAGCAATGCGCAAAAAATGGAGAGATGCCTACGATTCACGACGGCACCGTCTAGGAAACGCTGGTTTAGCTATCGGTACAATTACCGGTATGGTGCAACTACTGGACCATAGACGGTTAGGGCCCATGGCCTTTTTGCCCGATTGGCCCCCTTGTCCCGTACATCCTTAAATTCGACTGAGTTTGGGGCCAGCATTTTACTGGAACTACGAGCGAAAGCCTAGTTGCGGAGCCTCGAACCCGGGTAGGACCAACAGATTTCTCGGAAAACCGTGACCGGGTTGTGTCAGTCTAATTTTTTGACCATTGTGAAAAGCGGTGTGCCGAATAGATCATGAGGCCCATCCGTCGTTCGTCTAAATCCAGAACGCTCATAAAGTCGAATTGCATTAATTAAGAACGGAGTGGTACTCAACGTGAGGCGCTTGTGAGATTGGGCAAAACGTTCGACAGTCGCTAATAGTAGTTGT
>DATBSH010000317.1:0-5897 GCA_036559885.1 Pyrinomonadaceae bacterium
GCGAACATGTCATACGACTCGCGATAGTTCACTGTAATTGAGTGAGCATACAACTTGGCGGCCCCGTAGGGACTACGAGGATAAAAAGGCGTGGTCTCGCATTGCGGTGTCTCCCGCACTCTGCCAAACATTTCGGAGCTACTGGCCTGATAAAACTTCGATTCGGCGCCGGTTTGGCGAATGGCCTCGAGAATGCGAACAGTGCTGAGGCCGGTCACGTCGCCCGTGTATTCCGGAATATCAAAACTCACACGCACATGACTCTGCGCGGCGAGGTGATAAACTTCATTGGGTTGTATGCGATAGAGCAGCTTGATGAGATTGGTTGAATCCGCGATATCGCCGTAGTGCAGAAACAAACGCACGCCATTCACATGCGGGTCTTTGTAGAGATGATTGATGCGCCCGGTATTAAAGGTTGACGCGCGCCGGATGATGCCGTGGACTTCATAGCCTTTGGCGAGCAACAGCTCGGCGAGGTATGAACCATCCTGGCCGGTAATTCCCGTGATTAAAGCCTTTTTCATGACGAAGTGAGTTCCTATTCAGGATGCCGAAAATATATCACGCGCGTCCAGCAAGATAAGCTCTCGCGCGACTTTTGCTTAGTTCATGTCTCGTTTGAAAAACTTCTCGAGATCATTCTCAGCCCTGCGATTTCAAGCCCACTAGGGTCATCCCGTTGATGATGCCAGAAGCGGGGGCGGTTCTGGCGTTGGAGGTTTCCCTGTCAGGAGTTACGTGCAGGTACCGGCCTCCTGAATGATCGCCAGGTCTACCCGCTCGGTCTTTCCCATATGGAAGCAAATGCACGACTCGTCAGGTGTACCTGCGAATAAACGTCCATTAATCGTGCGCCCAAAACAGCAGGATCAAACTCAACTCGGATAAACGCACGGGCCATTACGCCAACCTCGCTCCGTAAAGCTGCGTCGAAGACCAGACGCTCCAACAAACGGGCAAAGTCTTTCGAAGAGTCTGCGATGAAGGCGTGCTTGTTGTCTTCCACTGGTATACCGCGAAACGCTCTTGGAAAGCCGACGATTGGCTTGCCATGCGCCATCGCTTCAAGTGTCTTTATCTTGATCCCCGTGCCAGATTTCACCGGTGAAAGAAATATTCCGGCTTCGGCAAACAACCGCCTGGCTTCAGCATCGGAGAGTGGCGCATGAATCTCGAAACCGAGTTCAGACGCGCGGCGGCGAACTTCCTCGTCTGGGAAGCCGCCGGCAAAAACGATTTTGACGCCTGCTCGGCACTCGTCGCTTACCTCTGGCCACACCTTATCCGCGAAAAGAAAGAACGCTTCGCGGTTGACCAGCATATCCAGCCGCCCTATGAACAAAGCCGTGCACGTGGCCTCCGGTTCAGACGGCCCTGGCGCAATAGGCTCCACCTCATGCGGCGGCGAAATCGTTACAATGTTTAAAACACCTTCGTCTCGCAGGATAGATTCGTCTTCCGCTGACAAGGTGACAACGGCCGGCGCGGCTGAAAGTGTCGCGCACTCAAAACGCCGGAAGCGTCGCGCTTGTCGCCGCCAGTACGCTTTCCGCACTTTGTCTCCGGACGGTAAACTTTCGACCCAATCCAACATGCCGACGAAGTGCACGTCGAGCGTGCGGAGCACCAGCGGAAGATTGAGCCCTCGGAGGGAAACTGCTGGTTGTAGCCAGTCACAGTGCACCGCGTCGAAGCTTTGCGCGGCGGTGAGTCGTTGCACGGCGGTACGCAGGTGGCCGTTCAACCATATTGAGGCCCAGTAACTGTGGCCCGTGACGACCGTCTTTGCTGCCGTCAGGTACATTTCAAAGCGCGTTGGCTGTCGCTCAAGCGCTTGATAATAGTGTATGACCACGCCCGGCAGCAGTTGTTGCATTCGCGTTTCATGTGCGGCCCTGTCAGATTTCGGTGGAGGCGTAAGCAGGTGCAACTCGCAGCGCGAGTAAATGCTGCGCAACGTCTCCAGCGTGGCGATAGCGCCGCCGGAATGCGCGGGCATAGGATACGCTGGCGTGATGAACAGAACCTTCATGCCAATCCGAGTAGACTTCAACTACGGCTGCGTGCGGGCTGCGCCATCTGGCTTTGCGCGGCCAAGTCCGCCTGTACCATCTCACTGACCAGCTCGGCGAACGTATACTGCGGCTCCCACCCCAATTCGTTGCGAGCTTTGCTGGCGTCGCCGATAAGTATTTCCACCTCCGCCGGGCGATAGTACAACTCATCGGCCCGCACGTATTGTTCGTAGTCCAGGCCAACTTCTGAAAATGCTCGAGCGCAGAAATCCCTTACCGAGTGCGTCTCGCCCATGGCTACAACGAAATCATCCGGTGTGTCCCGCTGCAACATCAAATGCATTGCCCGCACATAGTCTTTTGCATGGCCCCAGTCTCGCCGCGCTTCAAGATTGCCGAGCCGAAGCTCCTCGGCCAAGCCCAGCTTGATGCGTGCCACACCTGACGTGATCTTGCGCGTCACAAACTCGTGACCGCGTCTGGGACTCTCATGATTAAAGAGAATGCCACTGCTTGCGAACATCCCGTAGGCCTCGCGGTAGTTGCGCGTCAGGTCGAAGCCAGCGACTTTGCTGATGCCGTAAGGCGAGCGCGGGTGGAAGCGCGTCGTCTCCTTCTGCGGCGTCTCAGCAACAAGGCCAAACATCTCGCTTGACCCGGCAAAGTAGAAGCGGCAGTGGGGGCGCAGTTCGCGCAGGGCCGCGAGCATGTAGTGGGTGCCGTTTATGTTCGTGTTCATTGTCGAGAAGCCGTCGCGGAAACTCTCGGCGACAAACGACTGCGCGGCGAGGTGATAACACTCGTCAAAGTTGTGCTGACTCACTACGTGAAATATCGATGGGTAACTCTCCAGGCTTGCCGGATGCAGCGTTATCTTCTCCAGCAGATGTCCGAGACGCGTGAAACGGCGCTGCGGATCTTCGAGAGCCACGCGCCGTACGAGACCATGCACCTCGTAGCCTAGATCCAGAAGGTACTCAGCAAGATAGCTGCCGTCTTGCCCGGTGATTCCGGTGATTAGAGCTTTCTCTTTCATTGTGTCAACCGAGAGATTGATTCCCCCAACCGAATTCAAAATTGCGAGCCATCACCCATTCCAACTGCTGAGGCCCGATGCGAAGTTTTTGGCCTCGTTAACCTAGCATCATATTAACCAGTTCGCCTAAAGGTCTGGGCTGGGCAGCTTCCCAACTATTATAGTCACTTTCAGCCACACAGATATCTTCCCGATCAAGTTCAAGGATCTTCTCCTGCCAACTGGTCCAGGATGCATCTACGACATGAAAACCCGGAGGTGAATCTATTGCATACGTCGGGTGCAGATCGCCGATCACCGGCAGGCCCGCGCAACTCAGTTCTGCCAGGCGAGTCGGAGCACCAAATCCGAATCGTTGCGGTACGAGCACACCACTTGCACGCACCAAAAGCTCCTCCATCTCTTCCTGTTCTAACCAACCCCTCAGCTCCATCCCCGGCACCGCCTCGCCTGGCGATAAAAGAGCATCTGTGCCCAATCCAGCGACAATTATGCGTACGCCTTCGGGCAAACCGTGATTGCGGGAATGCTCAATCAACCACTCGCAAGACTTTCTGATTGGACCGTACGATGCCGTTCCTATCAGGATAAACAACCCGGCCTCTTTTTTGGTAGTCGCTCTTTTCTGCCGGATGTACATCAGTCGGCGTCGAATGGCTCCCACGGGCACATAGGGATAGTATCGAGCCGTCAGTCCCAATCCGCCGATAAGACCTACTTCGAGCTTTGAGATGAATAGCCGTTCATCGCATTGAGCTAAAATCTGCAACTCATTTGCAAAATCCACGAACACGGCGTAGATTCCGGCCCTTTGCTTGGCGTCGATCCCTCCGGTTCCTATGGCGGTGAGCTTACACGACAGTGAATCAAAATTCTGACTGAAGGCATCAAGGTTCTGGGTGCAACTAATCGTTGGAATTTTGTATTTTTGGTTAATCGGGATCAGATCCCCAAATTCGGCGTGCTCCATCACACAGACCGCGCCACCAAGATCCCTCACCTGCCGTTCGTAATAGTTGCGAATGCTCGGATGGATTCCGGTAGCAAATTGAGTGCGCTGAACAAGACGGTAAGGATTGTTGAGTATCCGCTTCGCTGTTCCGGCCCGGTGAGACGCCCACTGTTTAAGTCTGCGGCTGGTTTGACGGCGATGCCCTTGATCGGGGTCTTCGTTCTGTTCCGTCTGTGCCAGCAGTTGATGCTTTGTAAGAAGCAGCACCTGCCCTGGACCGACTATTTGTTCCAGCTCGTGGAGCAGCTGATAGCTTCGATGTACGCCTCCATGCCCGACGTCCGAAGGAGTCAGGGTGGTAACGTAGATCAGTTTCTTTTCACTCATACTGTCCTAAAAGAGATTGACGCGCCAGCGTGAAGCCTATAGAGATGTTTAGCGCGATCGCGTTCTCTTCAATCAGAGTACCCGTCGCGACTTCAAGTTCGTGACGCGAAAGACTTCCTCGACGGTAGCTAAGGTTTAAGGCCGGTCCTCTCCGTAGAGATATGTGGCTTACTTTTGTGTCAGTCAATGGTGTAGTTCAGGTCGTTACGGATCTCGCAAACAGTGTCGGCGAAGGTGTAGGCTGCTATGGTTGTTAGTTCAGCCAACTACTTGTCGGAGGAAGGCAACCGCGGCACCGGGGGCAAAGACGATTGTTTGGCCCGCAGTGCCTGTGTGATGCGCGTGCGGAAACCCCAGGAGGGCAAGAAAGATCTCAACCCGACGATTTCGGTGACTCTCGAAGCCAGCAGTATCCGTCCGATCTTTCCGAGCGATCTATACATTGGTGACTGCCAAGCGATGTCTTTGAAAACGGTGATGGCAATCGTGTGATATGGCCTCCGCTTTTGTCCTTCGCTTAGACCATAGTGAGCAGCCAAACTTCGGAGATCACGCGACACCCCCTCGCATGAGCGGTTGATCGCGACACTCTCTAACGTTTTCACTTTGCCCGCGAAAGCGAGCCTGGCGAGCCACAGCCAATCACCAGCCAGAACGTTCGGTAAAGGTTCTTTTAGCACATCCACGCGGCGCATCAGACCGTAAAACGTTCCGTTCATCCCGACCTGTCTGTAGTACGCGAGTACGCGCTCCTCGGCGGACTCTTGGAGGAGGTTGAGAGCCACTGACCCACCGCGTAGTTGCTCGCCTTGATAGTAAAGTTCTCGACCGCACACCAGCGTGTAATCACTGCGCTCCAGCAGAGTGCGTAAGCATTCGGAGACGAAAGAATGATCCAGCCAATCGTCGTCTGCCAGCCACATGAAAAACTCGCCCCGGGCGGCGCTCAAAACGGCGTTGAAGTTCGCTGTCGGTCCGATGTTGACTGGTTGTCGGAAATACCGTACTCGCGCGTCCTGCTCGCTAGCTTCGCGGCAGAGGCGCTGAGTTCCGTCAGTCGAAGCGTTATCTGAGATCACTAGTTCCAAATTGCGATAAGTTTGGGCGAGCGCCGAGGAGATCGCACGCGGCAGGCTCGGCGCGCGATTGTACGTGGGCAGCCCTATCGTGACTAACGGCTCGTTATCCAAAAAGGTCCTCTCGATCTCTGCTCGCCATCCACTTAACTCTTTCAGTGCAGAATCAGCCTTCAAGTGCTCGCCGCAACGCAGGTTCGCTCTACAAGCGCCGCAGCCATGCGCTCGGCCAATGGGTAACGTTCTCAGTTAACTCGCTCTCGTTGAAAGGCCAGGCAGGTTGTTCCAAGACAAATTCCGGATGACGGGCAGCAAATTCGGCAGCGGCGGCAGCCGGTGCTGTGGGTGCCAGGGCGTCGTCGTCACATAAGTACGTTACATACTTTCCCCGGGCGTGGTCCAATGCAAACTCCCAGTGATCTGGCATC
>DATBSH010000318.1:0-10239 GCA_036559885.1 Pyrinomonadaceae bacterium
GTAGCGATTTCTTCTCGTCCTGCTCCTCTCCTCTTTCATCAATGCCAAAGACCCGTTCAGTCTGAGGCTGCTCAATGTCGCCGAAGTCAATGCCCGCCACCGGACCTTCGTGAACTGCGATTGAGAGTATCCGGCCCGAAGTCGCGCTCAGGGATCCGAGCTGATAACAGCGTTCTTCTTCGACGACGATATCTTCCAGATAGCGTTGCTGCTGTTCGAGCCGCATGTTACCGAGCTTCAGCGACTTTTCGAGCTGCGGGCCTACACGTTCGCGAAAATCGGGGAGCGTCAGCGTCTCGATGTCCATGGTGTAGGCACGGGGCAGCACCGGCTCAGCGCCCTGATGTTCGCGATACTGCTCGATGGTGATAGGGCGATATTCGGCGACGACAAATTGCGCGCGATCCTGAAACGTTTCGAGCCGTCCTGTTATCCCCCAGAGCCCGGGCTTGATCTCTTTCCACACTTCGATTGTCTCGCTCCAAATTCGCAAAGCAATCGAGCCTGTTGCGTTTCGCGCCAGGGCGTCGTAGAAAACTCTGCCTTGTTGTGTTCGTCTCTCTCGCAACGAGGTGATGACGACCATTAGCCATAGATCTTCCGCCTGAGGGATTTCGGGAATAGGAATATTTCCGCGCATATGTTGTTTCAGACAACGGTTATTTATTTCAATTCTCTATTCTATACTGCCCTTGCCATAAAATCGCTGCTTGGCAGAGTAGCTATTTGCGCTTATCTGCGCGATTACAGAACCGAGCGCGGTAGCGCCGGATGCTATGCTCAACCTTAACGGATGTAGTTAGACGAATCGACTTCGGATTTCGGCTTTGGTATCAAGGCGAACGTTGACGCTAGCATCCGGCGCTACCGCGCTCGGTTCTGTAAATGCCTTGTATCAAGCTGACGTGACTATCCGCTTTGATTCCATGAACGGAAGGCTAAAACGATGAGGCAAGTCGTGAAGATCAGTGCTCAACTTCTGTTGTTCCTATCTTTGACAATTACTTTGACTGTCTTTGTTGAAGGGACACGATCGCAGACTTCTTACAAGCGCTCATCCAATTCTGGGAAGAGCGTACGTGATGCGGGACGGCTTGCGAATTTACTTATGGGAAAAATATCTGCAGGGTCAGGAGGGATCCTTTTCCCGCAAGATGGCGGGCACATTTTGATTTAGGAAAAACATCACCGGCGCTTTCAACTCGAAGTTTTGAGCTTCTTTGACAGGCCTTAGTTAGAGAGCTTCGGTGGTTATCAGGCTGGTGGGTGGGGAACGTCAGGCGCCCTTAACACGTTCAACTTCTCCGCTCATCCTTCCAGTCACCATCAGCCAGATCATTTTGTAGTCGCCCATGAACGACCAGAGCGGATACTGAAAAGTGGCCGGCTTGTTCTTCTCAACGAAGAAATGACCAATCCACGCCGCGCCGTAACCTGGGATCAGAGCTAGCGGGAAAAGCCACCATCTGCCAATGACGACGAAGAAAACCACACAGCCGAGAGCAATGGTGGTGCCGAGGAGGTGAAGTAGACGTGTGCGCGGCTTGCTGTGTTCGGCAACATAATGTGGCCAGAACTCCGCGAATGAATTGTATTGACGTTGGGACATAGTTTGGAGTGCGGTGACCTGACATGCACCCCAGCCGGGCTGCCCGGTCTGGGGACCCCGCTCGCCGCTTTGTAAAGCAAACTGTTAGTTTGCGTCGATGGGTCAACAGTCAACTGAGTGGCAATGAACCGATCGCAAACTAACAGTTTGCTTTACGTGATCACGTTGTTGAAAACAGTTGCATGAATTGATCCAACTTGAGTGGCTCCACGTTAACTAGTTTTAGGTTTTCCTCGACGTGTTCAATCCTGCTCATTCCCACCAGCGCCGTACAGATGCCCGGCGCCGAGCGAACAAATTGTATCGCCGTTTGCGCGTCGGAAGGCAATGAACCCAGCAACTCTCGAAGGTCCTTCGGCAGACCCTGCGCCACTCGACCCTGGAAAATCGACGCGCTGGAAACTACGGTGATCCCCAGTGCCACAGCTGCTTCAAGTGTAGACACCTTCTGGCCATCAACGACCTGATTGCTTAAGGTGAGCGCCTCCGGCAATGCCAGATTAAACGGCAGTTGAACGAAACGAAATCCGTGCGAATCGCCGCCAACCTCATTGGCAATCGTCACCATGCGCGCTAGAGAGTGATAGCTACTTGAACCCGCCGGTACCCGAAACCCATTCCAGGTTGCGACTCCATAAAACTTCAATTTACCCAGCGCGCGATTTTTCTCAAGGAATTCAAAAGCCGCCTGCAAGCGCTGATAAAACTCCTTCTCTGAAACGTGATCGAGCTGCGCTTCCGGATTATGAATGTAATAAACATCCACGCACTCGAGATTCATGTTGTTGAGCGATTGCTCAAGCTGATTCTGCAAATACGAGGGAGTCATGCAATGACTGCCGCCCACGACATCTTCGAAACCAGCTATTCCAGGTTTGGCGAAGGTCTCTTCAAAATACCGGCGAATGTCTCGCGGAGGACTGCCGTCAAACGGCAGATAGCCACCCTTGGTACAAACGATTATTTCATCGCGCGAGAAACCTCTCGCTTCCGTTAGATCAAGCAGTGCATTACCAATAGAACGTTCGCTTCTCTGAAACCGGTAGTTTGCCGCCGTGTCGATCACATTGGCGCCGCGTTCTATGGCCCGTGTGACCGCCACTGTGTAGCGTGCATCAGTCTCACTATCGGCATTACCCAAATAGGTGCCGATACCGATCGATGATAACCAGAGGTCGTGCTGTTGTCGGAAATAGCCCGGTGCAGCGATATCTTTGAAACGCGCGCAATAGCGCGTTGTGCCTTCGGGTGTTGCGGAACCTGGGATGGGCATATTTGGAGTACGGTGACCTGTCACCGCTTTGTTAGTCGGCGACACGGCACCCACGCGGGTTGCCCGCGCGGGGACCCCGCAAGACGCCGCCGTCTTATTGATTTTGGTCGAACGACAGGTGCGACAGGTCGCACAAGACCAAAGCGGTGAGCGGGGTCCCCAGCCGGGCAGCCCGGCTGGGGAGCATGTTAGGTCACCGCCACTCCAAAACGGACAGAGAAATATACGCGCCACTTCCCGCAAGCGGCAAGCGCTTCATGCTTGCAATGGGCTATGGTAGCTTTGCAGTCCAATCAGCATGCATCAGGAAACGAAATATGAACTACTTTCTCAACTGGCAAGACCGTGTCGGATCGCAGCAAGAAAAGTTTTACAAGACCACTCTGTGGCAGGGCGAATACGCGAGTGTCGGACTGAACTGTTTGGAGCCGGGACAAACTCAGAAGATCCACGCGCATGACGGCGCCGACAAATTCTATCTTGTATTGGAAGGCCAGGGAAAATTTACGGTCGGAGACGATGAGAGACAGGCAGAAACAGGATCGCTGGTTGTCGCACCGTCAGGAGTTCCGCATGGCGTCACAAACGTAGGAGACGTTCGCTTATCACTCCTCGTGACGATTGCCCCACCTTTCAAATGAGCGACAAGAATCGAACTCCCGGAACAGCCAGAGCTAGCGGCTCGTCACTCGACATCTCAGAGGCAGAGATGCGTGAGCTCACAACGCGAGTGACGGAGCTGGTCACCGAGTATTTTTCCGAAGTTTCGACGCTGCCGGTCTTTCCTGCAACGTCAGGTGGCAAGACAATCAAGGAAATAGGAGCGACGCTGCCGATTGAAGGCGTGGCACTCGAGCAACTTCTTAACGATTGCCGCATCATCATTGAAAACAGCCGGCAGAATGGCCATCCGCGATTCTTCGGATATGTTGCTTCGCCTGCCACAGCGCCGGGTGCTTACGCCGATCTGATCGCTTCCGCACTGAATACCAACCTTACATCCTGGCGTTCGGGGCCGGCTGCTACCGAAATTGAACGCACGGTCGTCAATTGGCTCGCCTCTCTAATCGGATACAGTGATGAAACTCATGAGAGTCACGGGCTGCTGACCAGCGGCGGCTCAATGGCGAACCTGACCGCACTGCTAATAGCTCATCGTGCAAAGTCAGACACTGAGATCGCAACAACGGGACTGTGGAATGCAAGCGCGCCGATGACCATATACGCATCCGATCAGATTCACATGTCGATACCCAAAGCGGCTGACATTCTTGGACTGGGCCGATCGCAGGTTCGCCTCATTGACTCTGATGATCGGTTACGGATGAACGTGGCGTTGTTGCGTCGAACGCTCGCCGAGGATCTGCAGAAAGGAATGAAACCGTTCTGCGTGGTGGCCAGCGGCGGAACGGTCAACACGGGAGCTGTAGATTCGCTGGAAGAGATTGCGGAAGTCGCGAATGAATTCGGTCTCTGGTTTCATATCGACGGTGCTTACGGTGCGCTCGGTGCGCTCGATGAGAAGAAGCGTCCCCTCTTCCGCGGGATCGGCCTGGCAGATTCGGTGTCGCTGGATCCACATAAATGGCTCTATGTGCCAATTGATTCCGGCTGTCTTCTGTTTCGTGATGAAGCTCTCGCGCGTGAGGCTTTTGGTTACGAGGGCGCGGACTACATCAAAGTTCATGAACAAACCGCCGACGAAGCTTTTGCGTTCTGGAATTATGGGCCGGAATTATCACGGCGATTCCGTGCGCTAAAGATCTGGCTGACACTTCGCTACTACGGCGTGCGGCGGATTTCGCGCTCCATTAGCGAAGATAATGAGTTGGCAGCTTACCTCGGCGAGCAGGTTGAGGCGGCCGGAGATTTTGAGCTGCTTGCGGCGCCGCAGCTGAGTATCTGCTGCTTTCGTTATGTGCCTCCCGCCTTGCAGCCAAAACTCAGCGCGGGTGATGAAAAGGAAACGACTATTAATGCACAACTCGATCAACTCAACACGAACATCATGAATCTGGTTCAGCGTGGCGGCCGCGCCTATCTATCCAGCGCGACGATACGCGGCAAGTTTGCGCTGCGCGCTTGCATCACAAACTTTCGCACCACTCGGGCCGACATCGACCAAACGCTTGAGATTATTCGCGAAGCAGCGCGCGAGCTGGAATGAAGCAAAGAGATCGGATGGCGAGTTTTACTTATAGCGTGAGTGCTCGCGAACCCGCGGGGGCGAGCCCACCTTCCCAACCCCGAGGATTCTTAAGCTTGAGCAATAGCCTCCACGCTAAAAGGATTTCGAGCCAAATTCAAAACTCAACTCTGATAACCTCGAGGTAAGGAAGGTGGGCTTGCCCCAGCCCGTGGTCCGTCGTCCTAAAACTAGAATGGAATCACAAAACCGCCGCTCATATGATCGCGAACTCAGCGTTGCCCTCGAGCTAGCCCGGGAAGCCGGCGCGGCCATTCTCGATCATTACAAGGGTCCGCTCGATATCCAGCAGAAAGCTGATGCGGAGGATCGCGAGCCGGTCACACAGGCGGACAAGCTTGCAAATGAGATTATCGTCGCACGCCTGCGTAAGGAATTTCCCAACGACGGCATCCTCGCCGAAGAGTCTATTGACACTTCTCACCGCCTCGGCAAAGCTCGCGTATGGATGATCGATCCGCTCGACGGCACGACCGGCTTCATTGATGGCAATGGCGACTTCGCAGTACAGATCGGGTTAACCGAGACCGGAGAATGTGTGCTGGGAGTAGTGTACCTTCCGCTGACCGGCGTTTTATATCGCGCCGTTCGTGGGGGAAGCACTTGGATTGAACGTCCTGGCCGCGAAGTCGAAAAGGCCCGCGTGTCTGATCATCGTGAAATCTCGACGATGCGACTCGCCGCTAGCCGATCACATCGTAGCCCGCGTATGGACAAAGTAGTGCAAGCTTTCGGTTTAAAAGAGGAAGTGCGACGCGGTTCGGTAGGAATCAAGGTTGGCTTGATTATCGAACAGCAATGCGATCTTTACATCCACCTCTCGCCACGGACGAAACAATGGGACACCTGCGCTCCGGAGATTATCCTGCGCGAAGCGGGCGGACGACTAACGGATCTCTTTGGACATCCGCTCCGTTACAACAAAGCAGACGTGCAAAACCGTAATGGTATTGTCGCGAGCAACGAGGTAGCCCATTCCCAAATCATCGAATCGCTCCAACCCCTCCTGGCTCAGTTTGGGCGTATACCGGTGGATTAAGAACCCCCGCTCGCGAAATTTTTCCTCAAGCTAAATAACAAGCCATGCGGTAATATCTCGATGCCAGATTCCTTGCAAGGAGCTTCAATATTGTTCATCCGTCCAAGATTGTTTCTGACTTTCCTGGGCCTCTGTCTGGTGCCGCTCATCCTGCTGGCGCTGATGACTCATTGGAGTAGCCTGCGTATTGCCGAACGTGCGCTTCGCACCGATCAAGAATACAGACTGGCAGAATTCAAAAGCGTGGTGGCCAAATTGCTGCAGCAGGATCAGGACGAACTGGTCAAGTTGAGCCGATCGAGGTCACTGGCTGGGTACATCCGGACTCGAAGTGAGAGCAATACTAATTTGCGGGCCGACCACGCAGTTCCGACCAACGCATCCGAAGACCTCACTGTCCAGGAAAAGGGTGTTGTGCCTTTACCCTTAAAGGTAAGCGTAGGATCGGTGTTAACCAGTCAAGCTCACCTGGTAAGTATTTCCCTTTTCGATCGAAGCAGTCATGCACTATTTGTGGCTGAGAGACGGGACCATGAGGAAGAGCCAGTTGTCTTCCAAATGAAGGACTTCCTTTCAGTTCAACCTCAACCCGACAATCGCGTTTGGACCGTGAAGATGCCATTGAGACTCTCCGAACCGGTATTTAAGTCTTCTATTTCGATGGGGACATCTGGCGCCGTGATGGATTACACGGTCCCGGTATTCGATGAAAAGGAAGAGCTGGGACATCCGCAGGCCGCGTTGGTCGAAGAATTGAAACTTGATCCGATTTTCTCCGAAGCGGCAAGGGAAAATAATAGCGTTGCAAGCAACGTTTCTTCGGAAGGCTCTCACGGATCCGTTTTCTTCATCGTAATAGATCGTTCAGGCAAGATCCTTTATCACACTAACGAAGCTCTCAAGCACCAGCATGTTAGCGATTCGATGGCTTACTTCCGGCCGATAGCGGATAAGATGTCTTCCGGTGTTGACGGCAATGACAATTTCATTTCGCCACGGGGCGAACCCTACGCAGCCAGCTACACGACGATTCCGCCGCTCGATGTTTCCGTAGCCGCGGCGACAAACTACGACCAAGCAGTCGCCGATGCGCGCCGGGCCAGCAAGCTCGGTTTGCTTGTCGCAGTTCTGTTGGCGACGCTGGCGGCGGCGCTGTTGACTCTTTACTGGCAGCGCCAGACTCGCGGCTTAGAGCGCGTCACGGAGGGAGTCGAGGCAATCGCCCGAGGAAAACTTGATCATCGCATTGAATTGCAGTCCAGCGACGATCTGCGTCCGCTAGCCGACAATCTTGATTTAATGACTAAACAGCTTCGCGAGCAGCTCGCTCGTGAGGCGGAGACGAAGCAGTTTCAATCCTTTGTTCGCCTTTCTGCGGTTCTAACGCACGACTTAAAAAACGCAATTGAGGCCCTCTCATTAACCGTGGCAAACATGGAATGGCATTTTGATAACAAGGATTTTCGGGCCGACGCTATGAAATCCGTTATGGGAGCAACTAACAATCTGCGGGCCCTGGTCACCCGTCTGACCACTCCAGTGACTACGTTGAGCGGGGAACACAAACGGCCGCAGCCAGTGGATCTGATTCCCATGTTGAAGCAGGTAATCTCATTGATCGCTGAACCCGCGAGGGAAAAACATGAGATCAAGATAGAACTTCCCGAATCCCTTTTTGCTCTGGTGGACATCGAGCGCATGCATAAAGTCGTTGAAAACTTGATCATTAATTCGCTCGAAGCAATGAGCGGGAAGAAAGGCACCCTGACCATCACAGCGGGTACAACTGAAGAGGGCAAACCATTCTTTAGCGTCAGCGACACGGGCGAGGGTATGACTACGAAATTCATCGAAGAAAAGCTTTTTCGTCCGTTTGTTACCACTAAGAGAAGAGGTGTGGGCCTGGGCCTTTACACCTGCCGTGAGGTTGTCGTAGCAAACGGCGGATCAATTGAAGTCAACTCGCGAGAAGGTGCTGGTACGACATTTAGGGTCGTGCTACCATCGGCTGCAATCGACAGTAGCGGCGATAAAACTGTCTCATAATCAATCTCACAGCTATTCTTATCCAGATGTTGCTAATTGTCCCAGCAACGCTCGGATTGGTTTGAGAACTCAACATGGGCCAAAACCAAGCTCAGGAAGGTCTACTCAAGGAGACGATACTCGTTGTAGACGATGACGAGTCCGTACGCCGCGCCTTACTCTGGACCCTACACTCTGACTACCGAGTGCTCGAAGCCACATCCCGCGCTGAGGTTGTTAGGCTACTGCAACAGGAAACCATTGATGTTGTCGTCAGCGATCTGCATTTGCCACCGCATATCGAAGACATAAGCGAAGGTCTGGCGATCATCGAAGCAGCGCGAGACCGGGAACTGCCTGCCCAGGTAGTCGTGATCACGGGAAGCAACTCGAAACAGGCGGGACTCCAAGCGGTTAAGCGTGGCGCGTACGGCTTCTTTGAAAAGCCACTCGATGCGGCCGAGGTCCTTCACATTGTTAAGCAGGCAGCGAGCATGCGCCGGTTGGAGGTCGAAAACGCTCGCTTGCGCGACGAACTGGTGGGAGCGCGCGGGTTTGGCCGTTTGATCGGATCGAGCCAGTCGTTGGAGAAGACACTCAAGCAAGCGCGCGCAGTTGCAGACACTAATGCAACAATTCTGATCATCGGCGAAAACGGAACGGGAAAAGAAATGATTGCCCGGGCCATTCATGAAGAAAGCCGGCGCGCAGCTGCGCCTTTCATCGCCGTGAGTTGTGCGGCTTTGCCTGAGTCATTGATCGAGTCCGAACTGTTCGGCCACGAAAAAGGCGCCTTCACTTCTGCAACAAACGCGCGCGCGGGGCGATTCGAGTTGGCTGACGGCGGAACTCTGTTTCTCGATGAGATTGTCGAACTGTCGCCAAATGTGCAGGTAAAACTGCTGCGGGTTTTGCAGGAGCGGGCCTTCGAACGCGTCGGCGGGACCAAAACCTTGAACGTCGACATTCGCCTAATCGCGGCGAGCAATCGTGATCTGGAGACTGAGGTTGCGGGTGAGAAATTTCGTAGAGACCTTTTCTACCGGCTAAACGTAGTGCCGTTAACGTTGCCTCCGCTACGAGAGCGGAGAGAAGACGTGCCTGGCTTGGCTGCGCACTTCGCAGCCAAAGCTGCCGAAAAGCATGGGCGCGCGACGCCCCAACTATCTCCGGAGTTAGTCGATTCTTTGCATGAATACGACTGGCCAGGCAACGTTCGCGAACTTGAAAACTTAATGGAGCGACTTGTTCTCCTGGACCGCCAACCGGCACTCGGCCTCGAGTTTCTTCCGGAGAAAATGCTCAAAGCTCTGCCGCATTCCGGTGAGTCTGATGAAACGACCTTTGAAGGCGAGATTATGGCTTTAAAGCGACGCCTGATTGTCGATGCTCTGGAAGCAGAGGGCGGAAACAAAGCGGCCGCAGCCAAGCGTCTCTCGATTAGCCGCTCGTATCTACACAGACTGATCAATGAATTCGGTCTGTGACCCAGGAGCAGTCGGCAGGAGCAGTCGGCAGAAACCAGGAGCAGTCGGCAGGAGCAGGAGCAGTCGGCAGGAGCAGGAGCAGTCGGCAGGAACGGACGCAAGTTCTCTTGCAACAGGCTCAAGGCCCCCAGGCTAACGATTCGGCTTCCATTCAATTCTCCTTCAAGTTATCGTCTCTTACCTAAAATTTACCGCTTCTAAAGTTCCGCGCCGCTTAAGGAGCCAGTATGAACTTCGCAGGAGGGTTCAGAGATCTGAAGGTTTATAAGTTGGCGTTCCGTTTAGCGATGGAAATCTTCTACGAGTCTAAGAAATTTCCATCGGAGGAAAAGTATTCACTCACAGATCAAATTCGTCGCGCGTCGCGTAGTGTCCCCGGCAATATCGGTGAGGGATATCGTAAGAAGCGTTATCCAAGAATGTTCATCAGCAAGATGGCTGATGCAGACGGAGAAGCTACAGAAACGCAAGTATGGCTGGATTTTGCATATGAGTGCGGCTATCTCTCACAGATCCGGCAATTGGAATTAAGAAGCGGTTATGAGGAAGTAGGCCGCATGTTGGGTGGCATGATTGCTCATCCCGAAAGATTCTCCAATT